>NZ_OX341518.1:0-363670 GCF_946995915.1 Aminobacter niigataensis
CCATCGCTTCCGACACCACGAAGTCGTGCAGCTCACGCGATATCGAAAGGCCATGAAGGGAAACGGTATCTGTGACCCGGCTCATCATGTTCATTGTCTCAACTCCAAGGGTCAGGCCGCAATCGCGGCATCGGTGCAGAACTCGCCCGAAATGGTCTCGGCGACCATCTGGGCGGTCGCGGCGGACAGGGTCCAGCCAAGGTGGCCGTGGCCGGTGTTGTAGAAGACGCCCGGCTGCCGACCCTTGCCGACCCTCGGCATCATGTTGGGCATCATCGGCCTCAGGCCGGCCCAGGGCACGACGCGGTTGGTGTCGACATCGGGGAACAACATCCGCGTCCAGTCGACCAGCGGCCTGACGCGGTCGTCGCGGATGTCGCGGTTCATGCCGTTGAACTCGGCCGTGCCGGCGACCCGGAAGCGCCCGGCGCCCAGACGGCTGGTGACAATCTTGGCGCGGTCGTCGAGCAGGCTGACCCAGGGTGCCGCCTTCTGGCTGCGCTCGTCATCGAGATGCACGGTGATCGAATAACCCTTGACCGGATAGACGTTGACGCGGTCGCCCAGCATCGCCGCGAAGTGGCGACTGGCGGCACCGGCGCAGACGACGACGCCATCGGCCTCGACGATCTCTTGAGCTGCCTCCGCCACGGACCCGCCGTGGGAATACCCGATGCAGAACACGCCATCGCGGGCAATGCGGTTGACCGTGGCGTCGAAGACGAAACGCGCCCCGCGCCTTTCGCAGGCCTGGGCGAGGCCATAGGTGAATTTGTGGATGTCGCCGGTCGAATCCGATGGGGTGTAGAAACCGGCGTGGAAAGCGCCATGCAAGGCAGGTTCGATGGACTTCACTTCTGCAGCCGTCACCGGGCGGCGGTCGAGGCCGCCTTCGACCAGCATCGAATTGACCTTCAGCGCATGCTGGAAGCTCGGCTTGTCCCAATAGACATGCAAGATGCCGCGCTGGACATGGTCGAAATCGATGTTCTCGCGCTCGGCAATGGCAAACAGGTGCTTGCGCGCGGCAATCGCCAGCCGCGTTGTCTCCACCGTATTGTCGCGATAGTTCATGATGTTGGAGACGAACTCCGCCAGCCAGGCGTATTTGTGCCAGGTCGGCGCCGGGTTCATCAGCAGCGGCGCGTCGCGCCTGAGCATCCACTTCATGCCCTTGAGCACCGTCGACCAGTGGTTCCAGACCTCGGCATTGCTGGCCGAAAGCTGGCCGCCATTGGCAAACGACGTCTCCATGCCGGCATAGCGCTGGCGGTCGATGACGGTGACGGAATAGCCGCGCTCCAGAAGCGCATAGGCAGTGGTGACGCCGGTGATACCGGCGCCGATAACGGCAATATGGGGCATTTCACTCTCCGCGATCAAAGTTGGGGGCGGGCCGAAACCCGCTGTTTTTCCCCAATCTGTCGCTGTACCTGAGAGCTTAACCGCGGCGGCCTTGCCGGCGCGGCTTTCCCCTTCGGTGGGCACTCGAGGTGCCTCTCTCCAGATCGTTCAGCTGCATGGTCACTTTTGCCTGAGAGTTTCCTGGGGGGTTGCTCCGTCGGCGCCGGCCAGTAGGCCGATCTCTCCCATGCAGCCTCTGAACGCATTACTTCTACAGGCTGGCCAGTGCTTCCGCAACGTTAGATGCGGAAGCGCTGCGCGTCAGTTTCCTTCGTCGTAGAGCGTAGTCGTCGTCTCGACGCCGTGTTCGTGCAGGCCGGCGCGCACGACCGCAGCTGCGGCCAGCTCGCGTGCCTTGCGGCGGATGCCCGGCTCGTCCACGCCCTGCACCTTGCCGTCGGCATAAAGCACCTTGCCGTCCACCCAGGTCTGGGTGATGGACGCGGTCGACGCCGAGAACACCAGCGCCTGCAGCGGATCGTAGAACGGCGTCCATTCGACATGGTCGAGGTCGAACAGGATGAAGTCGGCCTTCTTGCCGATTTCCAGCGAGCCGATCTCGTCGTCCCACATCAAGGCGCGCGCGCCTTCGATGGTGGCGGCGCGCAACGCCTGGCGCGCGGTGAAGATGTCGGGCTGCATGCGGGCGTCCTTGAACATGCCGGCAACGACCAGCATCTGGCGCATCAGGTTCATGTTGCCTGCAGCCGACACACCGTCGGTGCCGAGGCCGACCTTGACGCCTGCCTTGACCATCTCAGGATACTTGCCGATGGCCGTCGCACCCTTGCCGAGCTTGAACGACGAGCATGGGCAGAAGGCGACACTGGCGCCGCGCTCGGCCAAAAGCTTGACCTCCTCGTCCGACACCGCTGCACCATGAGCGATGACCAGGTTCTTGCCGATGCCGCCGGCGCGGTCGATCCGGGTGATTGGCCAGCAGCCATATTTGCTTTCGCAGACCTTGGCTTCCTCGATCGAGGTTGCAAGGTGGTAGGTGGTACCGACACCGAGCTTTTCGGCCAGCTTAACCGCACCGACATGCAGCTCGAGGCTGCACGGTTCCTTGCCCTCGATGTTGACCCAGCAGCGGGCGCGGCCTTCGAGCGTGTTGTTGTAGCGGAGGACGTTTTCCTCAAGCACCTTCAGCGCCGATTGCGCATCGGGGAAGAAGTGGTGATCGGCCATCTCCTCGGTCCAGCCGCGCGGCAGCTCCGCCGGCCGGTTGTCGGCGGCGTGACGGCCGGTGATGCCGCGGATGCCGGTCTTGTCCATCGCCCGGATGACGATGCCGGGATCGTATTGCGAGCCCATGTCGAGGAAGCAGGTGGTGCCGCAGCGCAGCATCTCGGTGATGCCGAGCAACGCGCCCCAATACTCGTCTTCCTCGGTGATGTGGGCATAGAAGGGCTTGGCCCAGTGGAACACCCAGGCGCGGGTGTTGAGGTTATCCGGGAAGACCGCACGCGACAGCGTCTCGGACAGATGCACGTGGCTGTCGACGAAACCAGGGCAGATGCCCAGCATCGTGCCATCGATCACCCTGTCGAAGCTCTTGCCATTGTGGCGCGCCGCCACCTCGCTCGCCGTGCCGATGTCGGCAATGCGGTCGTTTTCCACCACCATGCTGGCGTTGCGCAGCACCGTGTCGTTCTTGTCGACCGTAAAGGCGAAATTCAAATTCTCGATCAGCGTGCGCATGTGTCTCCACCCCATACTTCACTCACGGACCTTCAATCTCGTCCCGCCGGTCCGTGGCGGCGGGCGATATCTCGCTGTGCAGCCGGGCCACAAAGCACCCCGGCTGCCATTTCACAAGTCAAGTTCGCTCAGGCGACGGCCTTGACCTTGCCGCCCTGCTTTGCGGTACCGCAGAGGATCAGCTTGTCGGTGTCGGCATAGTCAGACAACAGTTCCGAGCCGTTCGACGTCACCAGCAGCATGTCCTTGTTCTGCATGCCGTAGCCGTAGCCGGTGTCATAGCAGAGCGGCTCGAAGCCGAGCACCATGTTCTCTTCCAGCGGCGCGTCGCTGCCCGGCTTTCCGAGCACCGGCGTCAGGCCGAGATACGGATCCTCGTGCAGGTGCAGGCCGATGCCGTGGCCAACGAACGAGATCGGCGGCAGGTTCAGCTTGGCGAGCTTGGCGATGAAGGCATCGTAGATTTCGCGGCAGCTGGCGCCCGGCTTCACCTTCTCCATGATCTCATACTTGCATTCGACCAGGTGCGCCCAGATCTTGTCGGCCATGGGCGGCGCCTCGCCGACGATGGCGGTGCGGCAAACACCGGCCTGGTAGCCATTGATGACCGAGAATATCTCGACACGGCAGACGTCGCCGCGCTTCAGAACGCGTTCGGACGGGCCGACATTTGGCAGCACCGAACGCTCGCCGGTGGCGACGATCAGAAGCTTGAAGTGCTCGGCGCCGAGCGAATAGACGTTGCGGGTCAGGTGGCCCGCAATGTCCATCTCCGAATCGCCGGCATCGACAATGGCCAGCGTGTCGGTGATCGCCTGGTCAGCGATGCGCGACAGCTTGCGCAGCAGGGCCACTTCTTCGGCCGTCTTGATCTGGCGCAGCCGCGCCAGGATCGGCTCGGCATGCTCGAAGCGCGCACCAGGCATCGCCGCGATTAGGCGGGCAAGATCGCCAGCCGGCAAATAGTCCATTTCGAGGCCGATGCGAGCTCCGGCAAGGCCGAGTTCGGAAAGCTGGTCGGCAAGCACCAGCATCGGATCGTCGGAGAATTCGGCCCAGATGCGCGTCGCCACGTTTGGCTGCTTCCGCTTGATGGTCGACGCCTCCATGTCGACGCCGAAGATCGCGGTGCGACCGTCAGCGGTGACGATGGTCATCGCATGGCGATGACGGATCAGCGGCTGCGACGGCACCACGAAGCCGGTGGTGTAGGCGAAGTTTTCTGGCGACGAGCAGATGATGGCATCGAGCCCGTGCTGGGCCATTGCCTTGACCTGCTTTGCGACGATTTCAGTCCGCATTCTTGTAGTTCTCCCCTAGATGGCTCGCGTCAGGCTCAATCGCGGACGCGGTATTTTTCGATCTTTGCGAGGTCGACATCAATGCCCATGCCGGGCCCGGTCGGAACGGCGATGGCGCCTTCGGAGAAGCGCATCGGCTCGACCAAAAGGTCGTCCTTGTAGTAGATGCCGCCGACCTGGCCGTGCTGCGCTTCGGCCGGCGTCGAGATCGGAATGACGCAGGACAGCGTCACCGCCGGTGAAGCCGCCGCTACCTGGACGTTGGCGAGGTTGCCGATGCCGGTCTCGATCGAACCGTTGACGTTGCAGATGATGCCGGCCGCGCGGCAGACCGCGCCGACCTCCATCGCCTTGTAGAGGCCGCCTGCCTTGGTGGTGTAGATCGACACGATCTGCACCTGGCCGGCAGCAATGATCTGGATCGCATCATGGGCGTTCCAGGCCGACTCGTCGGCCATGACAGGCGCATCGATACGGCGCGCCACCTCGGATATGCGCTCGATGCCCATCACCGGCTGCTCAACATACTTGAGCCGGTACTTTTCCATCTGGCGAACCGTCTGCACAGCCTCGCCTGGCGTCTTGTAGCCTTCGTTGGCGTCGACGCAGATTTCCATCGCTTCGCCAGCGGCCTCGCGGACGGCAGCGACCATCTTGATGTCGCGTGCGGGATCGACACCGATCTTGACCTTGATCGTCTTGATGCCTTCTGCGGCGAGCTTGGCCGCCTCGACCTTGGCTTCGTCGATCGAAATCAGGCCGATCGAATGCGTGATGCCGACCTTGTCGCGCGCCTTGCCGCCCAGCAGGGTGTGAACCGGAACGTTCAGCCAGCGGCCCGTGAGATCGTAGGCTGCGAATTCGACGGCGGCCTTGGAATAGGGATAGCCCCGGATGATGGCATCCATGCGGGCATGTAGCTCGGCGAAATTGCCGAGTTCAAGGCCTATGACTGCGGGCGCCAGATAAGTTTCGATGACGCTGCGGGTGATCATGGCGGACTCGCCAAAGTAGCGGCCGAACTCGCCGCCCCAGTCCTTGAGTGCCGGCGCCTCGCCCCAGCCGACCCGGCCGTCGCTGTCGGTCATCTTGACCATGACATAGCGGCCGATGACCTCAGTGAGGCCGGCCCACTTGTGCTCGCGCCGCGTCGGCAGTTGGACAATCAGCGTTTCAATGGACTTGATCGTAGGCAACGTTTTTCACCTTCTTCATTGTCACCGGCGATGCGTCGCGCTACATTTGCGATCATCTAGTGTGATCACACTTTATGATCATATTTTTGGAGCGTCAAGCACCCTGCCACATCGAATTTTCCGGACACGTCGGCTGCATCGGAAATCATCGCAGGAGAGGAGAAAAAATGATCGTCGAAGCGACCAACTACTTCGCCAAGGACGGGCACGCTGGCGCCGTTCTCGAACAGCGCCGCAAGGCGACCGAGATCAGGAAGCATCTGGGGCTCGATCCCGGGCGCATCCTCGTCAGGATCGAGGGGGACGGGCCTGATGTACGCTGGGAATGCAGCTTCGCCTCGCGTGAGGCATATGATGCCGACATGAAGGCCAGGGGCGGCTCGCAGGCCTTCGCCGACGCCCGCAAGGCCATGCACACGCTGCTCGAACGCTTCGAGCGCCATATCTACCAGACAGGAGACTGACGCCCGTCAGTTGCCTCTCGTCCAGAAGCGCGGCAGGGAGGTCCTCGATCTTGCCATGCCGCACCTACACCCCGTGCCGGGAGTGGCTTGCCATGGAAGCCTCGCAGTCAAGCGCCTGGGCGTCGCGGCCGATGGCAGCAACGGCGACGATATTGCCGTCCTTCCTGTAACCGACCAGACAATCGCGGTCGGCAATGCTCCCGTCGATTTCGATGGCATCCCACGTCCTGGCATAGCCGACATAGCGGATCGACACGTCGTAGTGCTCGCTCCAGAAGAACGGAACGCTCAGGAATGGCTGTCGCCGGCCGAGCATGTTTTCCGCCGCGATCTGACCCTGCCGTTGCGCCACGACCCAGTGCTCGACGCGCCGTGCTTCGGCTGTGTCGAGGTCATGCCATTGCGCGATATCGCCGGCCGCAAAGATGCCGGCCACGCTGCTTTCCAGGAATTCGTTCACCAATACGCCGCGATCAACGGCAATTCCGGCGTCCGCTGCCAGCGCGATGCGCGGCTTCACTCCAACCCCGACGACGACAAGATCGGCATCAAGCACCTGGCCGTTGTTCAGCGTAACCGTCTGCGCGGCAATGTGTACAACCGTCGCGCCCATGTGAAAGACGACACCGTGTTGTTCATGCAGCGAGCGGATGAACGCGCCGAGTTCGGACCCGAGAACCGCGCCGAGCGGATAGGCCTCGGGCGCCACGACATGAACCGCGAGGCCACGGCTGCGCAGTGCAGCAGCAACTTCCAATCCGATGAAACCTGCTCCCAGCACGACGGCGGTCTGGGAGTTCCGGGCACGCTCGATGATGGCGCGGCTGTCGGCCAGCGATCTCAATGTGAACACATGCTCGCCATCGGCACCGGCGATCGGCAGGCGGACCGGTTGTGCTCCCGTCGCCACAAGAAGCCGGTCGAATGGGAATACCCTTCCATCGGCTGCTATCACTGCGCGACCATCGACGTCGATACGTTCGACTGTCGTCCGCAGTTGGAGATCGATCTTGTTCCTGGCATAGAATTTAGGGCCGCGTAGAGGAATCCACGCCTCCGGAGCGTTTCCGGCGAGATAGTCCTTGGACAGGTTGGGACGGTCGCAGGGCCCGTCCTGGTCCGCGCTCAGCATGGTGATTTCGCCGGCAAACTGGCGGCGGCGGAGCATTTCAGCCGCAGCAAAGCCAGCGGCACCGCCACCAACAATGACAATGCGGCCTTGCTGGCCGGACGCGTCGTGCTGCGGGGCGGTTGCAGGCTGTTCGTCGGCGGCCATCTTGCCGGTCACGAACATCCGGTCCCCTCGGCGTTCCACTCTCCACCTCTGCAGCGAGTCGAAGGCGGGCGCGCCGAGCGCCTCGCCGGTGCGGAGACTGAAGCAGGCATGGTGCCAAGGGCATCGAACAGTATCGCCGACGACGATCCCGTGGGCCAGCTCTGCGCCATAGTGCGTGCACAACCCGCCGACGGCCAGCACCTCGTCGCCGACACGCGCCAGGAGTACCGCCTCGTCGCCGACATGCCCCTGAAGCAGCCCTTTGCCGTCAAGCGTGGCCATCGGCACGCCAACTTCGAAATCGGGGCCTGTAACAGGATTTTTCTGCGCAGCCATCTTGGCTCTCCTTCACGACCTTGCCCGATCAGGCGTCGGATGCAGAATAGATGTGTCACCCCTCCAAAGGTTCCCAGGGTCGTGTGCCGTCAACAGCTGGAACCATTTCATTCCTGCCGCATCCAATGGATCTCATACGAACGCCAGGAGAGACCCATGGACACGCGTGCGGAATTGCCGACCAGAGAATACACCCCCACCGACGCAACGCATACGGCATCTGGGCAATGCCTGTCCGGGTTGCTGCTTGCCGGCCGCCCCACCCGGCTGGAAGCCGAGGCCGCGGTTCGAACGCTGATCCGCTGGGCCGGCGACAATCCCGCCCGGCCCGGCCTCCTGGATACACCCGCACGCGTCGCACGCGCCTACGAGGAATGGTTCGGCGGTTACGATCAGGATCCCGTCGCCCTGCTCGAACGAACATTCGATGAAATCGGCGGATACAATCACGCAGTCGAACTTCGCGATATCCCGTTCGATTCGTTCTGCGAACACCACATGGCGGCTATTCGCGGCAAGGCGCATATCGCCTACATGCCCGTCAACCGGGTGGTCGGCATCTCGAAGCTGGCAAGGGTGGTCGACGCCTGCGCGCGTCGCCTGCAGATCCAGGAACGCCTGACCGACGACATCGCCATCGCGATCGAGGACGCCTTGCAGCCGGCTGGTGTCGCCGTGATCATCGAGGCGGAACACGGATGCATGACCTCACGCGGTGTCCATGCCCACGGTACGCGCATGGTCACCAAACGCATGCTGGGTGTTTTCGAGACGGACGCAGATCTCAGGCGCGAATTCCTCACATCGATCAGCATGTGACGATTGTCGGCGCGTAACCGCGGCGAAAGCCATCGAGCACAGCTGAACACCGTTCAATTTCTCGGGAACGTTTTCCCCTGCGCCGCATCCAATGACTGTCAACTCAAATCAAGTCCCGGCACCATTGGTTTCCCGGGCAGGAGGTTTCCGATGCGTATTCGCTCAACTGCCGCCCTGGCTGCGCTTTCCCTGCTGTTTGCCGCCCCCCTGGCCAGCGCCGCCGACAAGCCGACCGACCCTCAGATCGCTCACATCGCCTACACGGCCGGCGTGATCGACGTCGAAGCGGCAAAGCTTGCCATCTCGAAATCCAAGAACAAGGATGTCGTGGCCTTCGCCGAGGACATGGTGCGCGACCACGAGGCCGTGAACACCCAGGCGCTGGACCTGGTCAAGAAGCTCAATGTGACGCCGGAGGACAACGACACCAGCCGCGCCTTGACCAAGGCTGCAGCCGACGAGCGGGCCAAGCTCGAGAAACTGGATGGTCCGGCCTTCGACAAGGCTTATGTCGACAACGAGGTGGCCTACCACAAGCAGGTCAACGGCGCGCTTGAGAGCCTGCTGATCCCGTCTGCGAGCAACGCCGACCTCAAGGCCTTGCTCGAAACCGGCCTGAAGATCTTCCAGGGCCACCAGCAGCATGCCGAACACGTCGCGGCCACCGTCAAGTAAGGGTCAACAGATGTTGTCGAAAAGGCGTTTGTGGATCGCTGCAGCACTTGTTGTGGCGGCGTTTCCCGCACAAGCGGAAACCATCCAGGTCACGATCGAGAAGCTGGTATTCTCACCAGTCGAGGTCAATGCAAAGGTCGGCGACACGATCGAGTGGATCAACAAGGACGTTTTCGTTCACACGGCGACCGTGAAAGGCGGCTGGGAGGTGATGATCCCGGCGAAGAAGTCAGCAAGCATGGTCGTGGAGAAGGCGGGGCCTGTTGAATATTACTGCCGCTTTCACCCCAACATGAAAGGCCGCCTGACGGTCTCGCCGTGACAGCCCTCAGAACTCGGGGCCGCGGAACGCCAATTCCGCGGCCTCGGACTTTTCAGTCGGCAGTCCAGCCGCCGTCAACCAACAGCGACGAGCCAGTCACCAGCGACGACGCGTCCGATGCCAGGAACAGTATTGCGCCCATGAGGTCTTCCACCTGACCGATCCTGCCCAGCTTGATCTTTGCCGTGACGGTAGCCAGCGCGTCAGAATCGAGACCATAGGAGCGCGTCATCGGCGTGTCGGTGAAAGTAGGCGCAATTGTATTGAAGCGAATACCCTTCGGGCCGAGTTCGGTGGCAAGCGCCTTGGTCAACCCTTCGATCGCGAATTTCGATGCGACATAGATCGACCGATTTGGCGCACCGACGTGCCCCAGCTGCGAAGAAATATGGATGATGGAACCCTTGCGACCTGCAGAGACGAGTGCATTCGTGACCGTCTGCGCCAGGAAGAAGGCAGCCCTGACATTGACGCCGAAAACCGCATCGAAATCGTCGGCACTGACATCGGCGAACGCAGCAGGACGATTGGTCCCGGCATTGCTGACGAGGAGTTCGTATGGCTCCCTGCCGTCCAAAGCCCGACGGACAGCGTCAAGATCGGCGACATCCAACACCAAGGCTTCGGCTTTCCCTCCCGCCGTTCGGATGGCTTCTGCCGCTGCCTCCACCTCCGATGCCGTTCGTGCACACAAGGTGACACTGGCGCCGGCTTCCGCCAGGCAAGCCGCGGCAGCAAGACCGATGCCGCGTCCGGCACCGGTGACCAGGGCGCGGCGTCCGTCAAGACGAAATGACGGCGTCGAAGGAAGCGCGAACGCACTCATCGTGAGCTTCAACTCCCGAGCTGGTCGCGAAGCTGGCCAAGGGCCGTTGCGGCATCCTCGACCTCGGCGACATCAAAACCTTCCGCGAGAGTACGGCTGTAGGTGGCGAGTGCCTTGCGAGCTGGTTCGGAATAGCTCACCCGCCCTGTTTCGGAAATGCTGACGCCGTCGGCGTTTTCGAACCCTCGGTTCCAGAGAATTGCTTCGTCACGAGACACGCTCTTGGGAAGGTCAAGGGATACCTGGCCTTCCACCACCCGCACGGGGTATCCGCCCGGCAATCCGCCCGGACCCGGCACATGCGCCCGGATATCTCCAAGTCCGGCCAAGGCGAGAAGCACCGGCACGGCAGATGCGCCGGAGATGACGTTGAGGTCCCTGTAGGGAAGCACGATATGACGTGTCCGCTCGTCGACATCCGCCATTTCGTCATCCCCGATCCAGGCACGGACCGGAGCGCCTGAGCGCTCGTTGCCTATTTTTCGCCACTGCACGAGATGCTGATGATGCGCCAGAACGCGCACCGACGCGCGCTGTTCAGGCTCCAGCATGCCGGCAATCACGGCAGAGAAGATGCCGACGTTGCCCACGCCCGTCGTGATCGGCAAGCCGGCCGCATGCAGGACCTGGTTCACACCGTCGGGGTAGCACGTGTTGACGAAGGAAATGCCGCTGTCCACCTGCCGGATTGCAGCGGCTGTTCGCCTCGGAAGTACGGAATGGAGGGCGAGTGTCAGGCCGAATCCACCCTCCGCGACGAGACGCGACCATTGCGAGTCCGCGCGGTCGACTTTCCAGGGCGACTGCAATGACGCGGAATGGACGACAACCCGTGGACGTATCGCATCGAGACTTTCGGCGATTCCCGAAGACGAAGTGAAATCAACCTTCACGATCTCGAACGTCACGGGCCTCCCGAAGATGGCTGCCCGGGCACGGCCAGCCTCGGCCAGCCACTGAAGCCGCTCTTCATTGCGGCCCCCGATCGCGACACGAAGCCGTCCTGTTGCGGTGGAAGCCAGGTCACCGATCATGACCTCGGCGTAGTAGCCGGTGCCAATGATGAAAATGTCGGCTGTAGTCATGTCTGACCCCACATCAACGGCCCGGGAGGCCACTATTTCAGGAACTGATTTGTGAACGCCTTGGACACGTCGATGCTGGTCTTGAGAAGCCCCATCTCGACGAGCTGCTTCTGGAGTTCGTCCCAACCTGCGAGCGTAGACGAGCCCAATCCGTTGGCACTGACGTCCGGCGACTGGGTGAGCTTCAGCACTTCCGGCAGCTTCAGCTTGGCATAGACCTTGTCCGTGCTGGGATTGGCCTTCACGAAGGCTTCGTAGGCCTCGTCGGGGTTCGCAACGGAGTATTCCCAGCCGCGCACAAATGCCTTGGTAAAGCGCGCCACCAGATCGGGATTCTCCGCGATCAGCTCGGCATTGGTCAGCAGCGTCGTGGAGTACATTTTCATGCCGAGTTCTTCGAGGAGAATCCAGCTGACATCCTCGCCGGTGGCCTTCAGCTTCAGCGCGTCGTTGAAATAGAAGCCGACGCCGACATCGATGCGATCGGCAGCGATAAGTGACACCAACGCGCCATCCGCCGGCACCTCGGTCAGCTTGGCTGGATCGAGATTAAGCGTCTTCTTGATCGCGTCCCACTGGCGGCCGGTGCTGCTCTTGAGCTGGACGCCGAGCGTCTTGCCGTAGAGATCCGTCTCCACGTTCTTGATGTTCTGCGACGTCTTGAAAATGAACGCCGTCGGGTTCTGCTGGAGCAGGACCGCCGTCGCAACGACGGGCAGGTCGCGCGAGGCGCCGAGCAGCACCTGGTCGGCCGACGCGTAGCCGAAGTCGGCATCCCGGTTGCCGACCAGTTTCGTGGTGACCGACGAACCCTCGCCCGGGAGGAGTTCGACCTCGATGCCCTCTTCCTTGAAGAACCCCTTCTCAAGCGCCAGGAAAATAGGCGCATGTTCCGATCCGAACACCCAATCGAGGCGCAGCTTGACCGAATCCGCCGCATCGGCCGAGGTGCCGATAGCCACGAAGCCCAACGCCGCGATCGCAGTACGACAAATCCACGACCCAAAACTGTTTGACATCTTCATCTCCCTTTTTGCGTAACCCATTCCAAAAGCAGTCATCGCTCACCCGTCTCCTCACATGGTCGCTGATGCCCCTGAAGCGTCGTCCTGGGCGTTGACCACTACCATCCGCTCGGCGGCAACAATGACGAGAAAGAGCAGGATACCGAGCACGCTCATGCAGACGATGGCCGCAAACATGAGTTCGGTATCGAGCGAGATGTTCGAGGCATTGATGATGTAGCCGAGGCCCTCGCCTGCAGCGACGAACTCGCCGACCACGGCCCCGACAATGGCCAAGGTGATGGAAATCTTGAGCGCTGCGAAGAAGTAGGGCATGGCCCATGGCAGGCTGATCTTGGTGAATTTCTCCCAGCCACTGGCGCCGAGCGAATCCATGTACTGCAGCAGTTCCTTGTCGACCGAAGTCAGGCCCTTGGCCGTGTTGATCACGACCGGGAAGAAGGCGATCAGCGCGGCAATGACGATCTTCGGCGTCAAACCGAAGCCGAACCAGATGAGGAACAGCGGCGCAAACGCGATCTTCGGCAGAATCTGCGCGGCGACGAGGAACGGATAGGTCAGTTCACGGATGATCCTCGAATAGGCGATGCCAATCGCAATGATGAAGCCCGTTGCGACCGCGTAGAGGAAGCCAAGCGTGATGGCGACGAAGGTCGGCCATGTATTGACCAGCAGCAACTCGCGGTTTTCCCATGCCGATACAGCGATGCGGCTTGGGGGCGGCAAGATCACCGGCTTGATCTGGAGGAGGTGAACGAGCACCTCCCAAGCGGCGAAAAACACGATGAAGACCATAGCTTGGCCGGCGGCGACACTGAGGCGGTACATGTGTGGTCCCCTATCAAGCGGTTACTGGATCGCGGTGACGCAGGAGACCGCGGATATGGCTGGCGAGCGCCAGGAACTCGGGTCGCTCGCGGGTCTCTTCGGTACGCGGCCGCTCGAACGGCACCGGGATACGTTCAAGAACCCGGCCGGGACGGGCCGACATGACCACGATCTGTTCCGACAACAGCACGGCTTCGGGAATCGAATGCGTGATGAAAACCACAGTGGTTTCAGTCTGCGCCCACAGCAGCAGCAACTCTTCCTGCAACGTCTCCCGCGTGATCTCATCGAGAGCGGCGAAAGGTTCATCCATCAGGAGGATTCGCGGCTGGAACGCCAGGGCGCGGCAGATCGAGACACGCTGCTGCATGCCACCCGACAATTCGTGCGGAAAACGATCCTCGAAGCCTTGAAGGCCGGCGATCTTGAGCCAGCGCCGTGCCTCGGCCTCGCGCTCGGCGCGGCTCATGCCGCGGCGGGCCACTTCCATCGTCAGCATGACGTTGTCGAGAGTGGTTCGCCATGGAAGCAACAGCGGTCGCTGAAAGACGTAGCCGACCTGGCCCTGGGTCTTGAGCCGGCTGAGCGGCTCGCCATCAAACAGCACCGTGCCACTCGTGGGCTGAAGGACACCTGAGAGAATCTTGAGCAGCGTGGTCTTGCCGCAGCCCGAAGGCCCGACGATGCTCAGGAACGATCCCGGGGCAATGTCGAATGAAACATCATCGAGAGCCGTGACTGTGCTGGTCTTTGTCCTGAATGAAACCGAGAGATTCTTGATCGAAATACCGGGCGCCTTGCTCATGACTGGTCGAACCGACCTGCCTGGCTGCGATCCGAACGTTCCGACAAAAGCTCCGCACTGGCGACGACAACTCTTCGCATTCACTCCCCCACTTTGTGACAACAATATGTGATCACGTACTGTGATCTGTGTCAATTGAGCCAAGCGAAAGTCAGCTTGAGAACCAGCGGGAAATGCACCCAAGCGATCGCAAATCTAGATGTACGCACGGCCCGCCCCGACCTTCGAGCGAACTGAGGCCACGCCGCGTCAAATGGCGAAGCGACTACAAACATCTTGGCGGGAACTGTTCCGGCGGAGCTCGCAAGCAATGACCCGACAAGCAGCTATTCGCGCTGAGCCCGCGAAACGCCGCTCCTAAAGATGCTGCCGGCGCTGGTTTGCGCGGAGGCCTCGTCACGATATTCTCTCGGGGTTCCCGATGCCGCCGCGCCGCGTCGAACTCGCCTGTCATCTCGTCGAGCGCTCTTCGACCGGGCCGGGCCGCTTGTCGACCTGAAGCCGGAGCCGCCAAGCGTCGAAATTCAAAACCGGTTCCAGCCTGGAGGCCTTCAACCCCAGGCGGCACCGTCAAGGGCGCCGAGGGGGAATTTCAGATAACGTGTGCCGTTGGCTTCCGGCTCCGGAAGCTGTCCGCCATTGATGTTGATCTGCAGCGCATGCAGGATCAGCTTCGGCATCGGCAGCGTGTTGTCGCGCTCGTTGCGGAAGGCCACGAATTCATCTTCCCGGCCATAGCGCGTCAGGTGAATGTTCTCGGCTTTCTGCTGGCCGACGGTGGTTTCCCAGCGCGGTTCGCGGCCACCCGGCTGGTAGTCGTGGCCGACGAAGATGCGCGTATCGCCGGGCAGAGCGACGATGTCCTGGATCGTCGACCACAATGCCTTGGCGCTGCCGCCGGGAAAATCCGCCCGCGCGGTGCCGCCATCCGGCATGAAGACAGTGTCGTGCACAAAGGCGGCATCACCCACGACGTAGGTGATGGAAGCCAGAGTATGGCCGGGCGAGAACATCACGCCGGACTTGATGCCACCGATGTCGAAGCTGTCGCCTTGCTCGAACAGCCTGTCCCATTGCGAGCCATCGGTACGCAGGCTCGGCCAGTTGTAAATGCCGGCCCAGAGTTTCTGCACGTCGACGATGCGCGCCCCGATGGCGGTCGGTGCGCCCGTCCTGGCCTTCAGATAGGAGGCCGCCGAGAAATGGTCGGCATGCGGGTGCGTGTCGAGGATCCACTGCACCTCAAGGTTCTGGTCGCGGACGAAGTCGAGCAGCCGGTCGGCATTGGCCGTCGCCGTGGCACCCGACTTTTCGTCGAAATCGAGAACCGGATCGATGATGGCGCACAGCTTCGTCTGCGGATCGCTGACCACATACTGCACCGACCAGGTGCGAGGATCGAAGAAGGCGGCGACGTCGGGCCTTGCCATGGCTTACGCCTCTGCCAGTTCGGCAATGCGCGGATAGAAGATCGCGCGGCTGGAGTCGAAATCATACTGCGGTACGTATTGAGCCGCGTCGGCGGCGATCCGCGCCACCGAATCCAGGATGAACTTCACCTTCTCCTCGGACAGCAGGACGCTGAAATTGAGCCTGATGAAGCCTGGCTTCTTCATTTCCTCGCCGGCCCTGATCGCCGCGCGCATCTGCTCGGATTCCTCCTCGCCGATGCCGAGCAACCGGTGGACATAGGGCCCGGCGCAGGCGCAGCCGCCGCGCGCCTGGATGCCGAAGCGGTCGCTCAGCATGCGCGTGACGAGTTGCTGGTGAACATGGCCGCCCTTGCCGTCCCTGACGCGGAACGAAAAGATCGGCAGCCGCTGCGCGTCGAGCGAACCCAGGAGTTCCAGCCGGTCGACACCGCGCCAGGCAGCCATCGCCCGACGCGTGAGTTCGGCATTCCGCGCCTGCATGGCATCGGCACCCAGCGCATCCTTGACCAGAAAGGCGAGTGCCGCACGGATGTCGCCGACGACATTGGGCGTACCCGCCTCCTCGCGCGCCTCGATGTTGTCGCTGTAGTCGTGGCCGGTCGGCGAGACGAACTTGACCGTGCCGCCGCCCGGCCATGACGGCTTGGTCGTGACCACGGCATCGCGGCGAACGATCAGCACGCCCGAGGCGCCCGGACCACCGATGAACTTGTGCGGCGACACCACCAGCGCGTCGATCTCGACGTCTTCGGCCGGCGTCATGGCAATGGGAAGATATGGACCGGCGCCAGCATAGTCCCAGACGGCCTTGGCGCCCGCGGCCTTGATGCGGCGAGTGACGGTGGCGACGTCGGTGACGATGCCGGTGACGTTGGAGGCCGCCGAGAAGGCACAGACGGTGAGGTCGGCCGGAACCGAGAGCGCTGCATCGAGCACTGCGAGATCAGGACCGCCTGCTGCACATTCGGCGATCTCGACCATCTCGGCACCGCTCTCGCGCCAGGGCAGGATGTTGGAATGATGCTCATAGGGGCCGATGATGACGCGGACGCGCTTGCCGGCGGCGACAGCGTCGGTGACGCCGAGCAGCTTGACCAGCCGGTTGAGGCCGGCAGTGGCACCCGACCCGGCGAAGATCACCGCATGGTCACGGGTCGCGCCGCAACAGGTGGCGATGGCCGCGCGCGCCTCGCGGCGCAGCCGGGTCATGAAGCCGCCGCAGTAGGACGCCTCGGTATGGCTGTTGGCGTAAAACGGCAGGACTTCCTCGAGGATGAAACGCTCGATCTGCATCAGTGCGCGGCCCGAGGCGACGTAGTCGGCATAGACCAGAGCCTTGGTGCCGAACGGGCCCTCGATCCTGGCGTTCTGGCCGACAAGCCCTGCCTGGAGTGCGGCGACCGTGTCAACGGCGATGCCCTGCCTGAAACCCTGCAGCAAACCGGCGTTGGCGGACATCTTCGCACTCCTCTGACAGCGAAACTCTTGCGGATCGGAATAGGCAAGGATTCTAATCGCGTTTCAGTGGAGAAACCTTATCGTTTTCTCGCGACAGCAGCGCCAAATTGGGTCATATGATCTCGATCATGGAAAAGATCGACGAAATTGATCGCAAGATCCTGGCATGCCTCCAGAAGGACGGCTCGATCTCGCAGCGTGATTTGGCCGAACGTGTCGGGCTGTCGCAAAACGCCTGCTGGCGCAGGCTGCAACGGCTGAACACGACCGGCCTGATCCGCGGCACCCACGCCGACATCGACGTGGCCGCACTTGGCTACGACCTGACCGTCTTCGTGATGATCCGCACCCGCCACCACTCCAAGGAATGGGCCGACGATTTCCGCAAGCATGTCGATCGCCTGCCCGAGGTCATCGACTTCTACCGCATCGGCGGCGACTGGGACTACCTGATCAAGGTCGTGACCAGGGGCATGTCGGGTTACGACGCCTTCTACCAGAAGCTCATCACCAATTTCGATCTGGCCACGGTAACCGGCTTCTTCTCGATGGAAGCGATCATCGACAATCGCGCCGCCGACCTAAACCGGCTGAAGTAGTCGCGTTCAGTCGCTGACAGGGCTTCGGTCAGGCCAGGCCCAGGTAGCCCGCAAGTTCCTTTGCTGCCGCCCCGCCGGCCCGGTTGGCGCCGACCGTCGAGGCGGATGGGCCATAACCGACGAGATGGATGCGCGGGTCCCTGGCAACCTGCGTTGCCAGCCTGCCGGACATGACGATGCCGCCATTATCCTCGCGGATCTGCAACGGCGCGAGATGGTCGAGCGAACTGCGAAAGCCTGTGCACCACAAGATGACATCGGCCTTTTGTTCGGTCCCATCGGCCCAACGAACGCCGTGCTCGGTGATGTCGCTGAACATCGGCAGGCGCTTGAGCACACCGCGCGCGCGGGCCGCTTCGAGCGCCGGCGTGATCGGAATGCCGGTTACCGAGACCACGGACCCAGGGATAAGCCCGCGCCTGACCCTGTCCTCGACGAGGGCAACCGCGGCGCGCCCGTCCTCAGGCGTAAACGGGCCTTCTCGGAACTGCGGTTGCCGGCGGGTAACCCAGGTCGTTGACGTGACCTTCGAGACTTCGTCGAGCAATTGCAGGGCGGAGACGCCGCCACCGACGACAATGACATGCTTGCCGATGAATTCGTCGGCCGTGCGATAGTCGCGCGTATGCAGCTGCCGCCCCTCAAATAGCGCGGCGCCGGGATATTCGGGAACAAAAGGCGTTTCCCAAGTTCCCGTCGCGTTGATGAGGCCGCGGGCGGAAAAGGTTTCCCTGTCGGTCTCTATGCGGAACCTCTCGTTGCGCGCGCAGACGACCTTGACCGTCACCGGACGGTAGACAGGCAAACCGAACTTCTGCTCGTAGGCCGCATAATATTGCGGCACAGCCGAGGATGCTTTCACTTCCGGAGCGCTGGTATCGACCGCGTCGGCAAACTGCATGCCGGGAAGGTCGTGGATCCGATTGACCGTGCTCAAAGTCAGGGACGGCCATCGATGTTGCCATGCACCCCCCGCTCCCGTGTTCTTGTCGAGCACGAGATAGTTCCTGCCGGGCGTCAGGCCGAGTTTGTGCAGATGATAGGCCGAGGAGAGCCCGGCCTGACCGCCGCCGATGACGACGATGTCTACCTTGAAAGCGGCGCGAACATCGCTCCGACCGGCGTGATTTTCAGCCTGCGACGCAGGCGAGTCAGGGGATGTATTTTCAGCGGTCATTTCCAAGCCTGAAATATCGAACTGCTGAATTCAAGTCGTGTCGTCGCTCCCGCGATGCAAGTTCGAGATGCCAAGGCGACGCGACGCGATGATCCAAGACGGTGCTACTGGCAGCGCATGCGGGAGGCCCAACTGGTCGGCATAGCCGACCGTTTCCGGCCTTGAGGCCACGCTTTGCATCAGTCATCGAGGATAGGGCCCGTATTGGTCCGCTTCGAGCAACCTCACGCAAGGCGAATACATATCCATGGGGCGGAGTCATCCCGCATGCCGGAAAAGCACGAAGTCCAAAAGTCACTCCGGCCAGCTTGGACACGCGGCCTGTATAGGGTGCCAAGAGCGACACAGGGGCGCCTAAAACTGACCCATATGTCCTCCATCTGACCTGGGTCCCACAGAATCTAGAAAAGCACAGAAGCGCTGCAAGTCCTGTTTGCGTCTCATTCAAACAATTTTATCCCGCTCCCTCGCGCAGCCGTGTGGATCAAGGGGCTTGAAGGCCCCAGGCTCGAGCATATCGACCACTTGGACTCAACCTAAGCTGCCAGTTAACCAATTGTTAACAATTGCCTACATCTTCCATCAGCATTTGCTACACGTGACCTGAAATGTACTGGCTCAAGCTACGGGACGCAGGAGATGGCTGATACGGATGTGGACGTGACCGAACGGAAAAGCTCGGGGCGCGCGGACCCATACGCCAACCGGAACAGTCGGGAGAGCCAGTTCCGGGCCAACCGGTTCAAGCTTGTCCAGGAGATCATACAGTCCATATTGCGTGCCAAGGGGAGTTGCAGAATTCTCGATTTGGGCGGCACCGAAAAATATTGGGATATCGGCGCAGAATTCATTCAGGACCATGCCGGCGTTCTGCATATCACGCTGGTCAACACCGACCCCGTCGATGTCAAGAATACCCGTCTCTTTGCCGCGATTGAAGGCAGCGCCACCGACGAGGCCCTGCTCCGGGGCCAGAAGTTCGACTTCGTACACTCAAATTCGGTGATCGAACACGTCGGCCAGATCCCCGACATGCAATTGTTCGCCGAGAACGTACGACGCCTGGGCGAACGCCACTACGTCCAGACACCAAACTACTGGTTTCCCTACGAGCCGCACTTCCGGTTTATCGGCTTCCAGTACCTGCCGGAACGACTGCGCGTCGAGTTGCTACACCGGTTTGCGCTTGGTTTCTTCAGCCGTCAGGACGACCGAAACAACGCGGCTTCGCTGGTGCGTGGCAGCCGCCTGCTCTCCACAGCAGAAATGAAGCGCCTGTTTCCAGATTCTGAAATAAGATTCGAGAAATTCCTTCTTTTCAATAAATCTATAATTGCTTTCCGATAGTCGTGCTTGCAAGCAAGACATGGAGCCAACCGGTGAAGATCTCATATCTTCTCAACACCTACCCGATACCGAGCACGACCTTCATCCGAGGTGAAATCGAAGCCTTGGAAGAACTCGGCCTAAAAATTGGGAGGCTTTCCGTTCGCCGTTTTGGCGGGACGCTTGTTGACCGGTCCGATCAGGCAGAGATGGTGTCGACCCGCTACCTCCTCACCGGCAATGCTGCGGGGCTCATCGTTGCCTTTGGGCGGGAAATCCTGACAAACCCGCGCGGTCTGATTCATGCTCTCCCCGTGTTCCAGCAGATGCGCCGCAAAGCCTATGCCGGACTTGTGCATCACATCGCCTATCTGATGCAGGCATGTTATCTGCGCCAGGAAGCCCGCAGACAGGGCATTGCTCATGTCCATGCGCATTTCGGCACGAATCCTGCCGCCGTCGCGATGCTGTCGAAACTGCTTGGCGGGCCGAGCTACAGCTTCACCGCGCACGGTCCCGATGAATTCACTGACGCTGCGCATATGAGCTTCGACCTCAAGATCAAGCATGCCGCTTTTGTCGTGGCGATCTCCGATTATTGCAGCGGCCTGCTCGCATCGCTGGCCAATCACGGGGACGCACACAAAATTGTCATTTCCCGATGCGGCCTCAAGTTGGAGGACTTCGAACCGACCCCTATCCCAGGCGAGAACCGCACACTGGTGTGCATCGGCAGGCTCTGCCCCCAGAAGGGCCAGGTCCACGTTCCCGCTGCTGTCGCGGCATTGCGGGCGGAATTTCCCGATATGAAGGTCGTTCTGGTCGGCGACGGTGAAAGCCGGGCAGAAATCGAGGCCGAAATCGAGCGTCACGATGTCGGCGCACAGGTCATCCTGCCGGGATGGGCATCCAACGATGAGGTTCGGAAAATCCTGAAGGAGAGCCGCGCCATGCTGCTGCCGAGCTACGCCGAAGGCCTGCCGGTGGCGATCATGGAATCGCTGGCGCTGTCTCGCCCTGTCATCTCCACGACGATCGCCGGCATCCCTGAACTCGTGGATGAAGAGTGCGGATGGCTGGTCGAACCAGGCAACCACCAGCAACTGGTCGACGCGATGCGGTCAGCCCTGGCAGCACCGGCAGACGTCCTGGCTCGCATGGGCAAGGTCGGGCGCGAACGTGTCGAACGCCTTCATGACCGGAGACGTCTGGCGCTCGAGTTACAGCGGCTTTTCACGGAAGCTACCAGCACTGGCCACAACAGCAGCTCGGCACAGAGCCCGCTTCAAGGCGGAGCGAACTTCCAGCCCGCCGCCGAGTAGAATACTTACTTGTATTCTATCAACCCCTGGCGTCGGCCCATCAGGCGGTTCAGCGCATATTGCGCAACGCCCTGCATCTCGGGAAACTTTGCCAGCAACGCGAAGGCCGCGTAGAGCCAGGCGAGCCGGTGCCCGCCGTCGCGCAACGCGATGCGGGCGATCTGCAACGGATAGGCGGCAAGCAGCAGCAGGAACGCGGGGTGCAAGATCACACCGCCCAGCACTGCTCCCAACGGCAGCACGCAGCCCCAGAACACGGCACGCAACACGTTGCGCCGCCAGATTTCGTGGGGCGATCCAAGGTGACGATGTGCAACCTCCGCAAAGGCATGGCCGGCGCGTTTCGACCTGCTCCACCATTGGCCAAGACGCGTGATGTTCGCATCGTGCAGCGTCATCTCCGCATCCAGCCGATAGATCTTCCAGCCCGCTGCACGCAGGCGCACGCACATTTCCGGTTCCTCGCCGGCAATCAGGTCTGCCGCATAGGCCCCAATTGAGGCAAGTGCATTGACACGCGCCAGGCAATCGCCGCCACAGGCGAGCGCGTCGCCAATCGGCGTGTCCCATTCGCGATCACACAAGGCATTGTAGATGGTCGCATCCGGAAAGCGTTCCCGACGGCGGCCGCAGACGATCGCGTAGGCTCGGTTTTCGGCGAGAAATCCGGCAGCTTCAGCCAGCCAGCCCGCGTCGATCCGACAGTCGCCATCGACGAACTGCACCAATTCGACAGTCGGCACCAGTCGCCGGAGTTGGGCAAGTCCGGCATTGCGGGCCCGCGCCGCAGTGAAGGCAACAGTCATGTCGAGCCTCACGACCGCCGCCCCCAGCCTTTCCGCGACCTCCGCGCTGCCGTCGGTCGAGCCGGAATCGACGTAGGCCGTGCTGGCGATCAACTCGCCGAGGCTTTCCAGGCAGGCAACCAAGCGGGGCCCCTCGTTGCGGCCTATCACCACCACGCCAACGGTCGGGACTGCAGCATTCATGAGCGGAACGCCTCCAGCGCGCCGTCGAATGCCGTCCCGTAGCCGGCCTCATAACGAACGAAGGAAAACATCAGGATGAACAGCACGAGCAATGCGGTCGTTGCCACATCTTGCCGGAAGAAGGCGATCCGCTCGCGATACTGGCCGATCAGGATGGGAAAATAACGGCAAAGTTCGCTGGCGGTGATCATCAAGACGGCGCCGGCAATGCCATAAAATTGCAAGCCGAGTGGGATCGCGACGACCATGAACAGCAGCTTCGTCATGTTGCCCGCCGCACCGTACACGGGACGTCCAAGCCCCAGCAGCGAATATTCCGATATGGTGCAAAGGAGAGAGCACCAGACGCCGAGAAGGAGAACCGGCAGGATCCAGCCTGCATCCTGATAGCGTGGGTCGTAGACGAGCCAGACCGCAAAATCCGAAACCGAAACCACAAAGCCGATGCACGCGGCGAAAGCAAGCAGGAGCCGCAGTCGCAGCGGCCGCATCTCGGCGCGGAGCACGCCCATCTCTTGGCCCCTGCGCGAGGAAACCACTGGAAAGATCAAGGAATGGCTGAGCCGGCCCACCAGTACCGAGGGAAGGTCGGCAATCGTCCGCGCTATGCCGTAGACGCCAAGCACGGCAAGCGGCACCGCATGGCCGAGATAGAGCTTGTCGAAACTGGCGCAGAGGAAGGAGAGCAGGGAAGACAGGAATATCCACTTGCCGAACGACATGATCTCGCGGGCATAGGATGCCTGCCATGCGAACCACGCGCGGCCATAGGGCAAGAAATAACTTGCGAGCGTTCGCACGCCCATCGCCAAGATATTGGCAGCGAGAAGCGACCAGATCGTCGGACTGTAGAGCGCCAGCGCGATCACCAGGCCGACATTCACAAACTCGACCATGAGATCGAACAGGTTCAGCTTCACGAACTGAAGCTGGCGCTGCAGCATGTAGATCGAGACCGAGGTGCCTCCCCCAAGCAAGAGGACGACCGCAGACAGCTGAATCGCCGAAGACGGAAGGGAATAGAGCTGCCCCAGAGGGGCAGCCAGAACAAACATCAGGCTGGAAAGAAGGAAGCCTCGGATGAGTTGGATAGTCCAGGCCGTGTCCCGGAACCTGAGTTCCTCGCCCTTGCTGTTGTGGACAATATTCTGGCCAATGCCAACGTCAGAGATCAGTTCGATACCGTTGCGCAAGGTGCCGATGATCAGCAGCGCGCCAAAGACTTCCGGCATGACCAGTCGTGACAGGATTACGTTCGACCCGAACCGCAGCGCGACCGAGACGAAATAGACGCCGGTGGTCCAGATTGCCCCGTGAAGGAGGCGTTTCGCAGAAATAGCCATCAGGCCCGTGCCCTGTCCTGTTTGCCTGAGAGCTGAAATTGTATCTAGCGCCCGAAAGTCGGCAGCCACTTGAATACCGGTTGGGGATCGCAGCGATTGAGGATCGACCCAACTAGTTTTTCCCAAACGGGCGGCGTTGCCGACAAAGCCACAGACAGCGCCTCGTCCGAAACACGACCGGCTTCGACGACCAGGACGAAGGAATCGATGAAGCGAGCCGATGCGCGAAGATCACCGGCAGCGTCGAGCGCAGGCAGGTCGAAAACCACCAGATCATAGGCCGCTGCCTGGTTCAGGAGGTGCTCCATGCGGCCTGCCCATAACATCCCCGGCGCCTTGCCGGCCTGGCCGTAGGGCAAGGTGTCCAGCCCCGTTCTCGTATCCTGGACGATCAAGGCTTTCAGGTCGCTCTCGCGTCCCTCGATATAGTCGACGAGGCCGCGGCGATTCGCATACTCCATGGATTTCGACAGTTCCGGCCGATAGGATTGGGCATCGACGAGCAGAGCGCGTTTGCCCATCTGGGCAATATGAAGCGCAAGATTGGCGGCGAGCACGGTCTTGCCCTCACCCGGGAGTGCCGAGGTCACGCCAAGTGACCGCATATGCGGAGTGGCGGCCAAGGGAAGAATTGCTACGCTAGCCAGCCGCAGCGTCTGCCATTCCGGCGTTCCGGGGCGGCGGGCAATCTCCGACAAAAGCGCAGGACTGCCCTGCTTCGAAGAAGCGTGATCGTGCTGCACATTCGGAATCACACCGAAGCACTCTACACCCACGGCGGAGGTTAGTTGGTCTGTTCGGCGGAAACTGCGATCGAGAAACGCCAACGTCAGTGCAGCCACGAAGCCAGCCGCGCCACCGACAACCCCCGCCAGGGCTATGATGACAAGGCCACGCGGATTGCTCTTGTCGACCGGCGGCGTGGCAGCAGACATCACCTGCGCCTTCGGACCTGCCTCGCGAAGCCGGTCCCGCAGCCACCCGCTGGCCGATTGAACGGCTTCCGCACGGTCCGACTCCTGCTTTGCCATGTAGGCACGCGCCACCTCGTTGGCGACGGTCGCGGCATGCTGGGGGGTCCCTGATGTATAGCGTATCTCGACCAGATTGCTCTGGCCAAGACGCTGGATAGCGAGGCCACCGCGCAACGCCTTGAGGGCACCCTGCTGATCCAATGCGTCAGGCTCGCCGAGCTTCAGCGTCTGAATGACATTGGAAAGAACCGGCGTGGAGCCGATGGTCTCGATCTGCGTCTCGAGGAAGGTCGGATCGAACTGTGACTCGGTGAAGAACGCGTCCTCGCCGCTGGTCGTCAGCCGCAGATTGGTGATGTTGAGCACGGCCGACGCCGTATACAGCGCTGGACGAAGCGAGACATAGGCAACCGCAAGTGCTCCACACAGCACGCCACCCGCAAGGATAAGCCAGAACCCCTTCAGGGCCGATCTTATCATCCAGCGCCAGTCATAGAGACTGGCGTCCGACGCCACGCCCTGCTGGATTGGCAATTCCTTCGGGTGTCGCGATTCAAGCATGGTGGTGCCTACAGTAAGCCAGTGCTGCGGTGGTCAGGGCCGGGTCGTCGGCGTTTCGACCTGCAGCGCACCGGTCATCTCCGTTGCCACGCGGAAGACCTTGACGATGTCTCCAGGCTGCACGCGCGTCGTTTCGGTGGCGTCGAACTCGGACGTCCCGTTGTCGTCGGTCCGCACGATCCTGAAGCGCAACTGCGGGGCAGTCTCGGACTCGGCCAGTCGAGAGAGGTTCGATGAATAGTACGCAGCGCTGTCCAAGATCCGGGTCGAGGTGTCGTTCTGCTCGGCGATGGCGCGCAGGTCGATGGCAATGCGCTGGACGCCGGACAGAGCCGCAGCCCGGCGATGCTCGTCCAGTGTGGCGATCTCGCGCGTCGCGATGTTGATTTCCTGGCGCGCCCGCAGTTTGCCGATCTCCAGATCCTGCTGCTCGCGCTGAACGTCGCTCAGGCTGCGCTCCAGCGGCCCAAGGCGATGAACGGCGAGATCCTGCTTGGCCAGTCGACGTATCGTCTCAAGTTCGCCTTTCGTTGAACCCAACTTCACGGCGACGTCGGCAAGCTGCTGGTCAAGCGCCCCGATTTCCTGCTGTCGCATGGCAATCGACGCTTCAAGGCTGCGTCGTTCGGCACGATGGCGCCCAAGTTCCGTAGCGAAGATACGACGCTGCTCCTCGACAGCTTTTGCATGTTCGGGAGTTGCATCGCCGGGTGCTGCGCCTATGTCCTCGGCACCATCGAGCTGTGCCTGCCAGCGTTGCTGCTCGGCCAGCAGGTCCCAGCGCCGCGCTTCGTTGAGTTTCAACTCGCCCCGGCTCGAAATCGCCACGCGTTCGAGGTCCCATTGCGAGCCTTGCTCCGGCCGATAGGCGCCGCCACCGAGGCTCAGGGCATTGAGAATCATCATGCCGGGCCGATAGGCATATTCACCGGGGGTGGTCACGCTGCCGAGGATGTAGAAGGGACGATAAGCAACGATATCGACCGTCGCGTCTGGCATCTGCTGGAGATTGGCCTTCTCCTGGAGGCGCGCCGCGATCGAGGCCGCAAGTTCAGGCGTGCTCAGCCCCTGTGCCGGAATCTGACCGAGCATCGGCATCAATATGTCGCCGCCGGCACCAACAGTCAGCTCGCCGGTCAGCGCCGGCCATTCGGAAACATGGATGCGCAATCGGTCCTGGGGACCAAGCTCGTACTCGACCGTCTCGGCCAGGGCATTGCCGGGCAAGCCAAGCAAGCTCAGCAGCGCTAGGCTGGCGACGATGGCGTCGCGTGCCGCGTACAGCTTTCTCCGTCCATCAAGCAACTTCATCGAATCGCTCCCAACAATATCTGGCAACAACCCAAAGCTGTTATCGTGCAACCCCTGACATATGCTGAAGATGTTCGATGATGCCGGATGAAATGGCCGTATCGGCGCCACTTTCGTCGTTCATGGTTAATACTGTCCTCATACTGCATTGATCGGCATCACTTTCGTTGGCACCGCTTGCCGTGCATTCGTGCCTGGCGCCTTCAGGCGCAAGGCGATGCCGAAGACCATGCCCATCGTCATGGCCAGCAGATATTGGATTTCCTTGATGAAGATCACCCATTCGTAGAAGGAATGGAGATAAGCGATCAGGAGGGTCACGCCGAAGCCGAGAAGCAAATTGCCCTCCAGTGTGCCCCTCGAGCGCCATCCGGTCCACCACGCGACGAACATGGGCACGATCAGCATGATGCAGAACGCGATCACACCCGGATATCCGGCCTCGGCGGCGGTCAGCCAATAAGCGTTGTGGACAATGTTATTGCGGTTACCCTCGAAGCCGATGACGCCAGCTCGCTCCGAATAACCAAAGTCCCGGGCCATATGAACGTAGTGGTTGATGCCGACGCCGAGCGGAAAGTCATCGAGGATGAGCGATGCCGCACGATTGAAGGCCGCGCGCTCGTCATATTGGCTTTCTCCCAGCGGGTTGAGTTCGAAGCGGTTGGAGAATGTGGAAATTGCCAGGGGCGCCACGATGAGAAGCGAGGCGAGCGCGGCAAAGCCGACCGCCATCTTGCGCTGCGTCAAGCCGGCAAGCGCCTGCGTCACGAACAGCGTCCCCAATCCGATCACCGAAAACCCGACCGTCGCACGTGATGCCGTGAAGACGACCACGACGATCGTCGCCACAACCATGCCGACCAGATAACGGACGTGGCGATAGCCGGCCAGTAGCAGGGCAAGGTGCGGGAAGAGGACGAAGTGGGCCGCCATGCCGAGCGTGTTCTGATGGATGAAGAGACCCATCGTCTGCGGCAATTGAAGCTGGAATCGCTGGTACAGGACGGCAACGAAATGCGCCGCCATGCCAATCGCCATTCCTTTCAGGATCAGGAAGGGCACATCCGGATCAGCGCTGGCACGAGCCACCACCACCATGACGAAGAAGATGCGGACGAATTGCAGCAGGCCGAAACTCGCGGCGACCGGCTCATCGGCTTGCAGCAGCGAAAGCGCGGCAGCGAAAATGTAGAGAAGGAACGGCAGCTTGCACCACATGGGCAGCCTGCCGCGGGGCAAGGTGAAGAGAACCGCAGCAGCGAGCAAGTCGATGATCGTCACCTGCAGGCCGTATACGAAGCCAATCCAATAGCCGGACCAGGAAAGCAATCCGATGTCAAACATCGGGATGGCGGCGGCAAAAAATGGCAGGGCGCCGAAAACTATCCAGAATGGCTTGCGCAGCGCGGGCGTGCTTCTTAACAGCAAGCCGAGCGGAAAAATCGCAAGCAAAGCGAGAAAAAGCACCCCGAACTTCAAAGAACGATAACCCTTATGGCTCGACATGGGTGCAATAACATGGCGCCTGGGAACTCCGGGTTAACGTCCGAGAACAACCCGACGGAAGGTTAACGACAACGTGGTCTTCGCATTTCGTGTGTTTCTCATGGCGTTGCTGACCTTGCCGGCGAGTGCTCGCGCCAATCCACCCGCGGTCGAAATCGCGGAGATCGCAATGGCTGCACCTGATATCATCGCTGTCGAACTGCGCGATCCGTCGTTCGTGCGTGGGCGGATCGTGACCTTGCCCGAGCCGATGCCGCAGATGCGTGGGCGGTGGACTGCCGTCGATGGGGTGCCAGGCCTGGTCATCGGGCCGAAAGCCGACCATGTCCGGCTCTCGGACACGCCACCCGGCACATTCCTCGACCGAGCCAGCGTCGATGCTGCCGGCCTCTACGGTACGATTGGCGGACGTCGCGTCATCTCGGTTCATCGCAAATCCATGCCCTACGATTCCGGGCTCTATCCCGGCCCGAATGGCGACACGCGGACAGGCGCCGCCTTCAAGCATCAGATATATCTCAAGCTCGACGGTCCCCTGCCGCAGGGCACACATGTCATCCGCTGGCCAAACGGCATGCTTGCCGACCGAAGCTTCACCTTCGACGACCGGACGACCCGCGCGGTGGCGATCCGTTCGACGCAACTTGGACATGCGACAAAGGACACGGCGAAGGCCGGTTTTCTTGCGCTCTGGCTGCCGGGCGGCAAGGACGACGGCGCGGTCGATTTCAGGGACTACGGCACTACCGCCTTCGACATCATCGATCCCGAAGGCAAGACGGTCTTCGCTGGCACCATAAACCTGCGCAAAAATCCTGGCGACGCCGAACCGGGCAATGGCCTGCCCAAGCCGCTGATCGACTACACCACGGCAACCGCACCGCGCATCGCGATCCGGTCACTCGACACGAATGCCCGGCGCGTGACGACGGTTGCGCCACACGGCTTGACCGATGGTCGGCGTGTAGGTCTCGAACGACTGGGCGGCGAACAGGATCCCAGTGCGGTCTTCGGCACCGTGTCCGAGTCCACGGCCAACGCATTCACGCTGGACGATCCAAACGGGCGGCTTCCGGCAACCCTCTCCCCCCAGGCAACAGCCACCCCAGCATACAGCGCCAACCGCGCCGGAACCTTCGTCTTCGAGCTCGACTACTCCGCCTGGATGCCGCAGTCAGGCGGACCATTCCGACTGCGTGTTCCGGGCCTCGGCGTTTCGGACCCGTTTCAGGTCGAACCGGATATCTGGCTGAGCGCAGCGCGGGTTTCCATGACGGGACTCTACCACCAGCGCAGCGGCATCGAGATTGATGGGCGTTTCGGCTACAGCCGACCTGTCGCCTTCCGGCCCGGCCCCGACATGTCCATCGTCGAAAGCAGGCTGCCACTGACCTGGTCGTCCAATTTCGACACGGGTTTCATTGCCTTCGAGGAAGGTGTGAAGTCGCGCTGGCGCACCGAAAGAAAAGCGTCGGACAGCTATTGGGGCGGCTACATGGATGCAGGCGACTGGGACCGTCGCATCCAGCATGTCGAGGTCGCGGCCCTTCTGCTCGAAGCCTTCGAGGCCCTGCCTGAGGCACAGCGCGGGACCAGCTTCGATCTGCCGAAGTCGAGCGCCCTGCTCACCAACCCCACCTATCGCGATACCGACGATCTGCCGGACCTCCTCCATGAAGCGATCTGGGTCATGGATTTCTTCCGCAGGCTGCAGACCGACGACGGAGGCATTCGCGGCGGGATCGAGAGCGCAGCGCATCCCATGCTGGGCGAACCAAGCTATCTCGAGCGGCAGGAGGTCTATGCCTACGCGCCCGACCATATCTCGACCTACAAATACGCCGCTGTTGCCGCAAAACTTGCGCGCATTCTGAAAACGCGGGGCAAAGCGGGCGCCGCCATGCTTTTCGAAGACAGCGCCCGCGCAGCGTGGGCGGCCGCGGAACGCGGCTTCGCCGACCCAGACACCTATTATCGCGACGCGATTGTCGTCGCTACGGAGACCGGCGCGTTCGGACCGGGCGGCTGGCCTGCACGACGCGAGCAGTTGCAAGGTATCGCTCGCGAATATCGCGGCGCCGCGGCGGCAGCACTCTACCGGCTCCTCGGCAGCACCGAACATCGCGATATCTTCGAAGCGTCCTGGCGCGATGACCAGGGACTTTTTGCACACAAGGGCGATGCTGCCTGGGACTATCTCAAGACAGCCGGCTCGGATGCGGGGATAGGCGAGGAAATTGCGACGCGTTTCGCCGCGGAAGCCGCAATCATCACCGACGTGCAGCAACATGCCGCCTACCCAAACATGAAGCATCCTTATGCCCCTGCCGGGTGGGGAGAAGGCGGCGCGCCCGACTACAACCAGACGCAGACGCTGATCCGCGCGCATCTTCTGTCGGGCGACCCACAGATCCTGCAGGTCGTGGAACAGGGATTTCAGGCCATGGTCGGGGTCAATCAGGTAGGCCTGAGTTTCGTGACCGGGATCGGGGCTCGACAGATCCTGCATCCATTGCACGAGGATCACCGTGCCATGGGCGTCGCCGCGCCGAGCGGCATCACCATCTTTGGCTTCGCTTCACAGAACGCGACCGCCTACAGCTGGGTGTTCGGCCCGGCATGGTCGCCGCTAGCAGAGTCGGGCACGACCGAAAACGCACCACAACGCCGCATCGAACCACCACGCTTTTCCCTGCCCTATCACGAATATCTGGTCGAGCACCCCGCGGTCATCATGCAGCAGGAATACACGGTGCATCAGTCCATCGGAACCATGGCCGCGCTGGCGCTCTACCTGCACGGCCGGCAGTAACGCGGCAGGTCAATCGCTGTAGGCATTGCGCAGGTTCCAGCCGAACCGTGCCGTATCCCGCAGGCGCTGAATCGCCACGCGCGGCCAGGAGAAGTCGGCGCGATAGGTCTTGCCGACATAGCCGGAATAAGCCCAGGCAAACGAGAGTGAAATACCGCCGGAGCATTGATCAAGAGGCTCGGCACGGTACCGGCTGAGGAAATCCGCCGCGAAGCTCTTCAGCGTCTGCGCTTGCGCGTGCTTACTCCCGCCGGCATGCGCACCGTCTGCGCGTCCAGCCCCTCGATCGTCGCCAGGACTATCAGCGCAATATAGGCCTCGCCAAGTTCCGTCGAATGGACGGTGTCGGTAAACAGCGCCCGTACGATGTCTTCAGGTGACATATCTTCAAAGCCAGCGCGGGGAGCGCTGGTGAGATGGTCGACCAGTTCGGCCAGGGCGAGGCTCGCCGGGATGAAGCCGATGCCTGACGTGCTCTTGCCAGACGCCGCGGCACCACTGGCGGCTTGCACCGCGCATCGCCAGACCGGCAAGGCAAGCCGTTCATAGGCGATCCAGTCCCGCGGATCCTCCTTGTCTGACACGTCCAGCCACGGCGCCATGAACCAAATCGCCCCCAAGGGATTGGTCTCGAGGAATCGGCCCTGGTATTCGGCGAGATAACGCACCGTGCCTTGCCGCATGATCGTATCGAGCAGGGAGTGCAGTTCCGTCACGAGCAGAACGTCATAGGTCGCGCCCCCAACGGACGGTTGGCGAAATTCGGCGAGGACGTCGACGGAGCCGCCATTGCGATCCATGCCAGCTTTGAAGCCCGACCAAGGGCGCTCGGGATCGGATCCCATGGAGCGCTGTTCGAGCGACGAGCCGCCGATGTTCTGCATGTTCCAGACAACGGGCCGGCCCGCGCCCGCGGCCATTTCCGCCAGCTTGTCGAGCATCGGCCGGTCCGTGAGGCTGTGGCCGGAAACAAACAATCTCATCGGCGCAACCCGCTCCAGGGTTTGCTCCGCGGCGGAAAGGACGCTTGCCGCCGGAGCAATGAACAATCCCGCTGCGCACAGCACCAGCAGTCGTCGTAAGCCCCACATCACGCGTAGGATGCAATCAGTTCGGCGCGTTGACGATAGACCGTCGCCTCATCGAAACGACGACCGCATGAGGCAGCATCACGCACCAGTTTGACGAGGCGACCGCGATCCCGATCCAATTCGGTAATGAGCTTTGCCAGGCCCACGAAATCATCCATGGCGCTGAACATGCCACCGCCGGCACCTTCGACCAGGCCCACCGGATAGTGGGTACCATATCCCACGATCGGACACCCCGAGACCAATGCCTCGATCAGGCAGCGCGGCGATTCAGGCGTCTTGTGGCAAAACAGGAAGAGATGGCTTTCGCGTAAGGCATCTAGCACCTTGTCACGGTCGCCTACATAGCCGGCCAGTTCGACATGGTTTCCAAGGCCAAGCTGCTTTACCGTCAACTGCATCTGGTCCAGCAGCGGGCCGTCACCGAGCCAGGTCGCCCGAACATCGACGCCAGCCTGTACGACGCCGTGTATGACGCGCAGCCAGTCTTCCGGCCCTTTCATTGCAACCGCACGCCCAACATAGACGACGCGCAGCGGTGCAGCCGCCTCAATCCCTGCCAGTTTTTGCTCGATCTGTTCGGCATTGATGAAATCCTCCGGCTGCGTGTGGACGTCATAGACGCAGGCAGGATTGGACGAATACTTCTCGTAGGCTTTGAAAGTATCCATGCCCTGGAAAAGGCCAAGCGAGGACTTGCGCACCAAATGTCGATGATAGGCTATCATCACCGGCAGCGTCATTCTTTCCTTGACGCGACGTCGAAACCGCAAAGCATGCAACGTGTTGCGCAGGACGTCATGTTCGACGCGGTCAAACCATGTCGCGAAGCGGCGCCCTTGTTTGATCGCTTCGAGGGCAGCAACACCACCCCAATCACCAAAGACGTACCCGAGCGTGAAGCACAGCTTGTCAGCTTTGCCGATCTCCTCCGCCAGTTGCCGACGCGTTGCCCGATATGCACGGGCAAATGCTCCGATCTTGTAGGCAAAGGGCAGCGGCACGATGCGCATGCGGTCCCGATTGGGCAGGCTATCTATGTCGACCCAGGTCACGGATGCGTCGTCGCAGTCATCGCTCTCCTGCAACAGACCGCAATAGACGACACGCTCGAAATGCTCGGTCCAGCGTACTAGCCCGGCACATGTCTGGTCATCCAGTTGAAGACCGCGTGGTCCCCGACGCAGACGCACCATGGTGACCAGGAGCAACGTTTGGCCGCGCGCGGTAGCTTCCATGGCCGCGCCCATGTGCCTTTGTTCGTCGTATTGCACCAGGCTCATGCCGACAGTTCCCTTTGCGCGGCTTTTTCCTTGACGTTTTTCAGCGCAACGCCAGTGGCAATGAATTCGGATGTAATCGCGATGCGGCCACTGGCTTGGTAGCCGGACAGGAACGGCTCGGCGTCCACGCGAATCCTGGCAAGGAAGCTGCCGCTGACCATATCCAACGCTACCGAAACGGCATGAAAATCGATGATTTGTCGCGATAGCGGGTATTGAGCCTTGTAGACGCTTTCCTTGGCGGAGAAGATGGCCTTCGCTAGGAGCCCTCGCCCAGGCTCAGCCTGCCTCGCCAGCCACCGTAGCTCGTCGTCATCGCATATCGTGTCGAGGAGGTCGGTTTCCAGCGGCGTTGCCGGTTCGACATCTATGCCGAGCGCGCTGCAATCTTGGCTTTCGCGCGCCACGGCAGCCACGCACCAGCCGGAGCAATGGCTGATGCTTCCGACGATGCCGGCCGGCCAGACTGGCGCCCGATCCGACGCTGCAGGGATCGCAGCCTGTGGCACGCCCAGCGACGCCATCGCCTGGCGTGCCAGCGATCGGCCTGCTGCAAACTCGCGGCGACGGGATTCCGTCGCTCGCGACACATAGGACTGCTCGATGGGATACATCACTGCGGCCAGCGAGCGGGGATCCCCCTGCGCTGTCGCCACATGCCCATCGAATAGCCCGGCGAGCAGACCCATCAGCTTTCTCGCAGGCGCTGCATCGCGGCGCGCCGGTCGCCGAGTGCGGCACGGCGCATGGCGGCGCGGTCTGCAACCTGGCTGAGCCGCTCATCCGACTTGCCGCGGTCGGCAAGATGCGCAGACAGCGCCGCCACCGTCGGGAAGCGGAACAGATCGGTGATGGCGATGTCGGGCGCGACCGATGCCTTCAGTTCCCGGTGCGCCTGCACGGCCAGCAGCGAATGACCTCCGAGCGCAAAGAAGCTGTCGTTGAGCCCGACACGCTCGACGCCGAGGATCCGGCGGAAGGTTTCAGCGATTTCCCTCTGCACGTTGTCGACCGGTGCGACGTAGATCTCGGCTTCCGCCTCGCGCTTGGCCTCAGGCTTCGGCAGGGCCTTGCGGTCGACCTTGGCATTTGGCGTCAGCGGGAAGGCGTTGAGCGTCACGAAATGCGCCGGCACCATGTATTCCGGCAGCGACCTCACCAAATGGGCGCGCAAGGCACTCTCGTCGAGTTTCTTCTCCTTGAGGCGCAGATAGGCGACAATGCGCACGTCGTCGGCGCGATCCTCGCGAGCCATCACGACGCTCTCGGCGATACCGGGGAATTCGGCGATCCGCGATTCGATCTCGCCGAGTTCGATGCGATAGCCCCGCACCTTGACCTGATGGTCGGTGCGGCCGAGGAACTGCAGGACGCCGTCGGTGGTGTAGCGCACCAGATCGCCGGTGCGGTACATCCTGCCGTCGGCGAAGGGATTTGCCACGAAGCGCTCGCGGGTCAGGTCGTCGCGCCCGAAATAGCCGCGCGCCACGCCCTCGCCGCCGATGACGAGTTCGCCGGCCATTCCAGGCGCGACAGGACGAAGCGAAGCATCAAGCACATAGAGCTGCGTGTTGGCGATCGGCTTGCCCAGCGGCACGACGCCCTCGCCAATGTCGGCCGTCATCGTCGAGGACCAGATGGTCGTCTCCGTCGGGCCATACATGTTTTCGACCGGTGCCGACGTCACCTTGCGCAGTTCGGCCAGCAAGGACGCCGGCAGTGCCTCGCCGCCGATGAGAAGATGGCGGACCTGCTTGATCGCCTTCCGGTCCTCCTCGTTGACGAGGAACATGCGCGCCATCGACGGCGTGCATTGCAGATGCGTCACATCATGCGCGGCGATATCGGCTGCGAGCGCGCTTTGTGGGTTGGCTTCGTCCGCATCCGTCCCGCGCGACCGCGCGACCACCTCGGCCAGCGGCTTCAACCGCTCCAGCACGATGTCGCTCGGGATGCCATAGTCGATCAGGCAGGCAACCTCGTCGACCCCTATGGCCGCGATCTGGTCGACGCGGGCGAGCGCATCATCGACCGTGCCGAACAGGCCGCTGTCCTCGAAATAGCGCAGGAAGGCGAATTCCAGGATGGCATCGAGTTCGTCCGGCTGCAGCGACTGCAGGTCGATGTCCATCGGCTGGACCACGCCCTGTGGCTTCTTGAAGGCCGGGAAGGCCCAGGCATATTGCTTGATCAATGCAGCAGCGCTGCGCAGGTAGTCCTTCATCGGGCCGCGCGCGCGCTCCCGCACCTCCTCGCGATCCTCGCCGAGCAGCGTGTGCAGCATCAGCGTGACCTTGTGCGCGCTCGGATCGTGGCCAGCCTCGGCCAGCGCCTCGCGATAGACGCGGATCTTGCCGGCCAGCTCGTCGATCGACTGGCCGAGCAGATGGGTCAGCACATTCGCGCCCAGGCGGCCGGCTTCGCGGTAGGTGTCGGTATTGCCGGCCGTGGTGATCCAGACCGGCAGCTCCTTTTGCACCGGCCGCGGCTGGGTCACGACACCCAGCTTGCCACCGCCGAAATCGAACTCGACCTTCTCGCCGCGCCACAGGCGGCGCACGGTCTCGATGTCACGCAGCATAGCCGCCTTGTTATGCGGCGGCGCGTTCTCCGGCCGCAGTACGAAATCCTCGGGCATCCACCCCGACGCGAAGGCCAGGCCGACGCGGCCGTTGCTGATGTTGTCGAGGATGGCCCACTCCTCGGCGACCCGCGCCGGGTGATGCAGCGGCAGGACGCAGGAACCGGCGCGAATTGCCAGGTTCTTCGTCACGGCAGCGACAGCCGCTCCCGTCACCGCGGGGTTCGGATAGGGACCGCCGAAGGCATGGAAATGCCGCTCCGGGGTCCACAGCGCCTGGAACCCGTGCTCGTCGGCGAATTTCGCGCCTTCCAGCAGCAGCCGGTATTTCGCCGGTCCCGCTCCGTCGTCATTGCCCCAGTAGAACAGACCGAAATCCATCGGCGTCTTGCCGCTTGCGCGGCGCGCCACTGCCGGAGCCGCGTTCTTGTGGTCATGCACGTCGCTTGCATGGATCACCACCTTGAAGCCGCGCGCCAGCGTCCAGAACAGCTCGAGCACGGAGATGTCGAAAGACAGGCTGGTGACGGCGAGCCATACGGGCTGCCCGGCTTCATCGACCGTGATGCGGTCGTCCATGCCAACGAAGAAATTCGCGACATTGCGATGCTCGACCATCACGCCCTTGGGGCGGCCTGTCGAGCCCGACGTGTAGATCATGTAGGCAAGGTTGGCCGGGGTGACGCCGCTGCGCGGCCGCTCGGCACTGCCTGGCGTCGCGAGGACGTCCTCGATGTTCACGCGCCGGGCGCCGTCCACGGCAAGCGATCCATCGAGCGAACGCTCGCTGAGCACCACCGGCGCGCCGCTGTCTTCGACCATCAGGGCAAGCCGGTCAGCCGGGAACATCGGATCGAGCGGCACATAAGCACCGCCGGCCTTCTGGATCGCCAGTGCACCGATGACGAGTTCCGGCGAACGTGAGACATGGAGGCCGACCAGCGTGTCGGGTTTCACCCCGAGTTCGATCAGGCGGTTGGCGACGCGATTGGCCTTTTCGTCGAGTTCGCGATAGCTCAGCGACCGCTCGCGGAATGCGACCGCGATCGCGTCCGGCGTCAGTTCGGCCTGGCGTTCGATCAGCGTATGCACACAAGCCGTGCGGTCATGGTCGCGGGCGGTCTCGTTCCAGCCATGGAGCACGCGCTGACGCTCGTCATCGGACATCAGCGGCAGGTCTGAAACCGCCTTGTCGCCAGCCGCAAATGCAGCGGCGAATATGCCCAGCCGGGACAGCATGTCGGCAAGGTCGCGCGCGCCGATCCGCGCCCGATCGGCCAACACCAGGGCCTCGTCCGCACCGAGCACAAAAGTCAGGGCCGCCCCCTCGACAATGCTTGACTGGGCCGGCGACGCGGCTTCCACCAGCCCGACGGTCAGGCGCGGAGCCACCAGCCCGGGAACGCGCTCCACCAGGTCGGACACATGGGTGCCGCGCTCGCGCTGCTTGGCTAGGGCTTCATTTGTCCGCACCGCGAAAGCCTCGGCCGTTTCACCGTCCGGAGCCTCGACGCGGAACGGAACTGACTTGGCGAAATAGCCTGGGAACTGGCTATCCAGCGCTGCGATGGCGTCCGTCGCATAAGCGATATCGAGCGAATCCTGGCCGGAGAACCGAGCCAGGAAGGCGACAATCGCGGCTGCTCGCGAGCCCGTTGGGACCGGCATTTGCAGCGGCTGCGCGATCACCTGCGCCTGACCGTCCGGCGACCATGCCTTGACGTCGGGCAAATCGACATCGCGCGCGGCAGCAAGCGCCTTGCGGAAGCGCCCCTCATGGCGGGCGGTCCGCGCAACTGCCTCGTCCAGCACCTGTCCTTCTGCGTCGGTCATCGCAGGCAGGCGCATCGCCTGGCTGAGGCAGGAACTCAGCGTCTCGCCGGCATTCCGCCCAAGACCTTTTCCCTGCACCAGTACGTGCTGGTCCGCCGCGGCAATGACGGCACCGTCATCAGAAACCGAGATCACCGTGCCTGCAGGCTGGCCGTCGGCGTGCCCGATTGCCTCGAACTTCGTGACCGCGAACAGGCCGGATTCGGTACGCACCTTCGCCCGGGCCAGCGGGTTGGCATAGCCCGAGCCGAAATCGAGCCCGCGCGCCACGCGCGACAATGTCTGCGCATCGCGGTCGAAAAGCAGCGTTCCAGCCGCCGCCGGGCGGCGGTCCCTGGCGTAGTAGGTGCGCTGCGACAGCTCCTGCGCCTGCGGCGCTAACGCGCCTGTTTCGATGGCGGTCAGCATTTCGTCGAAGGTCGCGATGCCCGCTTCGAAGCATCTGGTATTGAGGGTGAGTGCCGTCTCGTCCGGGCCGATCTCGACCATGCGCTGGGCGTAGATATCGCCCTCGTCGACCCGAGCCGTCAGCGCATGCCAGGTGACGCCGTGGCCTGCCTCGCCTTCCATGATCGCCCAGGCCGGCGCATTGAGGCCGGCATAGCGCGGCAATGGACCGTCATGGAAATTCGCCGCACCCTGCCGTGCGTTGCGCCAGAGTGCATCCGGGATGATGCGTAGATTGGCCGCGCTGAAAAGCCAGTCATAGGCGACTGTCGCGAGCCGCACCTCGACGTCGCCGTCGAAGGCGCAGACCGGGAGGCCAAGGCCTTCCGCCCAGTTCCGGATCGACGCATTGTCCGTGACGATCATCGCGACGGCATGGCCATGGGCCCGCACGATCTCGGCGCATTGCACCAGAAGCGACTCGTCCCCGATCAGAACGCATTCCAATTGCCCTGATGGCATGTGCCCGACCCCATGAACTACGATTGCTGCCGTATCTATATACGAATTGATCTAAACAAGAATGAGAATACCCTCCTTGTTTTCCATCAGGACTTCAATGTTTGGTTAAGGCTGTAGCGCGACAGTGGCATCAATATCGTCGCAGGGGCTGCGGGTCTGACCTGACAGCGGAAAGCTTAACGCCGTTTTCATTCTAGATGTTTCTTAGAATGAGCCTATCGGCAGGACGATTGGATATCGGCTACTGTGTTACCCGTATCCAGGCTTGGCTTGCCAAAGGAATAATAGGCTCTCGGGGCATTACGCGATGTATGAAACCGATCAGGTGTCACCGAACGACATCGCCATTGTCGGCATGGCGCTTCGCGTGCCGGGTGCGCGCAATGTCCGCGAATTCTGGGAAAACCTGCGCGGCGGCGTGGAGTCGATCCGCGATTTGACGGAAGAAGAGCTGCTTGCCGCGGGCGAGTCTGCCGCACGCATGCATCTGCCCAACTACGTGCGCCGCAGCTCCGAGCTTCCCGGTATGGAGATGTTCGATGCCGACTTCTTCGGGCTGAGCCCCAAGGAAGCGGCGATCATGGACCCGCAGCACCGCCATTTCCTGGAATGTGCCTGGGAGGCGATGGAAGACGCCGGGCGCACGCCCGATTCGAGCGCCGGCCCCGTCGGCGTCTTCGCCGGCTGCGGCATGGGTTCCTATTTCTACTTCAACGTCTGCAGCAATCGCCAGCTTGTCGACCAGGTCGGCATGTTCCTGCTACGTCACACCGGCAACGACAAGGACTTCCTCGCCACGCGCGCCTCGTTCGCTTTCGACCTGCGCGGCCCGAGCGTCAACATCCAGACGGCATGCTCGACCTCGCTCGTCGCAATCCACACCGCCTGCCAGAGCCTGCTTGCCGGCGAATGCGAAATGGCGCTCGCCGGCGGCGTCACCATCGAATTGCCGCACCGGCGCGGCTATCTGTTCCAGGACGGCGAAATTCTCTCTACCGACGGCCATTGCCGCGCCTTCGACCATCGTGCCGACGGCACGGTGTTCGGCAGCGGTGCCGGCGTGGTCGTGTTGCGCCGCCTGTCCGACGCCATCGCCGATGGCGACATCATCCACGCCGTCATCAAGGCGACCGCCGTCAACAATGACGGCAGCAGCAAGGCCGGCTATCTCGCGCCGAGCGTCACCGGCCAGGCCGAGGCCATCATCGAGGCGCAAGGTCTCGCAGGTGTTTCCGCCGACGACATCCAGTATGTCGAGTGCCACGGAACCGGCACGTATCTCGGCGATCCGATCGAGATCGAGGCGCTGACGCAGGCCTTCCGGCAAAGCACCGCGCGCACCGGCTTCTGCCGCGTCGGCTCTGTGAAGTCGAACATCGGTCACCTCGACACCGCTGCCGGCGTGGTCAGCCTGATCAAGACCACCTTGGCGCTCAAGCATGGCGAGATGCCGCCGACGCTGAATTTCGAGAAGCCCAATCCGGCCATCGACTTCGCCCGCAGTCCGTTCGTCGTCAACGACAAGCTAACCCCTTGGCCGGCAGCTGCCGGACCGCGACGCGCGGCGGTGAACTCGCTGGGCGTCGGCGGAACAAACGCCCATGCGATCCTCGAGGTTGCACCGAAGCCGATAGTTGGTGCTGCAGGCACGGGCGACCGGGAGCCGCAGCTTTTCCTGTTTGCCACCAAGAGCCGCAAGGCGCTCGACCGCGCCATGGAGCAGATCGGCGAGGAAATTGTCCGACAGCCGGCGCTGCCGCTCGCCGATGTCTCCCACACCTTGTTTGCCGGGCGAAAGCACTTCGAACACCGCCGCGCCATAGCGGCACGCGGGCGCGACGAGGCAATCGCCCTTCTCTCCGGTTCAGAACCGAGGCGCGTCCACACCCATAGCACGATCGAGGCCGCCAACGCCGTGTTCCTGTTTCCGGGCGGCGGCGCGCAGCATGTAGGCATGGCGCGCAGCCTTTACGCCGAAGACGCTGGTTTCCGGGCGACCGTCGATGAGGGGTTGAACTATCTCACGCCGGAAGCCGCAACCGAGATCCGCCGCGTCTGGCTCGCGGCCGATACCGACCCGTCGCAAGCGGCGAGCGATTTCCTCCGGCCTTCGGTGCAGCTTCCCACCATCCTAATCGTCGAAATCGCCATCGCACGGCTGTGGATGCGCTGGGGCGTCAAGCCCTCGGCGCTGATCGGCCACTCCATGGGCGAGAATGCTGCCGCCTGCATCGCAGGCGTGATGAGCTTCCGCGACGTCGTCAATCTCGTCCGCCTGCGCGGCGAACTGTTCGACACGGTCGAGGCCGGCGGCATGCTCTCCGTCCCGCTGTCGCCCGAAGCTCTTTCCGAGCACATGAACCCGGCGCTCGACCTCGCCTCGGTGAACGCGCCCGAGCTCTGCGTGGTTTCGGGCCGCAATGGGGATCTCGAAGCGCTGCGCCTCAGGCTGGCCGAGCGCGGTATCGATGCATCGCGCATTGCCATCGATATCGCTGCGCATTCGCAGATGCTGGACCCGATCCTCGGACAGTTCGAAGCGTTCCTGCGCGGCATCGACCTGCGGGCGCCGACCATCCCGATCGTTTCCAACCTCACTGGCGAATGGCTCAGCGAAGCTCAGGCACGCGACCCGCTCTACTGGGTCCGGCATCTTCGCTCGACCGTCCACTTCGCTAAGGGTCTCGCCGCGGTTTCGGCGCAGCCGGGGCGGGTCTATGTCGAAGTAGGCCCGAGCCGGGCTCTGTCGTCACTGGTCAAGCTTCAGCCGGGCATCGAGGCGAACCAGGTCATCAACAGCCTGCCGCATCCCGACGAGGCTACCGACGACCGCGTGCATTTCCTCGCCGCGATGGGCCGTGCCTGGGCGACCGGTCTCGACGCGAGCATCGCCAAGCTGTGGGAGGGAAGCGGCGCGCGGCGCGTGTCATTGCCAACCTATCCGTTCCAGCACCAGCGCTACTTCATCGAGCGCAGCGTCGCGGCGGTAGCCAACGAGAACGAGCAGGATTTCATCGGCAAGCTGCCCGACATGACGGACTGGGGTTTCCGGCCAAGCTGGAAACAGGCATTGGCCGATGTGACGATCGACGCCGATGCCCAGCCGGCATCCTGGCTGGTCTTCATGGACGATACTGGCCTGGGTGCAGCACTGGTCGAACGGCTTCGCGCCAAGGGCCATCGCGTTGCGACGGTCAAGGCCGGCGACGGTTTCGTAAGGCACGACAGCGGCGACTACACCCTGTGCGCCGAACAGGAACGGCCAGGCTACGACGCGCTGTTTTCAGGGCTCGCCGGCGACGGCGGCGTCCCCGAGCGCATCGTGCATCTCTGGCTGGTGACGGCCGAGGAAACCTTCCGCCCGGGTTCCAACTTCTTCAACCGCAACCAGGAACGCGGCTTCCAGAGCCTGTTCTTCATCGCCCAGGCGCTTGGCGACATCGAGGGCCTCGAGCCGCAGATCACCGTCGTGACCAACGGCATGCAGCGTGTCGGCGGCGAAGCCCTGCCCTATCCGGAAAAGGCAACCATCCTCGGCCCCGCGCTCGTCATGCCGAAGGAAATGCCGGGCGCCACGGTTCGCCTCGTCGACCTTGAATTTTCGGCGCCGTCTCGGCCGGAGAAGGGCGGCTTCTTGCGGACGCGCACGGCAGCGAGCGACTTTGCGGCATCATTGCGTGACCAGCAGCTCGACCAATTGTGGGACGACATCTTCGCTGCGCCCACTTCGGAAACGGTTGCCCACCGCAAGGGCAAACGCTGGATTCGCAACTACGAAAAGCTGGCACTGGGCGAGTCCAATGCCGATAACGGCTTGCTGCGCACAGGCGGAGTCTATCTGATCACCGGTGGCCTTGGCGATCTCGCTCAGGTCGTCGCCGGCGAACTTGCATCGCGTTTCCAGGCAAAGCTGGTCCTGACCGGACGGCACGCACTGCCGCCTCGGGAGGAGTGGGAAAGACTGGCCATTCCGCTCTCGCGCAACGACCGGATACGCCGCGCCATCGAAGCGATCCAGAGCCTGGAGGCCAAGGGGGCCGACGTGCTCTACGTCACCGCCGACGTGGGCAACCTCGAAGACATGGACGCAGTGGCCGACAAGGCGCGCGCCACCTTCGGCGACATCAACGGTGTGTTCCACGCGGCCGGTCTCGTCGACGACAACCTGATCCAGCTGAAGTCGCTGGACGAGATGGAGGCGGTGCTGTCGCCGAAGCTGCGTGGCACCGTGGTTCTCGACCAGGTCTTCCGGGACAGGCCGCTCGATCTCTTCGTGCTGTTTTCGTCGACCAGCACCGACACGGCTCCCGCCGGACAGGTCGACTACGTCGCCGCCAATGCCTATCTCAACGCCTATGCCGACAGCCGTTTCGCAGACAGCTCACGCAAGACCGTCGCGCTCCACTGGGGCGTCTGGAACGCTGTCGGACTGGCGGCGCGTGCCACCGGCCAGGCCGGGCAAGCGGGGCAAGCGGGGCAAGCCGGGCAAGCCGGGCAAGCCGGGCAAGCCGACGCGCCAAACTCGCATCGTGGCAAAGCACAAGGACCGATCTTCACCGACTGGGTGGAGGACACATCAGGCGATGTTTGGCTCGAGACGCGCATTTCACCGCGCAGCCACTGGATGCTCGACGAGCATCGCCTGGTCTCGGGACAGGCCATCTTGCCGGGTACCGGCACGATTGAAATCATCGCCCAGGCGATGAAGGAGTACGGCGTCGATCAGGGTGGGGAGATTGCTGATCTCTTCTTCCTGCGCCCGCTCGAAGTCGATGACGGGCGCGACAAGATCCTGCGCGTGCGGCTTGCCGCCGAAGGCGAGCGGCAAAGGGTGCTTGTCACCGCCGCCGATGCCGAACTCGTGTCGGAAGGCTTCACCGTTCACGCCGAAGCGACGCTACGCAAGCGCCTCGCCAAGCCACACGCCGCCTCTGATGTCGCTGCCGCCTCGGCGCGCCTGACCGTGGGCCAGCGCGCCGAAGGCGAAGCTGCGCTGCGCTCGGTACAGGAAGATCATATCCACTTCGGGGCACGCTGGAAGGTGTTGCGCTCCCTTGCCCGCGGGGATCGGGAAGCCTTTGCCGAGCTCAGGCTCGATGAGACCTATCGCGGCGACATCGCCACCGGCTTCATCGCCCATCCAGCGCTGCTCGACATCGCCACCGGATTTGCGCTCGACCTGGCGCCCGGCCATGCGACATCCCACGCCCTGTGGGCGCCGATGTCCTACGGCAGCATCGCGCTCTACATGAAGTTGCCCGAGGCGATCGTCAGCTGGGCGCGGCTGAGTGAGGCATCGGATCTCGGTGACGGATTCGCGACCTTCGACATCACAATCGCCACACCAGACGGCAGCATCGTCGTGGAAATCGAGCGTTTCGTCATGAAGCGGCTGGACGACGACCTCGCCTTGGCTGCAACGCAGCGCGTTGATCGCGCACGCAAGCCTGCGGGCGACGACAAGGAACCGCTGTCGCCGGCGGCACTGCAGCTTGCTGCGCAGGTCAGCCAGGGCATCCTGCCGGCCGAGGGCTTCGAAGCCCTGATGCGTGCGCTCGGCACCGGCCAGCCGCAGCCGATCGTGAGCTCGATGGATCTTGGAGCGCTGCGCAAACGTGTGTCCCAACCGCGCGCCGAAGCGCAGGGCGCGGGCGAGGTCTTCGAACGTCCCGATCTCGACAATGACTATGTCGCGCCGCGAGACGAAATCGAACGCACGCTTGCCGGATTCTGGAGCGAATTGCTCGGCGTCGAGAAGATCGGCGTCCACGACAGCTTCTTCGACATTGGCGGCCATTCGCTGATCGCGGTGCGCCTGTTCCGGATGATCCGGAAGCAATTCGCAATCGATCTGCCGATCTCCGTGCTGTTTGAGGCGCCGACAATCGAAGAGTGCGCGGCGCTGATCGGCGAGCAAGCCGCGCCGCTGTCAGCCAAGACGGAAGAAGCCGCCGCTCCGAACGACAAGAAAATCGAGAAGGCCACTCACCTGGTCACAATGAGCGCGGGACGCTCGGGCGGAGGAACACCGTTCTTCCTCTGCGCCGGCATGTTCGGCAACGTGCTCAATCTGCGCCAGTTGGCCATGCAGCTCGGCACCGACCGCCCGGTCTACGGGCTCCAGGCGCGCGGCCTCTATGGCGACCAGGAGCCCCACGACAACTTCGTCGAGATGGCACGCGACAATCTCAAGGAGGTTCGCGCCGTCCAGCCGCACGGACCCTATCTGCTGGGCGGGTTCTCCGGTGGTGGCCTCGTCGCATACGAGATGGCGCAGCAGCTGCTCGCCGAAGGCGAGGAAGTCGCGCAGCTGATCCTGCTGGACACGCCCCTGCCGACACAGCCGCCGCTGTCATTGCTCGACCGGCTCTCGATGAAGCTGCAGGACTTGCGCCGGGAGCGGCACAATTTCGTCGCCAGCTGGATCGACGATCGCCGCCGGTGGAAAGAAAGAGTCGCAGGCCGCGCGGATGCCGAACAGGCCGAGCAGTCTTCCGAGCAGTTCCACGACCTGGCGATTGAAAACGCCTTCCGCGCCGCATTGCCACGCTACGAGCTCAAGCCTTATGCGGGCAGCGTGCTGCTACTCCGGCCGAAGCTCAACGTCATCTATCGTTTGAGCGGCGGGCGCATGTTGCAGGACGGCCGCAACGTCGCGATGGAAGACAATGGCTGGACGCCCTTTGCCGCCGGCTTGACCGTGCAGGAAGTGCCCGGCGACCACGACAGCATGGTGCTGGAGCCTTTCGTGCGCATTCTCGCCGACCGTATCCGCAAGCGGCTCAAGGAACCGGCGCGCGGGCTCGCCTACGGCATGGCGGCGGAATAGCTATTCGGCAACCGCAGTCTGCTGGACGCCTGGTACGCCGAAGAGTTCGCCAATCAGGCCCGTTTCCGCCGCGATCGTGTACTCGGCGGCGATCAGGTCGTAGCGCGCATTGTTGAGATTGATTTCCGAATTGGCGAGGTCGGCAATCGCCCTGATCTCGTCGAAGGTCGAGCGCTCGCCGACCTTGCGTTCGGCGCGTACACCCTCGAGGGCCGAGGCGGCGTTGCGCCGTTCCGCCTGGGCCAGGGTCTGCATGCGCCTTGCCAGTACACGGCGGTCGAATGCGGACCGGATTGCGGCAGTCACGCCAATTCGCGCGGCATCGGCTTCGAACACCGCGGCGCGGTTTTCATCGTTGCGCTGTCTGATACCGGCACTGACACGGCCACCCGTGTAAATCGGCATCGAGAACCGCACCTCACCACGACCCGCGACATGGCGATCGACGCCGGGAAGCGTGTCCTCGCCGCCCCGCACGCTCAGCCCCGCGGACACGGTCGGCAGCAGATCGCCCTTTGCCTGATTGACCCGGGCCTTTGCTGCATCGGCGCGGGCATCGCGTTCCTTGACGCGCGGATTGTTTTTCACAGCCAGTTCGATGAGGTCTTGTTCTTCGCTCGGCAGATAGAGCTTCGAGACCTCCGGCAGTTTCGTCTCGGGCGCGATCCCGAGCCGCAGCGCCGTGCGGCTTGCCTGGGCAATCAACAGCCTGGCGCGCTCACGCTCGACCGACAAGCGCGACAACTGACGCCCGACGTCGTCGACGTCGACGCGACTTGCTGCGCCTGCCTTCAATTCAGTCTCTATGCCGCCTTTCAGGCTGGCGAGAATGGCTGCCTGCTTGCCAAGGATCACCACGGCGCCCTTCTGGCGGTGGACTTCTATCAGCGCCAGCGCCAGTTCATAGGCGGCGGAGACACGCCTGTCATTGGCCACCTCGCCGCTGGCGCGGTAATCCGCCTTGGCAGCAGCCACGGCGGACTGTCCCCTGCCGCCCTGGTAGAGCGGGATGTCGACCGTCAGCGCATAGGAATAGGCATTGCCGGTCGTACGGTTGTCGAATTCGTCGCCGTCGCCAGCCGCAACCCCGGCGCTCGCCTCTATGCCGGCACTTGGCAGCAGGGTCGACCGCGCGCGCGCAATCTCCTCGCCGGCCGCATCGCGCCGTGCATCGGCTGCCAGTATTTCCGGATGGGTATTGATCGACGCGAGGTTGCTGCCAACGCTGCCAGTCACAACCTTGCCGGTCGCGGGAGCGGAAACCTGGCGGACAGCGCCGTTGGCGCACCCTGCAAGCGCAACGCAGGCACTCAACACCGCTACAGCCGTTCTGCAGTAAGACATCAGCGATCGCCAACCCGTTTTCTCAGACCAGTTTATGCGTGGCGGGTCCCAGGACCACGCCGTAATAATAACCAGGTGGTAAACAAACACGGTTAAGGCATGGTAAACACTTGATGCCCAGCGTCAACGACAGCTTGCATTAATCCTTTGGCTGCACACCGGGAGTTGACAACTTCTTGAGGTAGTTTCAGGGCCTCAAGAACTGCGCACCTCTATTGTTCGCCTCCCACACAGCATGCAAGGAACCCGTTTCGCGTGCAAACGCCCAGTGTTCGGCTTGCCCATTGCAGGAAATAGGGTCGGGGAAGGGACTGATCGCGGCATACCTGAAATGTCCATCCCAACATCACCAGGAAACGGGCGATAAATCTGAAATCCTTCTGATCACATGGGCGTCATTTTTATCGATCTCCTCTTCAATTCTTCTTTATTGAAAACCCTGATGAACCCCGCGCCTTGATTATTCAATTTAAATAGCTACCAATAAGACATGGAATTCGTGCTTGTTGTCCGCAGTGAGCCGAGGAGGCTCAAAACAGGAATCTAGCCCGGACGTCGACGAAGCCCTGGCCGGGCGTCCGGGAGAGCCAGGCTCCCCAACCTGTTCCTTTGGGTACGTCCGCGCTGCAGGTCGCTTGCTGCGTGCGACACCGGCAGGCACGCACGGAGGCAGCCATGCAACTCCACGAGGTCCTTGCAGAAGACGGCATCGACTTGAACTTTGTGGCCAAGGAAAAGCACTCTGCATTGGCCAAGCTTGCGGCCATGCTCGCAACCCAGGCCGGCATCGACGACAAGATCATTCGCCGCGAACTCCTCGCACGCGAACGCCTGGGCGCAACGGGAGTCGGGTGGGGAATCGCAATTCCACACGCATAGATGGATGAGCTTACCAAGCCAGTGGCGTGTATGGCGCGCCTGAAAGAGCCCATCGACTTTGGCGCGATCGACGACGCTCCAGTGGACATTCTGTTCGGCTTGCTTTGGCCGCGCAGCAAGGTGGGTACCTTCCTGCCGGCCCTGTCCTACCTGGCTCGCACGTTCCGCAACCAGACAACGCGACACCTGATCCGGCAGGCGACGACGCCTGCCGCAGTTCTGAGCTGCCTCGATCATTGCGAAGAATTGCCTGCCGCCGCGCACGACTTGCCCTCTCCGATGCCAGAGGGGGAGTTGTGGCACCCTTGGGTGCCTGGCAGTCCATCCCGCACGGACGGCACGTGACGGCACACCGGCTGCTCGCGATGGCGCGAAAACGGCAGCCTCGGCAAGAGGCTGCCGTTTTCTTATAGCTCAGGAACTGAACAGCAAGACGCCGAACACTGCGAACAGCATCAGGTGCATCAAGCCCTGCACCGCAGAAGTCCGCTGACCCAGGAATGTAAAGGCGGTCAGGCCGATCGTCAGAAGCAGCAACACGGTCTCCGTCGGTGTAATTCCCAGGACGACGGTCTTTCCGGTGACAAGCCCGACCACCAGCACTGCCGGAACCGTAAGGCCGACGGTTGAGACAAACGCGCCGAGGCAAAGATTGATCGCACGCTGCATCTCGTTGCGCAGTGCAGCCTTGACCGCGGTGATCGACTCGGGCGTGAAGACGATGATCGCAATCAACACCCCGCCCAGCGCCACCGGTGCACCCGCGAGCTCGATGCCATGGTCGATCAAGATCGCCAGATCATGGGCCAGCAAGATGATCGGAAGCATCATGCCGACCAGGGTGATCGAGCGGATTGTGTTACCTCTGGTGTCCAGACTTGCCTTTGGATGGGTTGTATCGCCATCCGGGGCCGCCCGGGTCGGAATCGAAAGCGACCCTGGCTCGGGCTGCATGAAGAGCCGGCGATAGCCGCGCATCTGCATCAGCAGGAATGCCCCATAGAGCACGACTGTGAAGGCCGCGAAGGCGATTGCCTGCGCCGGCCAAAAAGTGCCGTTGCCAGTGCTCAACGTATTCGGCAGCACGAGCGCAGTTCCGGTGAGCAAAACCGTCATCGAGATATAGGCCAGCGCACCCTGGGCGTTGTATTCCTGCTCGCCATAGCGGATCCCGCCGACGAGCAGGCAGATGCCCGTCACCAGGTTCAGGATGATCATCATGACGGCGAAGATCGAATCCCGGCCGATCGTGGGAGCCTCGCCTGGCCCCAGCATGACGGCGGCAATCAGGATCACTTCGATCGACACGATCGACAGGGTCAGGATCAAGGTACCATAGGGCTCGCCAAGCTGATGGGCGAGGTGATCGGCCTCACGCACGACACCGAAAGCCGCTGTCAGGATCGTGGCAAACAGCACCACGAAACAGACGATGGCTGTGACCGGCGAGATGGGCTCGGAGAGCCAGGAACTGCCGCCGAGCTGAAATGCGACCACGACCGCCCAGGCAACCATAAGCCGCGCTACGGTGACCTTGGGAAACAGCTCTCCGAGTGAAGCGGTCGAAGGCGCGGTGTTGGATATTGCAGGAGAAGACATCACGTTGACCCCTGGTGGGGTCGTCCCCTCAATACTAGGTCGCAACGGGTCGTCCCTGCTGCGTCAGCAACCGACACCCGGCTGCTGCGCAGGGAGATAGCACCGGGCCCTCGCAGTGTCCAGCCACGGGCTTGCCACCGCCGGACCGGTTCTCCAATATCGAAACTGCCTTCCGCCTGCCTTCATTGCGCAGCGTGCTGAAGCACGCTCAAGCCACCGTCGATGACAAGGCTGGCGGCGTTCATGAACGGGCACTCGTCGGAGATCATGAACACGGCGGCCTTGGCGATCTCGGTCGTGGAAGCGATGCGCTTGCCCGGATGCAGCGCCAGCGTCTCGGCCTTTGCCTTGGCGGGGTCGGGGAAACTGTTCCAGTAGTCGACGTTCTTCTGCGTCTCGACATAGCCAGGCGCCAGCGCATTCACCCGTACGCCCGCAGCCGCATATTCCAGCGCCAGCGACTTAGTCAGCCCAAGCAGCGCATGCTTGGCCAGCGGATAGGGGAAGGTATGCGGGATGATGGTGAAGGCGTGCGTCGAGGCTATGTTGAGGATCGCCCCTCCGCCAGCCGCAATCATGCCCGGCAGAGCCGCCTTGCAGCAGTTCCACGCGCCCTTGAGGTTGACGTCGAAGCAGCGCTGCCATTCTTCGTCGGTGGTTTCCAACGGCGTGTTGAAGACATTGATGCCGGCATTGTTGATCAGCGCATTGACTGGCCCGATCGTATTTCCGGCCGCGGCCATGGCGGCTGCGATGGCCCCGGCATCCGCAATATCCGCCTCCGCATGGGCCAGCATGCCCTCGCCAGCGCCGAGCCGAGCCATGGCTTCGCGCAACAGGGCGCCATCGCGGTCGACCACGAAAAGTCTCGCGCCTTCCTTCAGGCACTCCTCGGCGATGGCAAGGCCGATGCCTTGCGCCGCGCCGGTGAGAAAGATCCGCTTGCCGGCGAGACGTTCGCTCATGGGATGTCCTCTAGGTTCGAAACCGTGATCGAGAAGCCTCCGGATAGCGTTTCACCGGAGGCAAGCATGTGCAGCGCCGCCGGTCCGGCGAGCATCAGCGCATTGGGAGCGTGGGTCATCGGCTCCAGACAGAAGAAGCTACGATCTTCCTCCGGCGCGTAGAGCATGTACCTGGAAAAGACTGGATCGGCCGCAATGTCGGCAGCAAGGCCAGCCTCCGGCCAGGCGATCCTGGCCAAGCCGCTCCAGCCTTCGAAGCAATTGTTCAGCCTGCGGCGAGGAAGGCGGCGCGAGGTCGAGAAGTCGGCACTGTCGGGGATCGGCGTGCGCACGCCGGGCAGGCAGCCGTCGCGCTCGGTCCACCATGTTTGCGCCGTAGCCATGAGCCTCGTGCCCTCGGTGTGTGGAAAATAAGGATGGAAGCCGATGCCGAAGGGCAGCGCCTCCTGACCCCGGTTTGTCACCGAAAGCCCCAGGCGCACCGTCGCTCCGTCGATGGCGACGGTTTGGACCGCACGATAGGCATGAGGCGAACTGGTCGGCCGCAATTGCTCGAAGGCGAGCTTCACATGTGCAGGCGACACCTCCTCCACGTTCCAGCCCACCAGCCAGCCGTCGCCATGGATGTAGTTTGGCTCGTCGGTGTTGGGCTCGAAGCAATAGTGCTTGCCGCGAAGTTCGAACCCGTTGCCTTCGACACGATTGCCGATCGGCACCAGCGGAAAGCAGGCCGAGCGCAGCACGTCGAACGCACCATCCCCGTAGGGCCGCAGAAACGGACGGCCGTCTTGCATCACCCCGTCGATGATCGCGCCGCCTTGCGCACTGAGACGCAAGGACAGGCGCTCATTTTCGAGTGTGATGAAGCCGGGCATCGATCAACTTAACGCCGTCCGAGCGCATTCGAGCGTAGATTGTCGAGCAGCACTGCCAGCAGCAGGATCACGCCGCGGACGATGTACTGGTAGAAGGCCGGAATGTTGAGCAGGTTCATGACATTCTCGGCGATACCCATGATCATCACGCCGACGATGACGCCGGCAATCGCCGCCCGGCCGCCGGCCAGCGACACGCCGCCGAGCACGCAGGCCGAGATGACCGACAGTTCGAGACCGACGGCCGCATTGGGCTGACCGGAGGTGATACGCGAGGCAAGCAGGATACCGGCGATGGCACAGACGGCGCCCTGCAGCGTGAATATCCAGATGCGCGTGCGATCGACATTGACGCCGGCGAGACGCGAAGCCTCAGGATTGCCGCCGATGGCGAGCGTGTTCTTGCCGAAGACAGTGCGATTGAGCACGAAGCCGAAAACCACGAACAGGACCAGCAGTACCCAGATCGGCGTCGGCACGCCGATCAGCTTCGACAGTGCGAGCTGATAGAAGTTGGGATCGTTGATACCGACAGCGCGACCGTCCGACGAGATCAGCGCCAGACCTCGAACGATCTGCATGGTCGCAAGCGTGGTGATCAGGGCATTGATGCGGAATTTGGCAATGACGACACCGTTGATCAGTCCGACGGTGGCGCCGCAAAGGAGCGCGGCCAGGATGCCTATGATGATCGATCCTGTCGCGTTCGACGCCATCACAGCGACCATGCCCGCGAAAGCGACGATCGAGCCGACCGACAAGTCGAAGTCGCGTGCCGCCAGGCAGAACATCATGGTGCAGGCGACGATGCCGACGGTGACGACCGACTGCAGCAGGCCCAGCATGTTGCGTTCGGTCAGGAAGTTGGGGACGAAGATCGACACCAGAGCGAAGGCGAGCACGAAGATGACGACCAGCCCCTGGTCGCCGAGCAAGATCTTCTTGAAGGAATTTGTCATGCCGCGGTCCCTCTAGGATGCGATTGCGTCTGGCGTTTTCTTGTCGGGCAGAGCGGCGGCCAGAATGGCCCGCTCGCTGAACTGCTCGCGGTCGATATGCGCCGAAATGCGACCGCCGCACATCACCAGGATGCGGTCGCAGATGCCCATCACCTCGGGCAGTTCGCTCGAGACGACGACGATCGCCATGCCGTCTTCCGCAAGCCGGTAGAGGATCTCGTAGATCTCGGACTTGGCGCCGACGTCGATGCCGCGGGTCGGCTCGTCGATGATCAGGACGCGCACGCCCTGCTCGGAAAGCCAGCGGCCGAGAATGACCTTCTGCTGGTTGCCACCCGACAGGTTGACGATATCCTGCTTGCGCGAAGGCGTCCGCACCTTGAGCTTCTTGATGAAGGTTTCGGCGATCTCGACTTCCTTGCGCAGGTCGAGGATGCCGAACCTCGAATGATGTCGGCGCGAGGAGATATTGATGTTCTCCTCCAGCGAACGGCCCTGGACAATGCCGTCGTGCTTGCGATCTTCCGAGCAGAGCACGATGCCGGCGCGGATCGCCTGGCGCGGGTCGGCTATCTCGGTTCGCTCGCCATCGATCGTCATCGAGCCGCCACGACGGGCATCAGCGCCATAGACCAGGCGCATCAATTCCGAACGCCCGGCCCCGATCAGGCCAAAGAAACCGAGGATCTCGCCGGCGCGCGCCTCGAAACTGGCCGGCACGGGCAGCTTCTCGCCCGACATGTCCTCGACCTTCAGGCGCACCTTGCCCAGTTCGCGCGGACGCCAGCCCCAGACGTTGGAGATCTCGCGACCGACCATCTCGGCTACAACCTGTTCGCGGGTAACGTCCTTGAGGCTCGGGTGATGTGCGGCAAGCTTGCCGTCGCGCAGCACGGTCAGGCTGTCGCAAAGGCGGAACACCTCGTCGAGCCGGTGAGATATATAGAGGATGACCTTGCCCTCGGCGCGCAGGCGCTCGATCAGGGCAAACAGGATTTCGCTTTCGCGCGACGACAGCGACGAGGTCGGCTCGTCGAGCGCGATCACCCTGGCGTCCAGCATGATCGCCTTGGCGATCTCGACCATCTGGCGTTCACCGATCGACAAAGTCTTGACCTTGCGACGCGGGTCGATGTCGATGCCGGCCGATTTCAGCTTGTCGCCGACTTCGGCGAACATCTGCCTGGCCTGGATGACACCGGCATTGGCAGGAAAGCGGCCAAGCCGCAAATTCTCGGCGACCGTCAGTTCCGGGACGAGTTGCAGTTCCTGGTGGATGACGATGACGCCGGCGTGAAAGGCATCGCGCGTCGATGCGTATTTCTGGACCTGGCCATCGATATTGATCTCGCCGGTGTCGGAGTGCTGGTCGCCCGACAGGATGCGGATCAGGGTCGACTTGCCGGCACCATTCTCCCCCATCAGGCCGTGCACGGCGCCCTTTGCGACACCGAACGACACGTCCGACAGGGCCTGGACGCCGGGATAGGATTTCGAGATATGCGAAAATTCGAGAAACGACATCGACGGTCCTCCAGCATGTCCGGCGGCAGTGAACCCGCCGCCGGACACCGTTCAATGATGCGATTTACTCGATGCCGAGTTCCGCACGAACCTTCTCGAAGTCGTCGCGCTTGGCAAGGGCGCCAGCGGTCAGGATGAGCTTTTCCGGCTCCTTGTTGTTGGCGACCCAGTCAAACATGTTGAGAGCCGTCTCGTAGCCGTGCCGCTTCGGCGAAATGATCACCGAGCCGATGAACCCGGTGGCCGCCGGCTTCTTGAACTCGTTGATCGCCGAGTCCGCGCCGCCGATGCCGACGCCGATCACCCCGTCAGCCGGGATGCCGACGCTTTCGGACGCACGCACGGCACCCAGGACCGCCTCGTCGTTGAGGCCGAAGGCGACCCACTTCTTGATGCCGGCGTTCTTGTTGAGGACGACGGTCGCGGCATTGAGCGCGGCTTCCGTGTCGGTCTTGGCCTGCGGGGCGTCGAAGATGTTCTCGGCCTTGAAGCCATTCGCCTTCAGCACCGAGATCGCACCCTCGACACGGTCGACGGCCGTCGGAAGCTGGTCGTAGGAGACGCGGATGGCACCGACCTCCTCGGCCTTCCAGCCGCGCGCCTTCATCTCGTCGACGATGGCCTGGCCGACCGCCTCGCCGATCTTGGTCGTCGAAATGCCCATGTGAGGCACGTCTTCGAGCGGCTTGCCGTCGGCGCTGACCAGTCGGTCGTCCACGGTCATCAGCTTGAGGTTGTTGGCGGCAGCCTTGGCGACGATGCCAGGTCCGAGCTTGACGTCAGGCGTGCAGACGATGAAGCCCTGGGCGCCTTGCGCGCCGAGATTGTCGATGGCCGACATCAGCTTTTCGCCGTCCTCGGCGCCGATCTTCACCAGCGTGAAGCCTTTTTCCTTGGCTGCCTGATCGGCAAACTTCCACTCGTCCTGGAACCAGGGTTCCTCGGGCTGCTTCACGATGAAGCCGATCTTGGTCTCCTGCGCATAGGCAGAAGTAATGGTGGTGGCGGACAAGACGGCAAGGGCGCCCGCAAGGAGCGCCTTCTTCAAAAATCGCATGGTTTCCTCCCAAAAACGCGCCGGGCAAGCAGCCCGGATGACAAAAGCTAGCGTCATTCATCATACCAGTCAATTGCCTTGGTATGATGAATGAGATAGTTTCTTTCCGGAGGAGATGTCTGCATGCCGTGACGGAGGATTGTCCGGCATACGGGGCACACATAAGAACGACAGACTGACGGCAGGGGAGGAATGCATGGATAGTGCCAGGGCTGGTACGATGGACACCGCTTCAAAGGCGCGCCGTCCGCGTGTGATGCCGGACGTGGTGCGGGCAATTGCCTCCGACATCCTGGCCGGCCGTTATCCCTCCGGCGCCAACCTGCCGAGCGAAAACGACCTGGGCGTCGAACACGGCGTCAGTCGCACGGTCATTCGCGAAGCCCTGAAGATATTGGCCGCCAAGGGTCTTGTGCTCAGCCGCTCGCGGATCGGCACCGTCGTCTGCGAAAAGGAAAACTGGAACATCATCGACCCCCAGGTCCTGGAGTGGCACCGGCCGAATACGCTCGATCCCAAGCTGTTCGATTCCATCCTCGAGACACGGCGCGCCATCGAGCCGCTGGTCGCAGAGCTCGCTGCGGAGCGCGCTTCGCTGCACGAGATCGCCGATCTGGAATTGGCCTGGAAAGGCATGGAGGCGGCCGGCAGCGACGTTGCAAGTTTTGCCCGCTCGGACGCCGCCTTCCACCAGGTTCTCTATGGCGCCTGCCACAATCCGATCTTCCGGCAGATCGGCGGCCTGATCGAGACCGCGCTGAACTTCGCCCTCGAGGCGACGGCGAACTCCGTCGACCGGCGCGATGAAGCCGTCAAGGTCCACTACGGCGTCGTCGAGGCACTGCGCATGCGCGACGGCCCGGCAGCGCGCAAGGCCGCCAACGAGATCCTGGACCTCGCCGCGCGCGACCTCGCGCGGGCCAAAGCCCAGAAGAACCAGAGCTGACACCGCGCGAGCATTTGGAAAGAAGCGTCGAGCCATGAAGATCACCGCGTTCAAGACCTACATCGTTCCGCCCCGCTGGATGTTACTCAAGATCGAGACCGACGAGGGCGTCAGCGGCTGGGGCGAGCCGGTCGTCGAGGGCCGCGCCCACACCGTCGAGGCGGCGGTGCACGAACTCTCCGACTACCTGATCGGCAAGGATCCCAGGCTCATCGAGGATCACTGGAACGTCATGTATCGCGGCGGATTCTATCGCGGCGGCCCAATCCTGATGAGCGCCATCGCCGGCATCGACCAGGCGTTGTGGGACATCAAGGGCCGGGCGCTCGGCGTACCGGTGCACGAATTGCTCGGCGGCAAGTGCCGCGACCGCATCAAGGTCTATTCCTGGATCGGCGGCGACCGGCCCTCCGACGTCGCCGACGGCGCCAGGGACGTGGTGGCGCGCGGCTTCACCGCGCTCAAGATGAACGGCACCGAGGAGCTGCAGATCGTCGACAGCCACGACAAGATCGACGCCGCGGTCGAGCGCGTCGCCATGGTGCGCGAGGCCGTCGGCCCCCATGTCGGCATCGCCGTCGACTTCCATGGGCGCGTCCACCGGCCCATGGCGCGCATGCTGGTCAAGGAGCTCGAGCCCTACCGGCTGATGTTCATCGAGGAGCCGGTGCTCAGCGAGAACCGCGAGGCGCTCAAGGAGATCGCCGCAATGTCGTCGGCGCCGATCGCGCTCGGCGAACGGCTCTACAGCCGCTGGGACTTCAAGAGCGTGCTGCAGGAAGGCGTGGTCGACATCATCCAGCCCGATCTGTCGCATGCCGGTGGCATCACCGAATGTCGCAAGATTGCAGCGATGGCCGAAGCCTACGACGTGGCCGTGGCGCCCCACTGCCCTCTCGGGCCGATCGCGCTCGCCGCCTGCCTGCAGCTTGACGCGGTCAGCTACAACGCCTTCATCCAGGAGCAGAGCCTCGGCATCCACTACAACAAGTCCAACGACCTGATCGACTACGCCAAGAACAAGGACGTGTTCCGCTACGAGGACGGTTACGTCACCATCCCCGATGGCCCCGGCCTCGGCGTCGATGTCGACGAGGACTATGTCAAGGAACGCGCCAAGGAAGGCCACCGCTGGCGCAACCCCATCTGGCGCCATGCCGACGGCTCGTTCGCCGAGTGGTGACAGGCGGGCGCGGGCCCGCCCGCAATGGCGTGGTACTGCCTGTCGCCGCCACGCTCAACTCAAAAAAGAACCAGACATCGTCGATGTCTGGCTCTTTGTCATACGGCCGGCGCGTGCGTGCTCAGATCCGAGTCACGGCCCACCGCGATGGCAGTCAGGCGGCGGTTGCAAACCCGTCGCGGCACAGCCCGTTGAGCTGATCGAGCGACATCGTGTCGAGATCGAGCGCGGTGAGAAGGTCGTTCTCGGCGTTGAAGTCTCGGCCATACATGGCCGAGAAGATACGCACGCCGGCTTCGTGCAACTCGGCGGGCTGGCCGGCAAGCTGGCCGATCTTGGCGGTCATGACCAGGCCGAACGGCACGTCCTCGGTGACATAGCGGCTGTCGGCGGTGGTCGGGCCCGTGCCGCCGTTACCGGCTTCGTGCATTTCCTGGTTCATCTGCGAGATCGAGTTCATCGGCACGTGGAACGACAGATGGAAGTGCTGGAAGATATTGCGCACTTCGAGGCCGAGCTTGGTGGCGATGGCGATACGCTCCTCGTCGAGCCGCTCGAGCAGCCGCCCGACATTCGGCGTCACGTTCTGGCCCTGGCTCCAGTTCTCGCCGCGCTCCATGCGCGTCATGTTGCCGAGCGCGATGCCCATGTGGTTCTGCGGGTTGAGGTTGGAAAGCGCGATCGCCATCAGGCTGCCGCGGTCGACGAAGCGGTCGCCGAACAGCGTCTGGCAGACGGCGAAGCCGTCGGCGCTGCGCGAAGCCGGCACCGTGGCGAGGTCGACCTTCTTGCGCACGGTGTTGACGTTGACCAGCGTCGGGCTGAGCTGTCGTCCCGACACCACGGTGGTGCCCCAGCCGACGATAGGCGCAACGACGCCGCGAGCCGCGAGCAGGCGCGACAGGTAGAGCGCGCCGAAGGACGCGTGCGAGCTGATGATGATCGTCTGGGCCGGCGTGATGTAGGGTGCGATGGCGTCGAGCACGGTCTTGTGGCCATAGGCCGGCAACGCGATCACGATCGCCTCCGAACCGGCGACAAGCGCTTCGGCGCTGGCCGCAGCCGATGGATGGAAAGTGCCTTCGACCGCGCCCTGGGCGACCAGTGCCTCACCCTTGGCCAGCGCCTTGGTGCGCTCGCCCGACGGCGACCACAGCGTCGCGTGGTGGCCCTGCTGTTCGAGAAACGCCGCCGTTCCAAAGGCGATCGAACCCGCGCCGACAATACCTACCTGCATTTCACTAATTCCTTTCTGGTAAATCATCATCCCGGCCCCGAGAGGCCGGTCGTCATTTCGGGCGTATCGACGCCCTGAGTGTGTTGGTTCCCACTTCGGCCGAAGCCACGACCAGGAACGCCCTCGCCCCGACCGAGCCGGCGCCCACGCTGGTCAGGGAGTGCGGCACATCGGCTGCGTAGCGCGCCGTCTCTCCCGCCCGCACGATCATTTCATTGCCGGCACTGCGCACAACAATCTCGCCTTGCGTGCAATGCAGGTGCTCGATGGTCCCGGCGCCATGCGGATCGCTGACCAGCTTGCCCTCGCGCTCGAAGCTCAGGAGATACCATTCGATCATCGACACCATGCCGGCGGGCGACAATATCTGCATCGTGCAGCTGCCATCCGCACTTCGGATGGTGGGCGTCATGTTGCCGGGCTGCAGGTCGATACGGTCGCTGCGCTCTTCGCTGGCGCCGCTGACTAGGCTGTTGAGGTCGATGTTGAGCGCGCGCGTCAGATGCCAGAGAGTGCCGTAGGTCGGGTTTGCGTTGCCACGTTCGATCTCCGACAACATGGAGCGCGACACGCCCGACATTGTCGCCAGATCGTTGAGCGTGAGCTTCAGCTCCTTGCGGTGTGCCTGCAGGCGCGGCCCAATTTCGGGCGGATTGATCGAATTCATGCTTCTCCTCCCGCTCGACCGATCTACTTTGCGTGCCGGCCGGTCATTCTCCGACCGGCTCGCCGAGCGTGTGCATGAGCCGGTTGGCCCAGCCGAACAGCGACGAGGACAGGATCAGGTCGAGAATCTCGTCTTTGCCCAAGCCGGCATCGACAAGCGACTGCATGTCCGAAGCATCCGCATCGGAGGGACATTTCGACAGCTTGACCGCGAAATCGAAGATCGCCTTGAGACGGGGCTCCATCTCGGCATCGACGCCATCGGCGAAGATCGCCGCAATGACGGTTTCGTCCTTGGTGATCTGGTTGTAGCGCCCGGCGTGCACCGCAGCGCAGTAAATGCAGCGATTGACGATCGAGGCGCCGACAGCACCAATCTCACGCTCGGCGCGCGAAAGGCCGCCACGGTTGTACATCACGCCGTTGAACAGCGGCGAGCGGTGCGTCAGCGTCTCGACGTCATGCGCCAGCACCAGCACGTAGTCCGACACCTTGGTGTTGGAAGGCGTGACCTTGAGCGCTTCGAGTTGCTCGGCGCTGGCCTCCGCCAGATCGAGCGGCTTCACATAGGGCTTCCACTCGGGAATGGTGGTGGTGAATTCGTGAACGACCTTGCTCATGCCAGCCCCCGCATCAGCCGCAGCCCGGCGGCAACCCTGATCTGATAGCTGACGAAGGCAACGAGTTCCGACAGTCGCACGATGTCGGCATCGGTGAGCCCGGCTTCCTGCAGCAGCTCGATATCACGCCGCGTCGCATCCTTCGGGGCATGCGCCACGAGGTCGACATGCCGGATCAGTGCCTTGATGCGGATGTCGCTGCCACCGTCGAACCAGATGTCGGCAATGCGTGCGGTGGCGCCGGAAGCGCCAGCCTTGTCGAGCAGCGCCTCGAAGTGCTCCTCGAAATCCTTGTCGTCGTTGATCTTGGCGATTCGGCAGGCAAGTGCTGCACGCTCGGCATGCGACAGCCCGCCTGGTTCGACCGGCGTCAACGCCCCGTCATGGGTCTGCTGGGTCAGTGCCATGATGTCGGCACGTCCCGCCACGACTTCGGCCAGCACGCTGCCGGGTTCGATGCCGACGATTGCGGCGATCACGTCCTTGTTGTCGGCCATGCCGTCCTCCTATGCCTGCTGGCGGACGGCCGTCCGCGCCTCGTCCGGCAAGGGCGATGCCGTCCACTCGTCGCCACGCAGTTCGGGCGTGTCGTAGTCGAGCAGGCGCTGCCAGTACTGGCCGAAATTCTCGGTGTAGAGCTTGGCGGCGATCTCGCGCGCTAGCCATGCCGCACCTTCGCTGATGCCCGGTATGTCGCCGCTCATCTTGCCGAGACTGGCGGCAGCACCGGAATTGAAGCTGTGGATGTTGGCAAGCCACGGCGCCTGCCCCGGCTCGCGCTCCAGGAAGGTGAAGTCGTTGGCGAGGTAAGGGTAATTGCCGAGTTCGGTGTTTTCCTGGCCTTCGGGCGGCGTGAAACGGTCCTGCCACAGAAGGATCTTGTCGGCGTAGCCGTCGAGTTCCTTTCGCGCCAGCGGATCGACGCCGAAGCCGGTGCCGAGGATCAGGAAGTCGGCGCGCACCGTCTTGCCCTGCGATGTCGAAATGACGATCTCGTCGCCATCGAGCTCGGTCTTTTCGACGGCTGCATCGAAATGGAACCAGGCATTCGGATGCCGGCTGACGCGCATCGTCGAGCCACGCGGTGCCGGGGTCTGGGTGCGCAGCGAGTAGTTCATGATCTGCCAGCGCCTGGCATCGCCCAGTTGCGGGAAGGCAGCGGTGAAGCCGAACGAGCCGATGCCCATCAGCTTGTTGATGCAGGGCATCTCCTTGCGTCGGATGAGGTGGCGGACTTCCGCGGCACCTGCCTCCAGCGCCTCGGCCGCATTGTCGACGGCAGATGCGCCGACCCCTACCACTACGACACGCTTGCCGCGCAGGGCAGCGAAGTCGATGTCATGGGACGAATGCGCCCAGTATTTCGCGGGCAGGTTGTCGACGAAGCCGGGAATGCTGGGATGACCCATTCCGTCGCGGCCCGTCGCCATCACCACCTTGCGGGCCAGCACCGATTTTTCGCGCGCGCCTTCGCCCGAAAGCGTCAGCCGCATCAGCTCGCCTTCCGGCAAGATAGTCTTGACCTCGACGCCATTCTCGACCGGCAGGTCGAGCACCTTGCGGTACCAGCGCAGATATTCCATCCACATCGGACGCGGGATCTTGTCGAGTTCAGCCCAGGTCTCGTTACCGAATTGCGCGACATACCAGGCACGGAACGTCAGCAACGCCATGCCATAGGCCGGGCCGGTCAGTTGCTTGGGCGAGCGCAGCGTTTCCATGCGCGCATAGGTCAGCCATGGGCCTTCAAAGCCCACCGGGCTGCGGTCGAAGATGCGGATGTTCTGGATGCCGGCACCGATCAGCGCAAAGCTGGCAACCAGGCCGCACATGCCGCCGCCGATGACGACGACGTCGTGGACCTGTTCCTCCCCCTCGACTGCGGTCGGCACCACCCAGTTTGACGGCGGGTAGCACAGGCATGCGAGATCGTCGTGAACACGCTGCTCGAGTTCGGCCAAGCCGCCGGCGGCCGATTGAAGCGGCGCCTGTACGTCATACGCCATGGGTCGCCCCCGCTGTCCGCTCGAAATCGTCATTTCGCATGTCCTGCCCTGCCTGCTGTCGGCCCGCATCCGTCACCGGCGCGGGCCGTTGTCGTCTCAGTTGTGTGCGTGGCGGTCGGGGATGACCGTCGTGGTCTCGGGCTTCCAGCCGACCCAGATGTCCTCGCCATTGAGCTGGGCAACGTCGGAAGGGTGGACCAGCGCATTGAGAACCGCCCCGTCGGCAACCTCGACCGAAAGCGAAGTGTGATTGCCCTTGAACACGCGTTGGCGGACCTTGCCCTTGATGCGGTTGCCGCTTGTCGGTTCGTCGGCCGAGCAGTGGATCGCCTCGGGGCGCAGCACTACATAGAGGTGATCTCCGGCCTTGGGGGCCAGCCCGCCCTGTGCCGCCTTGATGGTGACGCCGTTCCAGTTCAGCGCAGTCGTGTCGCCCTCGGTGCCGACAACTGTGCTGCGCAGGAGGTTGGTCTCGCCGATGAAGTTGGCGACGAAGACGCTGCCCGGACGGCCATAGAGCGTGTTCGGATCGCCCATCTGCTCGATCTTGCCCTTGTTCATGACCACGATCGTGTCCGACATGGTCAGCGCCTCTTCCTGGTCGTGTGTCACGAACATGAAGGTCTTGCCGGTCTTTTCCTGGATCGACTTGAGCTCGATCTGCATCTGCTGGCGCAGCTTGGCATCGAGCGCCGATAGCGGCTCGTCGAGCAGCAGCACGTCCGGATCGGGCGCAAGCGCACGCATCAGTGCCACGCGCTGGCGCTGGCCGCCGGACAGTTCCGACGGGAGACGCTTGGCGTAGTCCTGCAACTGGACGAGTTCGAGCAGTTCCGATACCCGGCGGTGGATCTGCTGGTTGTCGAGCCCCTTGAGCTCAAGGCCGAAGGCGATGTTCTTGGCGACGCTCATATGCGGGAATAGCGCATAGTCCTGGAACACGATGTTCACGTTACGCTTGTTGGGCGGAACGCGCGTCACGTCCTTGCCGCCGAGCAGGATGCGCCCGGAATTCGGCATTTCGAAACCACCGAGCATGCGCAGCGAGGTCGACTTCCCGCAGCCGGAGGGGCCGAGCAGGGTGACGAACTTGCCCGCCTCGATGCTGAGGTTCAGGTTTTCGACGGCAACGTGCTTGCCGTAGCTCTTGGTGACGTTGTCGAACTGGACGACGGGTTGCATCAGCGGGTCCTCGCGCGGCGGGTCAGGTATTCGGCGTAAAGTCCGACGGCGGCGGTAACCACCAGGACGAGTGTCGCCATTGCGTTGATTTCGGGAGACATGCCGCCCTGCACTTTGGCGAAGATCAGCATGGGAAGGGTCGGACGATAGCCGCCCAGGAAGAAAGTGCGGACAAAGTCGTCGATCGACAAAAGCACGCAGAAGATCATGCCGCCGACCAGCGCCGGCTTCAGGTAGGGCAGCGTCACGCGGAAGAAGGCAACGACGCTGTCGGCGCCGAGGTCACGCGCCGCGTCGACCAGATTGCCCGGCATCGAGCGCAGCCGCGTCAGCGCCATCACCACCACGAAGGGCACGGCGTGCACCGTGTGGCCAAGGATGATGGCGGCCGTTCCCGTCGGCATGTCGATGGTCGAGATGAAGATGCGCAGCGAGATCGCCGAGATCATGCCGGGCACGACGGCCGGCAGGCAGGCGAGCGCGAAAATGATAACCTGGCCCTTGATGCCTTCGGCAACAATCAGCATGGCGATCCAGGTGCCGAGCGTCGTCGCGGCCAACGTCGAAGCGGCGGCGATCATCACCGAATACAGGCAGGCCTCCAAGAACTGCTTGTCCTGCATCACCTTGGCGTACCAGTCGAGCGTCCAGTCGCCGATCGGGAAGGCGACGAAGTTGGCGTCCTTGAAGCTCATCGCCATCATTAGCGTCAGCGGCAGGAGCAGATAGAGCAGGAAGGCCCAGTAGAACGCGGTCAGCGTCGTGCGCGGAGCGTCTGCAAACATGTTGCGCATCAGAATGCACTCCTTTTTTTGCCGCCGACGAGGCGCATGAAGATGCCGGCCGTGATCAGGGCCGTGACCAGCATGATCAGTGCGAAGGCGGCGCCGACAGGCCACTTGTCGCTGGCGCCGTGGAAGAAGCCGCTGATCGTCTCGGGGAACAGCACGGTGGTCGGGCCGCCGAGCAGCATGGGCGTAGCGAAGACGCCGATGCAGGTCAGGAACACCAGCGAGCACCCCGACACGATGCCGTCCTTCGACAGCGGCAGGATGATCCTGCGGAAGCGCGTGAACGGGCCGGCGCCGAGATCGGCCGCCGCGTCGAGATACTGGGAAGGGATCTTCTCGATCGCCGAATAGAGCGGCAGGAGCATGTAGAGGCAGATGAGATAGACAAGGCCGAAGCCGAGTGAGAACGAGGTGTAGAGCATCGGGATCGGCCGGTCGATCAGCCCGATCTCGCGCAGCAGCACGTTGACCGCGCCGCGGTTGGCCAGCAGCATGATGACCGAGAAGGTGCGGATCAGTTCGCCGGCCCAGAACGGCACCAGCAGCAGCAGCAGCGCCTTGGAACGCCCCTCCGGCTTGACGATCTTGGCGACGTAGTAGGCGACCGGATAGACGACCACCAGGGTGACCGCGGTCGCTGTCGTGGCGAAGATGAAGCTCTTGATCAGCGGCGTGAAATAGAGCGATTCTTTGAAGAAGATCGCGTAGTTATCGAGGGTGAAACGCGACTCCACGCCCGGCTGGACCGGGTAGTGGGACAACAGGCTGATCTTCAGCATCTGATAGATCGGCCCGACATGCATCATGACCAGCCAGATCAGCGGCACACCAGTCAGAAGTATGACCCGGCCGATGCGCGACTCCACCGCAGCCCCCAGCGTATGCCGGTAGAGCGCGGAGTTTACCACCTTGGCAATGCCGGTCGAATATTTGGGCACGGACGCGTCGCGCCCTCCCGCATAGCCGGCTGTCGTGTTGCTACTCACCATCAAACAATCTCGGTTGGCGCAACCCGACCGGTGCCGCATGACATGATTGGCCGTCGGTCATTGCGCGTTGTTGGATTACAGCGCCGCATCCGCCCCCGGATGCGCAATGGGACGCAGTAAAACTGTGAACGGTGCATGCCCTTTGGTAGCTCGGGTCATGCACTGAGCAGGCCTGCGAAAGCGGGCTGCCTGCCCCGGAGATCGTCGCAGCGCTCCGGGACAGGTCGAGAGGCTTCGTTGCCTCGTCAGGCCGCTTTGACCTCTGCGGTGGCGCGGTCGATCATCTCGTTCTTCATGTCGCGGTTGACCGACGAGAAGAAGACGACGCGCTCCAACTCTTCCTGCGGCAGCGTCGCGGCGAGCTTTTCGCGATCGTTGAGCAGGTCCCCGACGCCGTTGATGGTCGAGCTGTAGCCCGACTGGCGGGTCATCGCAGCGCCCACTTCCGGGCTTGCCAGCACAGCGTCGAGCAGCTTGTAGGCGTTCTCAGCGTTCGGCGCATTGTTGACGACGTTGAGCGTGTAGCAGAAGCCGAACGTGCCTTCCTTCGGCACCGACAGCTGGATCGGATGACCATCCATGATCAGCTTGGCGGCAGGGCCAGACCACGAATGGGCGAGGTAGATGTCCTCGTTGATGAACATCTGCTGCACTTCCGAGCCCGCGTCATAGTACTTGCGCACCATGTCCTTGTTCTTGATCAGGAAGTCGCGCGCTTCGTTGGTCGCCTTCTGCGCCACGTCGGCCTTATCGACATAGCTGACGAAGTCGCCGTCATGGCCGAGATACTGCATGACGATGGTCATGAAATCGCTGACGATATAGGAGGTCTGACCCTTGTACTGTGGGTCGAACATGATCTCCCAGCTGGGCGCGTCCTTCACGTAGTCGACGTTGCGGGCGAGGCCCTCGTAGCCGGCGAGGATCGGCAGGCCCCAGAGGTTGTTGTCGACACGCGCCCAGGGAGCATCCTGGTAAGCGGTGTTGAGGTTCTTCCAGTTTGCGATCTTGCCGGTGTCGAGCGGCTGAAGCAGCTTCGAGCTGATGAACTGCGAATAGCGGTGGCCGGCAACGGTGACGATGTCGGTCGAGGGATTGGCGCCTTCGGCGGTGAGCAGGTTGTACTGCTTGCCCTGGTCGTCGGTCAGGCGGATGTTGACCTGAATGCCGGTGTCCTTCTGGAACTTGTCCAGGAATTCCTGTGGCAGGAACTTGTCGTAGGTGGTGATGTTCAGCACGCCTGCGGCGGCAGCCGGACGCGGACGGATGATGTACGGAACGGCAAGCGCGCCCACGCCACCGCCCAGCAGCTTCAGCGCGTTTCTCCGGTTCGTCATAAGAATTTTACTCACTGTCATTCCCCTTCTTTGTAATTACCCACTAACCGAGCAAGCAAATCAGCGCACAATACTTCCCGATCCGGCGGCATTGCTGCTTGCCGGCTCAAAACTGAAGAAATTGTGGCGCCTCCCACCTGGAAATCCGCAGGCTTGTTGAACAACCGCCTTGCGATCATCCAGTATGCCGCTATAAATTTCCAATAAACTGGAACTTTTCTCTAAACCGGACGAATGTCAAGCTGCCTCTTGGAAAAATGACAATTGATCCGCAGGGATCATTGGGATCAGCGGCCCTTCTGGCATTCGATTTGTCCGAATAGCCACTACCGCGATACCGCTTCTCTGTCGCACAGGGAGACGCTGCGGCGCCGTCATTTCACCTCGCGGCGTCGGGCATGAGCAAGGATAGAATGCACTAGGACAGGTGCCGGCAATTCAACCGACAACCACGGGCCAGAGACCTGAGGCTATCGGGACATCAATACTCAACTTCGCTGCCCACTTCGATTTCGGGCCTGCACGGACATTTGCACACAATGAACATTTCCGCCCCTCTCGAACTCCAGGAAAACTGGAACCGCCGGATGATCATGCTGGCGTTCCCGATCATCCTGGCCAACCTGGCCCAGCCGGTACTGTCCCTGGTCGACACCATGGTCGCCGGACACCTGCCCGGCTCGTGGTACCTTGGCGGCGTCGCTCTCAGCGGCGTGCTGTTCAATTTCCTGTTCTGGAGTTTCAGCTTCCTGCGCATGGCCACCACCGGTCTCGTCGCCCAGGCCTGGGGTGCCGACGATGCCGTCCTGATGCGCAAGCACCTGCTTCGGGCACTCCTGGTTGCGGCCACGGGCGGCATGATCATCGTCATATTGCAAAAGCCGATCATCGAAATCGGCCTCGCCCTCCTTGGCGGCAGCGAAGCAGTCTACGACAGTGCTGTCGCCTATTCCTCGGCACGGATCTGGTCGGCGCCGGCCGCATTGGGCAATTTCGTCCTGCTTGGCTACCTGCTCGGCCGCCAGCGGGTAATGGTGTCGCTGGCGCTGCAAGTCGCGCTCAACGTGATCAACCTGGCCGCGACGCTGACGCTCGTCTTCGTCTTCGACTGGGGCGTTGCCGGCATCGGCGCCGGCACGGCGCTCGCCGAATGGATTGCATTCGGCGCCGGCCTGATGATCGTCCGGCCGTTCAGCGCGGTGGGCCCGCTGCCCTGGCGCGACATTCTGGACGGGGCAGCGCTGCGCCGGCTGTTTGCGGTCAACCGCGACATATTCCTGCGCAGCCTGTTCCTGCTGGTCTGCTTCGGCTGGTTCGCCCGCAGCGGTGCCGTCGAGGGCGACGCGATCCTCGCTGCCAACGCCGTCCTGCTCAACCTGCACGGCATCATGTCCTACGGACTGGACGGTTTTGCCCATGCCACCGAAACGCTCGTCGGCTCGGTCATCGGGGCGCGCCGCAAGGACGCGCTCTACCGTGTCATCAAGGCAGCGTTCATCTGGTCAGGATTGGTCGCAGCACTGTTTTCGGTCTGTTACTGGCTGGGCGGTCCAACCATCGTCTCGCTCCTGACCAACCAGCAGGATGTCCGCTTGGCGGCCGAAACGTTCCTGCCCTACGTCATCGCCCTGCCGCTGATCTCGGTGAGCAGCTACATGCTCGACGGCGTCTTCATCGGCGCGATCCGGACGCGCGAACTGCGCAACAGCATGTTCGTGTCCACGGTGGTCTTCCTGGCCGCGGCCTACGCCCTCCAGCACTTCTGGGGTAACCATGGTTTGTGGCTGGCGATGATCGTGCTGATGCTTACCAGGACCCTGACCTTGGGACTTTACCTCCGACGGATATTCGCCGCGCTCTGACCCATGCGAATCCGTCGCGAGGCGGCCCGACGATTTCGCAGCTGATGTTATCGGTGAATGCCGAGAACGAGCCGGCCTCGGCACTTTACCAGAACTGCGGTTTTTGTCTCACTGGCGCTTCATTCTCGGGGCGCATCGGCCCCGAAAGGATCATGGTGGGCAAAATTACCAGCATCCTCGCTTAGTGCGCCATTGGTTGGAATACGGCACAAGGCAGACCACTTTGCCTTGTGCATGGGCGGAATTTAACGCGAGGGGCTTGGCGGCAATGGCATGTCGACCACAAGCTTGAACAAGCAATCTCCGGGTTCGGTAAGGGCGGGCGCTCTTTGGCAGGCGACGAGGCCTGACTGTTCGAAACGAATAGCTGTGATGGGCTCCGAAGGCCCTGCAATCGGGTGGATGATGCCGGCAAGATCTCCCGCGTGGACTTCATCTCCCAGCTCCACCGCAGGCTCGAAGACACCCCTGACCGGCGCATAGGTGAAGGCTTGCCTGCCGTCGACCCGCATAGATCGTGTTGGCTCCGCCGGCCGAACAATGGCGTCGGGCAGGATGCCCATATGCTTCAGCACGCGCAGCACCCCGTCTCGCGCAAGGGCTTCCCCCTTGCTGGACATGGCCGCGCCACCACCGAGTTCGGTCGTCAGGGCTGGAATGCCAAGCACCTGCGCTGTCGCCGAGAGTGTGGTGGCACCGCCGCCGCCCGAACCATCGCTGACCGAGCCGATGGGCGCGCCAAAGACCGCCATGAGTTCGATGAGCTGTGCCGTCTCAGTTTCAGTCTTGCCAGTGCGGATCAGACAGCAAGGAAGGTAAAACAGCGAAGTGCCGCCGGAGTGCAAATCAATGACGATGTCGGCAAGAGGCAGAAGCACCTTTGAGACATAGTGGGCGATCATCTCGGTCGAGGAGCCATTGGCGTCGCCGGGAAACATCCGGTTGAGATTGCCCTGGTCGAGCGGCGACAGCCGTCTGCCCGCGTCGACAGCGGGGTAGTTCAATGCCGGCAGGATGATGATGCGACCGCAAAGCTCGCGTGCATCAAGCTGCCGGGCGAGCTTGCCCAGCGCAACCTGGCCTTCATACTCATCGCCATGATTGCCGGCGACAAGCAGAGCGGTCGGCCCCTTGCCGTTCCTGATGCAGACGATTGGGATGGGAATGGTGCCATAGGCGGAACGATCGCTCGAAAACGGCAGTCGCAGACAACTGATCTGCTTGCCGTCCCTGTCGAAATCGACGTCCGTCCAGATACGGGTATCGTTTGCCACTGATGCCTCCGTCTTCGTCAATGCAACAGCGTGTTGAGGAACGAGCGGGCGCGGGGATGATTGGGCGTCGAAAAGAACGTCACCGGCGAAGCCTGTTCGACAATGCTGCCCTGGTCCATGAACACGACCTCATCGGCAACCTCGCGCGCAAAGCCCATCTCATGGGTGACGCAGATCATGGTCATGCCCTCGTGGGCCAGCCCGGTCATGACGTCGAGCACCTCCTTGACCATCTCGGGATCGAGTGCCGACGTTGGTTCGTCGAACAACATCAGGCGCGGGTTGAGACAGAGCGCACGGGCGATCGCCACTCGTTGCTGCTGTCCGCCTGACAGTTGCGCGGGGTACTTGTTGGCCTGTTCGGGAATGCGGACCTTCTCGAGAAAATGGTGCGCCAGGCTCTCGGCTTCGGCCCGCGGCATGCAAAGCACCCGCCGAAGAGCCAGGGTGCAGTTCGACAGCACCGTCAGATGCGGAAACAGGTTGAAGTTCTGGAACACCATTCCGGTCTGTCGACGCGCCAGCGCGGATTCGGTGGCGTTGGCACCCAGCCGGACCGTCCCCAGCGTCACAGTTCCCTGCTGATAAGCTTCAAGCCCATTGAGGCAGCGGATCAGGGTGGATTTGCCCGAACCTGACGGTCCGCAGATAACGACGCGGGAACCACTTTGTATGGTGAGGTTGACCTCCTTCAACACATGGAAGGTGCCATACCATTTGTTGAGCGCGGCGATCTGGACGGCGAGCTTGTCGTCTGTCTGGGTCATGGTGTCTCTCTACGGTCAGCTGATGGAGCGAGCTCGCTGCGATCCGAACGGAGCGAGCTGATTTGGGTGGACGGCTTCGCCGATGCGTGCACGACGAGGTTCTTAAGACACGCCACCGGCCACTGGACTACCGGTCGGTCGGCTACCTGGTCGTCGGCCCAAGCAGGCGGATCTCAAGCCGTTTGATGGCTTGCGAAATGACGATTGCGAGGCCAAGGAAGATGAGACCAGCAACCGTCAGCGGCTCGGCGTAGCGGTAGGTTTCCGATGCGATATCAAAGGCGCGGCCGAGCATCTCCGGCACGGCCAGCACCGCCAGATAGGGCGTCGCTTTCAGGATCGAGACGAAGTAATTGCCCATTGGCGCTGCGATGTTGCGCAGCATCTGCGGCGCGATGACAAAGATGGTCGCATCCATCCTGCCGAGCCCAAGCGCCCTTGCGGCTTCGGCCTGGCCGTTGGGGATGGCATCGATGCCGGCCTTGAACACCTCCGCGAGATAGCCGCTGTAATAGAGGCTGAGCCCGATCATACCGACGGCAAGGGCGCCGAGGCGAATGCCGTAAAAAGGCAAGATAAAATACAGGCAATAGAGCCAGACCAGCACGGGTGTCGCCCGGATGAAGTCGATCACAAAGCGAACGAACAGGCCACCCAAGCCACCCGAGCGCCGGATCAGTTCGAAGCCGAAACCAATAGCAGAGGCGCCGATGCAGCTGACCAGGGCCACCAACAGCGTCATGCCGATGGCACTCAAGATGGTGGGCACCGTCGACAGCGCAAACTCAATATCAAACCCCACAGCGCGCCTCCCTGGCTGGGCTGATGCGCCGTTCCGCCCAACGCCCGAGCAGCGCGATCGGATAACAGACGATAAAATACGCAAGCAGCAGTGAGGTGTAGATCGGTACGGGGTCGTACTCGATCTGGGAGATCTCCTTGGCGCGGAAGGTCATGTCGGTCAGCGTCACCAGTGAGACGAGAGATGTCGCCTTCACCAATTGGATCAGCTGGTTGATGAAGGTCGGGCTCATGGCGACGAGGGCCTGGGGTAGCTCAATGCGCAAGAGGATGGTGGGACGCGACAGACCAAGGGCGTGGCCAGCTTCCTTCTGGCCACGGTCCAGGGCCTGCAGGCCGGCCCTGACAGCCTGGCTAGCATAACCGCCAATGTTGAGCCCCAGCACCATGGCGCTGACGGTCATGGCCGACAGCGCCAGCCCGGCCAAAGGCAAGGCATAATAGAACACAAAGAGCAGGATGATGACGGCAGAGCTGCGCCAGAACTCGATGATCGAGGTCACCACCAACCGCGCCGGACCCGTCGTCAGGTACTGGGCAACGCCAAAGGCGAGGCCAAACGGTATGGCAAAGGCCAGACCGTACAGGGTTACCAAGGCGGTGACGCGAAACCCCTGAAGAATGCCGAGCCAGATCTCGAATATGCTCATTTGCCAGCACCGTCGGTGCCACTGTCGCAGAGCTTCTCCACGGTGACGGCATTCGGCACCGCCTCAGGCTCGCCAAAGCCATATTTGGCCATGATGGTGGCGACCGTGCCATCGAGCGTCAGCGCGGCAAGCCGTTCGTCGTAGAGCGCTCTCAAGTCCTGGTCTTCGGTGCGGAAGGCAACCGCAGCATAATTGGCCTGTTCGTCTGTGGTGACGAAAGGCGAGGCCCGCTCGAGCCCCTTGGCCTTGCCGCCGGACAGCAGCCCGATCACCGTGGGAGACGACAGCACAGCAACATCGATGCGCCCAGCACGCAGGGCCGAGACGTTGGATTCAATGTCCGGGAACAGGAGCATGCGGTTTTGCGGCACGCCGGCTGCCGTTGCGTTTCTGACCGAAACACTGCCGCGACCTGCACCCATCACAATCTCTTTGCCGGCGATATCCTCAAAACCATGGACCTTCTTCGGATTGCCGGTGAGCACGATGGCTGCGTCTGGCACCTTCAGATCGGGAGACCCGAAGGCAACCTGCCGGCAGCGCTCCGGCGTGATCGCCAGCCCGGAGGCAACAGCGTCAAATCGTCCGGCCAGCAAGCCCGGGATCAAGGCACCGAACTCGGTGACCCGGATGTCGATCTCCTTGACGCCGAGTTCTGAAAACGCGGCCTTCAGCAGGTCCGGGTGCCATCCGGCTGCCTCTCCGGTAGCGTCATCGCGATAGCCCCAGGGAGAGCGGTTGTGAATGCCGATGACGATCTTGCCCTCGCCCAGGACGCGCTCTTTCGTGGTCTCGGCCCAGGCATTGCCACCAAGCATGAGCAGCACCAGCGCACAAAGTGCGCTCCACATGAGTGCAAACCGCATTGGACTTCTAAAGCTCATTCTGTTCTCCCATTTTTGTAAAAGGTGTCAGTGCGAATTGCGGATGCAGGGCACGGCTGTTTTGATGCTCCGCCGCAGCGCAGTCTTGGCTTCACGCAATCCGGCAGCCCGCCGCGTTCAGCTTTGCCGCGGGTGGCGTCCGACAGCCGGATCGCCGTCTGACAAGAAGGCGCGAAGCCTGCCGGTCTGACCGTCCATACTGCGATTGTCGCCGGATTGATTATCGCCAAGCCGGCCGTCCTGTGGGCGCGGCAGAACATGCGCGTCGCTTTCGCCAAGATCTTTGAGATCTGCCAATACCGACTGAATTTGGGGCCAGGGAAATGCCGACGTTTCCTCCGCAGTCTCCCCGCCGCCGACAATGATTTTGAGTTTGGCGATCACCCCGGCAAGTGACTGTGCGGGCGTGGCCGCAACGGCGGCGAGTATCTCTTCTTCAGCCTCAACAGCCTGCATCTCGGCAGCACGGACTCGCGAATACCCGACTTCCACATCAAGCGCGTCCCAACGCCTCTGCTGATCTGCCTGGGTCGCGGACATCGCGGACATATTGCCGGAAACTGAGTCGTTGCCCGGCGCTGGGTTATCGGCTGCCTGCCCTTGGGCTTCCGCAGCCGCCTTCGCCGTGTCCCCACCGGATTCGCCGCTGACGCCAGGAAACCTGAGTGTATTCCTGATCCGCGTCTCAAGCCGCTGCTGCAGTCGACACAGAACCACAGCCATGTGGTGGGCTTGCTCCCAGTCCTGCAGGAGGACAACGCATGGGTCGATGGGCGCAATCAAACGGGCGGGGATTGTCTTCTCGAGACTGGCATCAATAGTCTCGATGCCAGCTTTCGACTTGTCGTCCACGGCACAGCTCTTCCCTCGTCTCCCTGGGGTGACGAAAGGCAAAGCTGTGGTATTGTCGGAATCAGCCATGATCCGAGCTCCAACCAGCTTGGGTTTGGTCAGGCCGAGTAGGTGTTACAGCAACTACTCGGCCGTCATCAGAGGTAAGTTCTTATACAAATTGATTGATGTCAATCGGAATGTTTAGTTGAAATCGCCAGTGTTGACGATGGAGCAGTGTCGCGGGGCTCGGGCGATGCTTAGCTGGAGCCAAGAGGATTTGGCTCTAGCAGCAAACGTATCTCGACAGACAGTGGCAGACTATGAACGAGGGGCTCGCGTGCCCATCTCGAACAATCTCAAAAGTATGGCTGCAGCACTGCAGAAAGCTGGCATCGAATTGCTACCTGACAACGGTATTCGATTTTCAAGAGTCGGGTCTGTATAGTTAACGTGACAACGCCACTGCCGACGGGGTCCTACACTCGGACGGGGCAAGGGCAAATGGGCAAGGTTGTGCCCATCGTCAGAATGCCGCGACCTGGCCAAGATTAGGCTCCATGGGATGGCAGCTTCGCGCCCCGGAACCGCCGTAGGAGACCATTTTCCAGGCATCACGTTTCGGAAAAGCCGAAGCCTGATGTGGGGTGGTAATCGGCCTGTCCGCTGCTGGGCTCGGCAACCGGAAAAGCGGATACCGGCCGATTTGCAGATTTGCGGCCGACAGGTTCCGACAGGTTCCGACAGGTTCCGACAGGCGGTACGAGAAATCAGACTTACTCGACAAGGCTGAAAGGCGATGTCGGTGAGAACGGCTTGTTTTCGTAAGTCCCCAGCAGGTTGTTTCAGAATGTCATTGAGCCGCAACCGCCGTTTCGCCCATCTGACGATCATGAGCTTGCCGAATAAGTCCAAGCGCATACGGCAGATCTTCGACGTTTGCGACCCTAACCTCGACATCACCGTTGCCCCAACGTCCTCTGCCAGACACATCCACGCAGATGCCTTTCGGATCTTCGATTTCATGAAAAGGTATGTTCAAGGACAACTGCAGGCCGCGAGCCTGAGGAATGACATCGACGAAATTGGTTTCGGCCTTGTAGGCCACGTAGACTTTTAGAAACTCTTCCGTGACGTTTGGATCAAGCTCCAAGACCAGCTTGCGCAGCCCTAGGAACAAGTCGCGCGTGCTGCCCGGTGCAAGGTGCTTGTGGTCGTCCATCGAATAATGGGATGTCGGCGACGGTGGTACTTCACGATACTTGTTCAGCACTTCGTCCGGCAGGAGGGGTGCGGTCCACACGCCGCTGGATTCGGCGGCAATTCGCTTGGCCCTATTCTTGATGGCCTCTTCATTCCAGACCTCGACGTGCCCCAGCCCGTGATTCAGCTTAAGAGGACTATAGGCCAGACCGATCGGGTTCCCGTCCTTGTCTCGGATCTGATCGCGTTTCATCAACCAAGGTCGGTCACTGTATTCGCTGTTGTAGGCGCTGAGGGTCAGGTTGCCGAGTGTATGCAGGTACGTTTCATGGACCGTTTTCCAGTCTGGGCCGAGGTCGGCCTTCCACTGGTTCGAGAGATCAGGGTTTTGCGGCATGATGTGCTCGACAGAGTAATCCTCCACGACCACCCTTTCCTTTCGCCTATGGTTCTCGAGGCGACGGAGCCAATAGCTGCGATTGCGGAAGCTATACAGATCGCGGGTTTTCAGCTGCTGCTCAAAGGTCTGATCGTTGGGGAAGCCGCGGTATGTCGGCTGAAGCAGGAAGGATGCCTTCAGGCTCTCAACATAATTGTCCTTGTCGAGCGTCTTCGCGAGGCCGGCAAAGGTCTTGTTGTGCGAGTTCGTCGGCAGCGCGCAGACCACTCTGCGGAACACGTATGCCTCGACGAGGCGAACTAGCTCCGTCACCTCAGAAATCGACAACAGGCCCTTCTTATAGTCGTCGTACACCTCGAGGAGGAAGGGGTAGGACACCTCCACCTTCAGTTCGCGCAGATCTTTGAACGCCTCGTTCAGGTCCACGTCTGGCTCTGCGTTGAGCGCGATCGCGCAATAGTGCAGAGCGTAGGTATGGATATCAGCCACCAGCGCCGCCACACCGACATTGCTGGTCCGGGAATAGGCCTTGAACGCTTGATAGACATCGCGAACGTTGGGTATCTCCCCGGTTTTCACGGTGAGGAAGTGTCGCATGAACGCATCGAAATGCGTCGTGTAGGCGCCGGCGCCGAAGGCCTTTTCCATCGGACGCCAATATGCCTTATAGAGTTCGGTCTGCAGGGTGGGCTTCAACCCCATGAGGATGAAATTTCGGATGAGGTCCGCTTGGCTCAGATCGAGGCCGGTGGAATTCATGCTCTCGAAAATAAGTTGGGGATTGTCATGGGCCCGATCCAGAGCCACCCCTACGATCACTAGCTTTTCCAGCCCACGGCAAATGGCCTCCAACTGATCATCGTGTTCGGTGATGAGTTCCCTGAACAGAGAATAGTTGCTCCGGACTCTTTCGCTAGGCTCGGCAGGTGTCGGGTGATTTCTTATCAGCGTCAAGAAGGTATCCTGGTCGGCCTCGGAGAGAAGAAGCTTGTATTGCCCATCCCCTGCCTCAAGAGTGTTGAGGAGGTAGTATTCGCGGTACTTCTTGGCGGAGAACGCTCCGAGGACGCTCTCTATCTCGTTGTCCTCCAGATGCTTCGCCAAGGCAGCGATCAGCAGCATGCTGGTCGTGAGACGCTGTTGTCCATCGATGACCAAAAAATTCTCTTGGTGACCGATCATATGCAGCGAGCTCTCGACATACACGATCGAGCCGATGAAATGGCTCGCGATCGCTTCGTTGGTGCCCGCCCTGATCAGGTCATGCCAAAGCTGCCTGCACTGGGTTTCTGTCCAAGAGTAATTCCGCTGGTAGATCGGAATAACGAACTGCGTCGCTTTATGGATGAACTTCAGTAGTGGTATCTCAGACGCTTTCATCTTGCCCCTCACAATATGATCGGAGCTTGATGACAAATCGAAGCCGGATTGTCGAGACGTATCGCTGATGTCAAGACATTAGATCGGCGGGTGGCTCCCCGACCGCGATCTGGATGGTCATCTGTCGTGCCCTAACATGCAGGGAATGTCTCAAACGGGACAGCCTAGCTCTCACAGATGTCTGCCATCAAAGACAGACATTCTTGAATGGCCGCGACATCCGTGATGTCCGGTTGGGGCGCCAAGCGGCGGGTTCGAACGGCGGCTTTCGGGATTGAGAAATGGCAGCTATCCGCCGAGCTCGCCCCGATAGCGGCCTGACCGCTTCCGGCCCCATTCTCGCGGAGCCACCGGTGCATCGGTCAACGTCTCCATCAGCGGCGCAGGCCCAGTTGATCCGGAGCTGAAGAGCTGGGGACACGAACGGGAGGGCTCGCTCCCGGAGACGCTTGTTCGTCTACCGCTGGGACAGGCCTTTTGCGGCCGCGGCAATTGCACCGCTCGAGTGGTCGGTTGGCAAGATCGTTACCCCATCAGCCAGCCGCGCGATTAATGAAGAGACCACCGCAAGGCCTACCAGCATCGCAACCACAAGCAGCGCGCCCGCGATCCCAGCGTAACCCCTGGCAATCAGACGGAACCCAAACAGCGAGATATCAAACCTGTTCATCAATGCCTCCTTGGCTAATGAGGGCATTGTCGCGCACGCAGGCGACACGTGGAAAAGATTGCTGACACTTCCCGACAACTACTTCGCCAGAACTCGCCAACGATACCTAGTCAGCGCATGGTATGCGAAAGCTCCTCGTCCAACCGAATCTCGGCATGATCCGCCACCAAGACGCGGTGGCCGGTTCGAACTGCGGCGGCGTCACGAAAATCTGCCGTGCTTCCTGCGGCAGTGAAGTCACAGTTGCTTCTGCTTCAATACGTAGAAAGAAGTGCGCTGTCGCCACGACGCCGATGCTTTTCTGAGCCGTTCTCGGTCACCGTTACGCCAGCCTTGAAACACGGCAGCTCAACGGGTTCCGAAAACCGCCCATCAGCCCCCCTTGAGACGAACTATGAGGCCCGCAACCGCTCCAGCATGGCACTGCGCAATCCATCTGCCGGGCTCGCCATCTGACGCCTCGCCAATGTCATCATGTTGGGCACCGCAACCTGGAGGCAGCACCCGTGACCCGACACAATGTTTTTGGATTTGATCTGTCAGATGCCCAGCGCCGCCAATCCCTGCGAAGGAGGTGCGCGCCATATTGGCAAGTGACCGAATACGGTCGCGCGGTAGGGTACCTGGTTTATCCCTCAGGAATTAGCTACTGGATGGCTCGCCTTCGTCTTCGGGACGAAAGCTACCGCCAACATCGGATCGGCCTCACCGAGGACAATTGTGATGCCGATGGCATGTCCTTCGAACAAGCATGCGCCCAAGCGGAAGCCTGGTATAGATCGACTCCGTTTGCCCCACATGCTTCGGATGCCAGGCCGCTCGGCTCGGTGGAGCACCTTCTTGCCTGCCCAATTGGCGATACTTACACCATCGGGCACGCGCTGGCTGAATTGGTCGAGTGGAAGCGCCTCGTCGCTGCGCGATCACACTTTCTGACGGTGGTCGTACTCACCAATTTCCATATCGTGCCGCGGCTGTTCGAACTACCAGCCGGGCAAATGAACTCCGAACATCTTCGGTGGTTCGTCAAGGACGTGCTCGAAACGCCGCCGAAGCGAGGGAATCGTAGCATCGAGCCGCGCCGTTCGGTCGAAAGCATGACGGACGAAGAGCTCAGAAAGCGGAAGAAGACCATCAACACGCTCATCGGACTTCTTCGAATGGCGCTGACCATGGCATGGGAAAATGGCCGGATTGACAGCGATCGCCCCTGGAGGTGCCTGAGACGATTGCCGAATGTCGATCGGCCGCGTGTACTGCACCTTAGTCGTGCCGAATGCTTCCGCTTGCTCGAAGCCTGTTCTTCGGACCTTCGCAGGCTAGTGCTTGGCGCCCTGTACACAGGGTGCCGCGCAACGGAACTTATGCGCATGCAGGCGAGCCACGTCGGTCGCGACGGGCCAGGCGTGTATGTTACGCCAGTGAAATCTTATCGGCCGCGGGTCGTGCTGCTGCCCGACGAAGGATTCGCATTCTTCAGCTCGCTCGCGAAGGGAAAGAAGCCGTCAGAGCCGTTGTTTGTCCGTGATGATGGAAGATACTGGTTCACAAACTATCGTCATGCCTTCAAACGCTCCGTGGTCGACGCTGGTTTGCCTGACGGTTTTTGTTTTCACGGGCTGCGCCATACCTACGCTAGCCAGCTCGTTCAGAGCGGAGCGCCGCTCATAGTCGTCGCCGAACAGCTTGGTCACCGGAACATCGATACTGTCAGCAGGACCTACAGCCACCTCGCACCAGACGCACGCCTGGCGGAGGTAAGGAAGCGCTTTGCGTCACTGATTGTAGGAAGGGGCTCTAGCACTGCAATGGATGACTACTCTGGGTAGGACGAACGGCAGCATTCAAAAGAGGGCTGGCCGTTACCGGCCCCCCTTTATGCTCCTAACGCATTAGCTTCACTGTCGGGGACCTCCGTCGACTATTTTGCGCGATAGCGCTTGATGCTGCCAATATTTCGCTCCACATCGGTCGGCATGGCGGAGGAGACAAGCAACCGGCGTCGGGACTCGCTGTGGGCACTGCCCGCATCGCTGATCCTGCATGGGCTGCTCATCGCGGTGCTGGTGGCCTACAGCCAGCCGAGGCCTGCCCAACAGCCTGAGGAGGAGGCGGTGAACGTCACGCTGACACCGCCGCCGGAACAGCCGAAGCCGGAACCTGCGCCACCACCGCCGCCGAAGGCCCCCGAGGCCAAGAAACCCGAGGAGCCGAAGCAGCCGCCTGCGGCGGAAACTGAGCCGGCCAAGCCGGCTCAGATCGAACTTTTGAAGCCGGTTTTCCATTTCGGCGACAAGGATGCCAGCTCCGGCAAATCCCCTGAGGAGGGAGGCGTCCAGACGCCTTCGCCGGCGACGGGTGACGGTTCGAAACCGCCTGCCGAGGAGCGGCCGGATGCAACCGCAGACGCCGAAAAGCAGGCGGACGTGGCCAAGGATGCCCAACCCGCCCAAGATGCGGCGAACGAGGCAACCGCGCCCCAGGACGCGGGCAAGCAGGACAAGGACAAGCAAGAGGGGCTCGCTGAAGGCCTCGACCAGCAGACATCAGCGGCTCCGCCGCCGCTGAGGGCTGTCGGCAGCGATGGCGAGCTGGCGCTTCCCGCTTTGGCCAAGGCGCCCGAACCCAGACCCGCGGCCGTGCCGAAGCCAAGCCGTTCGGAGGTTCCTAAGCTCGGAGGCGGGAGCAGGGCGCCAAGTCAGGAGAATGCGGACGTTGCCGCATCGCAGCCCTATTCGGGATTGCCAGGTGTCCGACGACCCCAGTCGCGGGGCGGCGATGCCTTGAGCACGACCGCGATGGCCGGCGTGCCGCGTGACAAGCGGGCCGCCCAGCTCTGCGCCAGCGCGCTGCAGCAGCAGTTGCTGCAGGCTTCCTATTCCCCCGACCTAGTGCCGCTTGTGCCGCTGAAACGGGGCAATGTCCTCGACGTTCCGGAGGCTGCCTTCCGCACACGGACCGCATGGCACGCCCTGAGCTATCGCTGCGAGGTTGACGCCGACGCCACCACGATCCGGTCGCTGTCCTTCCGCGTCGGCGCTACGATCCCGCGCGACCAATGGGGGCGCCTAGGGCTACCTGCAAACGACTAGAGGTTGGCCGAAAAGTGGATCCCGATCTTTGCCATGAGGCTATCCGGGGAATTTAGGAGAGGGATCGGCTGGAATGCTCCGGCTCTTTGCTTTCCGCAAGACGGTGCCTTCTGAGTTGCCGTCCTCCGGCATCAGTCCGGCAGCATGTTTGTGACCGTGCTTCATTGCTTCCACGCCGTGCTCTGGCGCTGCGCCATTCTCACGTGCTCGCCCTGTCTCAATGTCTGCACTGTGCGCTCATGGGCAGCGATCTGCTGGGCCGCACGCATCACCGGCCAAGCTTCACGCAGCTTTTCACGCCCGCCTGGACGAAGACCCGCGGCGGCCTTGTCGAAGAGAGTGCCCGAGGGCTCGCGGGCGGTGTTGGCGAGCAAGGCCCGCTCACCGAAACGTTCGGTGACAGCGCGGTTGAAACCGTCAATTTCGAGCTTCGCCTCGGGACTGCTCAGGGCATGGCCGAGAGCGGCAGCAAGATCGTTGCGGTCGATCGCGTCGCGGATCTTTTCGAGCACCGATCTTGCCGCCGGCGACAGCGCCGGGATGTCGATCGAGACGCGATGGCGGAGAGACTGCTCCTCCTTCTCGATCCTCTCGGCCGCGGTCTGACGGAGCTGTAGATAGCGCTCGATGTCACGTTTCAGCGCAGGCACATTGACCTCGGCGACACGGCGCGCCTCCTTGTCGGCTCTCGATGCAAGAATGCCCGCCCGTCCTTTCAACGGACCAATCGAACCGGGCTCGCTTACCAGGCGGTCGAGCGTCTGTTTCGCAACCTTTGCGTCGGTCAACACGGCATCGAAGTTCATCGACCGGAAGGCGGTCTCCGGATCGGCAAAAACGTAACGGAAGCGCGTCGAAACCTCGTCCCACTGCTTTGCCAAGGCCGGAGCGGCAAGAAGCCTTTCCTCGACGACATCGGCCAGCGATTTGGCAAACAGCGTAACACCGGCGACCAGGGGTTCGGCCTCCTTCCAGATTTGCGTTGAGGGAGGCTGGAGCAGCCCGAGGCGCTCGCCGTGGGCACGCATTTGCTGCGCCAGATCGGCGATCTGCTGCCTCTGGCGTAGTATCCAGTCGAGCCGATCGCGGACAAGGGTTCGGGCAATTCGAACGAAGTTGAGGCCGCGGTTTTCGGCAAAGCGCAGGGCCTGCCGGTAGAGCGTGCCGTGCTCGTAGTCCAGCGTCGTTTCCTTGGCATTGCGTCGCGCCAGGATCGCTATCAACCCGCCATTGAGACCGAAGGACCGGCGACCATAATAAAGGGCCATGTCTTCCCGGTGCCGCGTCATCGCGACATAGGTCAGATGCCGGTCGAGCGACAGGGAGGCGAGCACCTTCACCCGGTCGACGGTGGCGCCCTGGCTCTTGTGGATCGTGGTGGCGTAGCCATGATCGATGTTGCGGTAGAAACGCTGCTCGACTGTGACGAGCCGACGATGCTCGCCCTCGCCGATAACCGCGACGATCCTGTTTGCCGCCGCTTCCATCACACGGCCGATCATGCCGTTCTTCACGCCGAGCGATGTCTCGTTCTTCAGGAAGACGATCTGGTCGCCAGCGTCGAACTGGCGAAGACCGTCCTCGGTGCGGAAGCCATGGCCTTCACCGACGATCCCGCGCTCGACAAGCCTCTCGCGGGCCATGTCGTTCAGGATGCGCACGTCTCGCCGAAGATGCGCAAGGATCAGACTGGTCTCTGCGGGATCGTAGTCGCGATTCCAGTCGGCGATCAGACTGTCGATCGCCTGCGCCTTCAACTCTGACCCGAGCACTCTGCCGTGCTGGCGATAGGCGGAGACCGCTTCATCGACGCGACCGCGCGCCAGATCGAGAGAGGCGGCTCTCATCCAGTCGTCACGCTGACGGTAGATGGTCTCGAGTTCAGCGTAGCCGATGCGGTCTGCGATCGCCCGAAACGCAGCACCGGCCTCGATGGGCTGTAGTTGCTCGGGATCACCGATCAGCACCAGCTTCGCGCCTGCCCTGGTTGCCGCCTCGACGACCAGCGCCATCTGCTTTGAGGCAACCATACCCGCCTCGTCGAGAACGAACACCGTCCTGGCGTCGAGGAGGTCCCTGCCCTCTTGCCAGCGCAGTTCCCAGGACGCCAGCGTCCGACTGATGATGCCCGCTTCCTTTTCAAGGCCCTCCGCAGCCTTGCCGGCAAGGGCCGCACCCACAACACGATAGCCTGCCAGTTCCCATGCCTCGCGCGCGGCTTTCATCATCGTGGTCTTGCCAGCGCCAGCACGACCGACGACAGCAGCGATCTTTCCTGCACCGGCCACATGCTCGATGGCGACGCGCTGTTCCTGTGACAGCCTGGAATGACGAGCAAAGACGCTGTCCAGCACCGTCTCCTGAACGCCATGGGTCGCGCGCTGCAAAAGCCGGAGCGATTGCTTCGCCATCTTGGCTTCGAGGCGGATCAGCTCACGCGTTGTGTAGCGAGACCGGAGCCTCTCTCCTGTCGCAAGATCGATGCCGTTGCGCTCGATGCGCAAGACCTCGGGGCTTTGCAGGATACGCACCATCAGGTGCTGGAACGTGCCGGCATCGTCGACATAACGATGCAGGATCTTTGCGATATCGCGTTCGTCGAAGACGCTCTTCTCTGTGGAGATCATCTCAAGCACGATCTCGGGACGCTTGAGGATCCGGCCTGCATTCTCCTTGCGCCGTGCCTCGAACAGCTCGATCCGTTCGAGGCACGGCTGTGAGCCATCGCTCACGGATTTACGCTGGATTGCCTGGGCGCCGACGCCGACATGGATGGTTGGGACGAGATCGATGCCGCGCTCGGCATAAGAGCGGCCATCGACGCGAAGATCGATCCCACCGAGTGCCAGATGCTTGTTCTGCGTCGTGAACCAGGCATCGCGAAAGGCCGTAAAGTCGGCCACGCCACCGGCCCACAGCTCATAGACGATCTTGCCGGCCTGGTTGCGCAGAACCTCGCCATTCTCGCCGATGACGGCAATCTTCTTGGCACCGAACCCGTCCTCAGTTAGCGGCCGCAGCGTCATCATCAAATGGACATGCGGATTGCCCGGCGCATCGTGATAGACCCAGTCCGCAACCATGCCCTTGGCGAGGATATGTTGTTCGACGAAATCGCGGACGAGCGCGATGTTCTGCTTAGCCGACAGCTCCAGCGGCAAGGCCATGGTGATGTCCTTGGCAAGCTGGGCGTCCGAGCGCTTCTCAAAAGCCTCGACCTTGTTCCAGAAGGCTTCCGCAGCACCTGAGACCGATCGATCGGCAATGAGGCTACTCACCCATTGTGGCGCATCGGGTGGTGCCAAAAACTCCTCATGGAGCAGCCCCTGCTTGCGTGTGTAATCGATCGATCTCGCTTCGCGTTCGTACTCCATCTTCGCACAATGGCGGTAGGCGGCCGACAACACCGCGCTGCGGCCGTTGCCGCGGCTGACGATGGCGACAGAGAAATGGGGGACAGCCACGACAGACATTGCTCCTGAACAACGAACGGACCATGCGTGCGTTCGTCAGGGCGGCTGGCCGGGCAGGCCGTTGAGCAACACGTCGCGACAGCGACGTATAATTGCGCCCTTGGACCCGATCCTTCGGAACGGCGGGATCATCTTTCAAAGCGTCGGCTCCGCCGACTGCAGAATAAACGGGGGTGCGCTTCGCGCCCTCCCCGCCGATCCTTGCCTGGCGCTTCGAAGGGCACGGGTTTCCAAAGTCGCGCACTGCCGGGAACGCAACACCTAGCGGCCTCGCGATGACCGCAATTCGATTTCGCAGATAATACGGCCGGGCATGAGGCTCATAATTCGCGAGACGCACCGGCTTGGTGGTGCTTTCGTCGTCCCGATCGGCCGCTGGCGCTGGTCAGCGTCAGTATGCCGGCGCTGCCTCCGCGCGAACGCAAGACCCACGATAGCGTGTCGACACTTCTCGCCCGCCGCCCAGGTTCCCTCGGCAGGTCATGGCCGTGACTTGAACATGCCGGACTTTGTAATCCTGCTGATACCCGCTTACCCAAACTGTGTCAGCTTGTGAGAGCCTCTTCTATGCGGCGCGCGGTTGCCAGTATGCTCTCGCCCAGCTTGGCCAAATGCGCTTCCGACGCAGCGTCCGAGGGCAACCCAAAGCTGATGGCTGCTTCAATGTCGCTATGGCCCTGCGCTATCTTCGCGCCGACAGTGACCACTCCTGGAAAGAGTTCGCTCCTGATCAAGGCGTAACCATTCTTTCGTGCGAACTCTATCTGAGCATCGAATTCAGCAAGAAAGGTTTCTCCCACGGCATTGTCTTGAAATACGCGATCCTTGAACTCTTTGAGACGTGCTTCGGACAAGTCCGCCAGAATCGACAGCCCCATCGCCGTAGCGACCAAAGGCACCTCCGTACCGGGTGCAAGCCTGATGCTGCTCCGGCGCGCCGCGGAGAAGTCATAGAGGTAAACGATGCTTGTATCCTTGCGGACGCCCAGGAAGCAGTTGACGCCTAGCCGTTGACCAGCCTCCTGCAGGATGGGCTTGGCCACAGCCTCGGTCTTCATTGTTTCGGTGTAGCTCTGGCCAACACGGTAGCTTTCGATTCCGATGATGTACTTACCGGTCGCGGGGTTCTTTTCGAGAAAGTTGCGATGGCGAAGGGTGGCTACGAGCCGGTGCGTAACCGTCGAGCTGAGGCCGAGAATATGCCCGATCTCGCGCAGGCTCAGCTCACCGTTCGTCTTGGCCACGAGCGACAGAACATCCAGGCCGTTCGCGAGAACAAGACTGGTGCTGGTGTCCTGCTTGCGCTCGGCGGGACCAGTCCCTTGCAGAAATGTTTCGCTTTCGCTGTCCTTCGACACTTTGACCTTGCCTGTTCATGCGTCATGCGGAGAGTCCGGCGGCCAAAGATCATGGTCGCGCCTGCACGACAAGTCTCGGAAACAAATATCTTTTTGAGCGCCATTCAGAGCGGATTCGGAAATGACTATCTCGCGCGCCGTGTGCGCCGGCAATAGCGACGCCGGACACGCGGTACCCGCCACCGTCGCCGTCAGGACCGGAGCTCGCGTCCGTACTGACGATACGGATCGTCCAAACCGTCGGGCATCTCGACCACTTCGCGCGTGCGACAGTAGCTGCGGCCGGCGATGCGCCCGAGCGGCTTGAGCTTCCGATGATCGACCCGATGCCCGGACACCAGGCCGGTTCGCGCATGCACCGCCACCACCTCGCCGGCAATCAGGGTAGCCGTTTCCCCGAACCTTTCCGTGCGCTGCAGCCGGCACTCGAACGACATCGGCGACGCTGCAAGGCGTCGTCCGTCGATCGTCGTGCAATCGAGCGTGTCCAGACCGACGATCTCGGCTTCGCTCTGGTCCGAGCGGAACGGAAACGCACACGCCTGCGTCGCCTGCGCGAGATCCTCGTCCACCACGTTGATCACGAATTGCTGCGTGCGCAGAATGTGCGCATGGGTATCCTTGATACCGTCGCTGTACTGGCCCGACACGATGCCGAGGATCGGTGGCGTCGCCGACAGGATGATGAACTGACTGAACGGGGCGACGTTGACTAGACCCGTCGGTCCTATTGTCGACACCAAGGCGATGGGCCGCGGCACGACCGACGCGGTCAGGAACTTGTAGCGGTTAAGCGGCGTCAACGGATTGAGGTTCACCTGCTCGAAGGCGGTTTCGTCCGATGCGGAAGACATGTCACTCATGATTGAAGAAGCGCCTCGATGAATGGGGATAGCGTTTGCTGCAGAAGGCGCGCGCCGTCAGCCGTGTATTCCGGCGCGCCATAGTCGTTCTCGTCGCGGACGAGAAGGTAAGCGTTCATGGCGATTTCGATCTGAACGGAATCAATTCCGGCCTTTGGGTTGCCGAAATGACGCGTGATCCATCCCCCTTTGAAGCGGCCGTTCGACACCCAGGTGAAAGGCGACTGTTCGGCAACAGCCTCGAGCTTCGCCTGCATTCGCGGCGAACAGGATCGGCCGTCATCGGTGCCGATGTTGAGGCCTGGCAACGTGCCGTCAAAAAGGCGCGGAATGCGCGGTCGGATCGAATGGCAATCCAGCACCGCGACCCGCCCGTGCCTTGCGCGCAGGCGTTCGATCTGCTCGCCCAACGCTCGGGCATAAGGCTCATGGAACAGGCGACGACGGCGCTCGATCTCGTTGGGCGCAGGTTCGGAGCCGGGTCGGTAAAGTGGCGTCCCGTCGAAGTCCGTGGTCGGGCATAGCCCCGTGGTGGCCTGACCTGGATAAAGGGATTGCCCGTCCGGGGGACGGTTCACATCGATGATGCTTCGGGAGATATCTGTCCGGACCACCGTGGTGCCGGCGGGCAGGATCGGCCGGAAGACCTGATGCAGATGCCAGTCCGCGTCGCGTGTCGTGAGCTTGGGGTTGGCGAACCCTGCCGCAAACTCGTCCGGAACCGTGGTTCCGGTATGAGGCAGGCTGACGATGAAAGGGAGATTGCCTTCGACGACCTCCAGCCAATCCCCACCTCCGCGCAAGGCGGCCTCACCCATGGGTAACGCCGCCGCTGAAGGTTTCGAAGATCTCCACCACTTCGTCGAGTTGATCGGCGCCGGTGAAGAAGTGGTCGGCGCGCAGGCCGCACACGGGCGCGGCCTTCAGCCTGCGAGCGTTGACAGGCTCGAGCGCCGTGCGGATGAAGCCGGGCACGTCGAACGGCAGCTCGGAATTCGTCGAAAGCACCTTAAGCGGGCCGAAATGCTTGCGTTCGAGCGACGCAATGCCGAGCGCGCGCCATGTCTCGACGTCGATCACCAGCGAGAAGCCGAACTGGTCGCGCGTCACGGTGCAATATTTCGCGGTCGACTTCTCGAGGGCCGAAACGGCCACGGCCAGGTGTTCGACGGGAAGGTCAACGAGATAGTACTCTTCCGGCCAGACTTTGACCTGCATCGTCTTCCAGGTTTCGATCGGATCGTATGCCATTGCTTTCGCTCGCAGTTTGCTTCAACCGATGACGGCGGTCGAACGTGTGAAAAATCGAATGCTTTCGTCGCCGAGTTCGCCGACGCCGGCGCCAGAGCCCTTCCAGCCGCCCGCGGGCAGGCCGACGGACAGGCCGGGGGTCGAGTCGTTTATCTTGACGGTGCCGACCTCCGCCTCTGCCGCGAAGCGGCGGGCCTTGGCCCGGTCGGTGGTAAAGACGCACGCCGCCAGCCCATAGTCGCTGTCGTTGACGCAGGCGATCGCATCGGTCAGATCGGAGACTTGCGTCACGGCGAGGATGGGGCCGAAGAATTCCTCACGCATCAGGTCGTCGTCGCGCGGGACGTCGTGAAACACAGTCGGCGCGAAGAAGGCGCCGCCCGTGCTGCCGCCGACCGTCGTCAGTTCCAAACGGAGCTGGGGGATGCCACGTGCCAGCGCAGCCTCGCGAACGCCGTCGAGCTCCCGCCTTTTGTCACTTGAGATCACCGGACCGGCGACTGTCCGTTCGCTCTGGGGATCGCCGAACCCGAGGGCGGACACCGCCTCAGACAACAGACCCAGGAACGCGTCGGCGACCTCACGCTCGACATAGACGCGCGAAACCGCCGTGCACTTCTGCCCCGCGAAACCGAAGGCGCCATAAGCGATCCGCCGGGCAGCGTGCCGAAGATCCGCGTCCGCCGCTACGACAGCTGCGTTCTTGCCGCCCATTTCGCACTGGATCGCGCCTTGCCGCTGCAGTACCGTCTGGCGAATCTGCTGTCCGACAGCGGTCGAACCGGTGAAGCTGACCGCCTGGACACGGGGGTCGGCCACGAGGCGGCGCGCCAGGTCCGAGCCTTGCTCGTAGAGCGGCGTCAGGACATGGTCGGGAAGGCCAGCCCGCACCGCGAGATCGGTGACCAGAGCCGACGTCTCCTGGCAGAGCGGCGACGGACGCCAAACGACGACGTTGCCGGTCACCAGGGCACCCGCGATCTTCTGGACCGGACTGGACAGCGGGTAGTTCCACGGGGTGATCAGCCCGACCAGCCCCTGCGGCTTCAAGAGGACTCCCCCTTCAGGAAGGCTTGAAACTGCACCGACTTGAGCGGTCCGACCCCAAAGAGGCCAGCCCGCAAAGTATTCCAGCAGCCGCACCGAAGCGTCGACTTCCGCTCGGGCTTCCCCAAGAGGCTTGCCTACCTCGCGGATCAGCAACTGGGCGAACCGCTCCTTCTCGACGCTGATCAGTTCGGCGAGACGAGCGAGTATCCTGGCGCGGGCCTCGACAGGCATGCCGCGCCATTCGGGCCGCGCCTTACGGCCGTTCTCGATGATCCGGTCGAAGCTCGCCGGATCGGTCTGCAGGTTGGCACCTGTTCGCGCTGAGGACAGGGCGACCGTCATGCCGAGTTCCTCGGCACCTTTCCGGCGCGGTCCGGCTGGGGATGGCCCAGGAACGGAAGCGGTCGGTCTGCCGAGACGGCAATCACGAAGTGACGCAGCGCCTCGACATATCGTGGATTGCCGGCGAGATGCTGCTTCAGCGTCCCCCCCTCTGGCACGGTCAGGTCGGCGGGATTGAAGAAGGCGCTTTGGATGATGTGGCGGGCGCCCATCGACTGCAGGATGGGACGCACGCCGTAGTCGAGCGCCAGCGCGTGGGCCAGCGACCCCCCCGTTCCGACCGGCCAAACAACCTTGTCGGCCATGCCGTACTGGGGAAGCGTGTCGATGAACGACTTCATCAGACCGGACAGCGAAGCCTTGTAGATCGGGGTTCCGATGACGATGCCATCGGCGACCTCGACGGCCTCGATGGCCGCCCGCAGGGTCGGTTCATTCAAGTTCCCCGACAAAAGCGCTTCGGCAGGGATGTCGTTCAGAGAAACCAGCGTCCTGCCGATGCTGTCGGGGAGTTCGTTGAGTATCTGCGACACGACTGCGGCTGTGGAAGATGGTCGCGAAGGACTTCCGACCAGGGCGACGACGCGGAGAGGCATGCCCATTAGCTGTCTCCCTTGGTTGCGGTGCGCTGCCAGAAGACGACGCGCCTGTATGTGAAACGGACCAGGGCTGTCATCACGGCACCCAGGCAGGACAGCGAGATGATGCAGGCAAAGACGATCGGAAGGTTGAACGACACGGAGGCTGCCTGGATGACGCTTCCCAGGCCCTTTTGGGACGCGATGAACTCGCCCACGACCGCGCCCAGCAGTGCAAAGACCACCGCGATCTGCAATCCGGCGAAGAACGAGGGCAGAGCCGTCGGGATCTTGATCTCGAAGAACATCCGCCAGCGGCTTGCGGAGAAGGCACGGTAGAGGTCGACAAGTTCGATCGGCACGCTTCGCAGTCCGGTCACAGCGTTGACGAACATCGGAAAGAAGCAGATCAGCGCCACCAGCACGACCTTGCTCGCCATGCCGAAGCCGAACCAGACAATCAGCAGCGGGGCGAGCGCGACCTTGGGCATCGACTGCAGCGCGATGATGTAGGGGTAGATGCTGCGATCGACGATCTCGAATTCGACGACCAGGGCCGCCAGGACCACCGCGACCACGCAGCCAATGATGAAGCCGACAATCGTCTGGAAAAGCGTCGTGAAGAGATGCTCCCAGAGTGTGCCGCGAACGATGTAACCGTCGATCAGCGACTGCACCACTGCCCAGGGCCTGGGAAGGATGAATGCCGCGTCCGGCCCCCGGGAAGCGAACTCCCAGGCGGCGATGATCAATATGAACGTCACCAAAGGCGGAAGGTATCGTCTGATTGCGCTCATGGCCTTGCGTCCGTCTGGTTCTTGTGATCCCCGAGAAAGTGCGCGCGCAAATGGCTGCTGAGCTGCCCGAACTCCGGCAGGGACTGGGTGTCGGCGTTGCGAGGACGAGGCAGGTTCACGTCGATAATCTCGACCACCCGGGCCGGACGGGCGGAGAGAACGACGATGCGGTCGGCGAGGAAGATCGCCTCCTGGATCGAATGGGTGATGAAGAATACCGACTTGCGCGTGTTCATCCAGATCCGCTGGAGCTCAGCACCCATATGCTCACGCGTCATGGCGTCCAGCGCCGCGAAAGGCTCGTCCATGAGCAGCAGCTTCGGCTTGTGTATCAGGCCGCGGCAGATGCCTACGCGCTGTTGCATGCCGCCCGACAGTTCATGCGGATAGGCCAGCGCGAAGTCTGTCAGGCCTGCGATCTCCAGGAGTTCGTCGCACCAGTCCTTGTACTTCTCCGCGGGGAGCTTCAGCGCCCGGATCGGCATCATCACATTGTCCCGAACCGTCTTCCAAGGCAGGAGCGTCGGGTTCTGGAACACGATCCCGACCTCCTTGTTCGGACCGTCCAGTTCCTGCCCCTTAAAAAGGAGCTGGCCAAGGGTCGGCTTCAGCAAGCCTGCTATGAGCCGAAGCATCGTCGACTTGCCGCAACCGGAAGGACCCAGCACGGCGACGAACTGCCCGTCCTCGACCTCCAGGGTGAGGTTGTCGATGGCGCGGGTTTCCCCGCGCCTCGTGGAATAGGTGACGCCGACGTTGGAAAGGCTAAGAAACGAGCCGGCAAGGTTGGGGTTTTCGGTCAAGGCCGTTGGCACTACTTTACCTCTTTGGCGAGCTTGACGATGTCGTCCTTGTTGAAGTCGTTGAAGGCGGGAACCAGCTCGTTGGTATAGTAGAGATCCAACGATACGTTGGGGTCCGTCACGAGACGGCCCAGTTCAAGAGCCTCAACTAGGCTCGTCCAGTCGCCCTTCGAGAATTCACCGTACTGACCCGGGATATCGAGCAGCTTGGCCAGGCGCGCTTCGAGAACCTTCTTCTCGGTCTCGAGGGCCGCGCTTTCCTTGTCCGCAGTCGGCGCAAGTTCGGGATAAGCCTCCCAGTAAGCCCGAATGCAGCCCTCGATGTTTGCCTGGCAGGCAACGTTCGACTCGGCCAACACGCGGCCGAAACGCGTCCAGTAGTCCTTGCGCTCGGCATAGCCGGACTTCAGGATGGAAATCCCATGGCTGGACCCGGCGAAGTTTCCAGGCATTTCCAGCAAGCGGATCGGCGTTCCTGCAAGCTCGAGCCGCTTATGGGCGGTGTCGAAAAGGTTCAGAACGTCGATCTGGCCGCTCTTCAAAGCCTCGTATGCCGCGGCGCCGACACCCACGGCCTGAAAGCTGACGTCGTCGGGAGAAATCCCCGCCCCTTGCAAGATCGCCTTTGTGGTCAGCACGTTGGACGAGCCCAGCGCAAGAACACCGATCGTTTTCCCCTTCAGGTCGGCAAGCGACTTGATGTCCGAATCCTCACGAACCGCCAGTTCCCAGATCGAGTTCGGAATGTAGTTGTAGATGAAGAAGACACCGAGATCGGCTGCGTTCGGCTGATGGGACAGGATGGCGGGTTCAAGCCCGGAATAGGCGGCGTCGATGGCTCCGGCATGGAGTTGCGGGACGATCACGCCCGAACCCGTCAAGACGACAATGTCCAGCTCCAGCTTCTCTCGCTCGAAAAGACCAAGCTTTTCGGCGAAGACGAGCGGCGCGACGCCGGAATTGATAGCCGACGGCCAAGCAAAGCGCACCGGCTCGGCGCTTGCGGCTGATGCGAAGCCAAAGAATGTGGCCGCCATCAAACTGGTCGATAGCACACGTGAGATCGTCATTTTTCCTCCTCAGTTTGTATCGGTCGTGATGTGTTCAGTTCATGTCTCTTGCAGCGCATGCCGCGCTCCAGGGCGTCATTACATCCGGCTGGCCTGTCGCGACATGATTTGTGATCTTCAGGACGGACGGGCATCCGAAATTGAGCGGCGCCGCGGCGTGTTCGCAAACCGTGACGTTGTTGACCTCCGCAAGCCTTCGTTTGACATCTTCGGCAATGCGTCGGTCGACGACAATCTGTTCGGTCGCGGAAACGTCGATCCGCGGAAGGTGCGCCGCTTCCTCCGGGGTAAGGGAGAAAACCGCGAGATCCGCCAGGTGGCTCAGCACGGCCGGCAGAATTCGCCGCCCACCCGAGGCACCGAGGCTGAGAATGTCGCCCGCGGCGGTTCGACAGATCACTGGCAACATGTTCGATTGGGGGCGAACGCCAGCACCGATCGAATTCGGTTTACCAGGTACCGGATCGAACCACATCATGCCGTTGTTCATGAGGATGCCAGTCTTGGGCAGGACAACTGCGCTGCCCATCAAACCGAGCAAGGAAGTCGTGAAGGCGATCGTCAGCCCGTCTGAATCGCACGCGTTCAGGTGCGTCGTGCAGGTTTGACGCTCGTTTTCCGCCTTGATCCCCTCGATCCGCCGGCGTGAAGCCTGCGTGAGGACACCAGCCAGATCGGAAAACCATTCGGCATTCCGGGCCGAGGGAACCGTCAATTCCGGTAGAACCTCACGCAACATGCCGCCGCCGCAATCGGAGGATGGCAGGAAGAGGTGATGGCCTCCCCAGTCCATGTGTTCGGCAGCGTCAAACGAAGCGTCGGCCGCCTGCAGATCCGCGGACGACATCCGTGATCCCACGGCTGCCAGATCGTCAACTAAAAGAGAGGCCAGTTCCCCCTCGTAGAAGCTGCGCCACCCGTCTCGCGCAAGCATCTCCAGGGTGCTGGCAAGAGCGCCTTGCGGGAGAAACGACGGGTTGCCCTTTTCAGCACCGACAGGTGGCAAGCCGTTCGGAAGATAGATCCGTGCGGCCTCCTCGTACTGCCGCAACAGGTGTCCCATCTGGGCGATCTTGACCGTCGAGAACCAATCCTTCGGCATGCCCCTTTTGGCGCAGGCGACGGCTGGAGCGACGACATCCGCCCAAGGCAGACGTCCGAAGCGATCATGAAGCCGTCCCAGGCCGGCAACGGCCTTCGGCACGCAAAAGCTCAGTGGACCGTGGACATTCCGGTCGCCCTCGACTTTTGGCCAGCCGAAAATCTCCGGAGACGAGCCCCCACTCAGGGGGTAGTCGGCGATTTCCACCGCGGCCGGGGTCACCGGCCCAAAGTCGAGCGACCAGGCGGCATCGTCGGGTTCTCGTATCACTGCATAGCCGATACCGCCGAGCCCGCTGTTCCATGGCTCCACGACCGCCAGAACGAGCGCGGCGGCAACCACGGCGTCGGCAGCGCTTCCGCCCATCTCGAGCATGGCGCAACCAGCGAGGCTCGCCTCCCGGGATTGGGAGACGACGACGCCATTCGAGCCAGACGCAGACGGCTTGGTGACGTTCCAGTTCTGCGTCAGATGCTGCGAAGGACCTGCCACGGCGAACCGATTCATCAGAGCGCAGCTCCGAAGCGTTGTTCTGGGCGACGATCCGGCCAGGTCTCCATGACGGGAATGACGTGCTTGCCGAGCGCCTCGATGGTCGCCTTGTTGGTTTCGTGGCCCATTCCATCAACGCGCCAGATAAGATCGTCGACGCCCATATCGTAGAGCCTGCGGGCCGTCTTCAGGATCTCGTCCGGGCTGCCGGCCATGATGTAGGGCGACGTCTCGATCAGGAAGTCGATGTTTTCCGCATTCTCCTTAACCTCCTGAATGCGGCTCATATACTCGTAACCCTCGGCGGTCTGACCGAGCTTGGTCATCCAGCCGATGATCACCTTGAAGAAGTCGATCGTGTTCTTGCGCGTCAATTCGCGGGCACGCTTGGAATCCTCGTGGCAACTTGTGCCGACGGAGAAGGTCGCGAAACGCGACGTGATGGAACCCACCACCGGCTCCGCCTTCGCCATCCCGCGCTCATAAGCCTCCAGACAGTTGCGGACATAGTCCCAGCCCAGGATGCCGAGACCTGACATCACGCCACAGCCGGCAGCACCTGCCTGCTCATGGGACTCGGAGCTCGTTGCCGAGAGGTGGACGGGAATGGGACGGCGCGAGGGCGTCCACGGCGAAATCCGCCGCTTGGGAATGTCGTACAGATCCGATTTGTACTCAAACCATTCCTCCGTCAGCGCTTTTCCGATGATGTTCAGGAACTCATCGCGGTATTCACGCGTGCGGGACGGGTCGATGCGGAAAGCCTCGAGCGTGTACGGATTGTTCGACCTAGCGCCGCCAAGTTCGAAGCGTCCGCCCGACAGGATATCGAGCGTGGCCGCCTGCTCCACGACACGCAGAGGGTGGTTGAATGGCAGAAAATTGACGGAGGAAATGCGCAGCTTGATCTTGCTCGTGCGCGCCGCGACGTAAGCCAGGCAGACCTCCGGCGCTGAAATGATCGCTTCACCCTTGGCGAAATGATGCTCGGATTGGGCATAGGCGTGGAAGCCGTTCTCCTCCGCGAGAACCACCTCGTCGCTGATCTCGCCCAAGCGTTGGTCCCAGCTTGTCCCCGCCGGACAGATAGCCTCGTGAAACAGGATCGCCTTCATCAATAAATTCCTTATATAGGGATTTGTATTTCGATATACGGAACTTTTAAGAATTCTGTCAAGGTCAGAATTCAAAGCGCGGCGGTTTACGTCATGAACTTTCGGCATGACTCGGTCCGCTGTCGGCTAGGAAGAAGTTCAGGGCCGACGACGCCCGTCGCAGCCATTTCAAATCGCAGGTCAGCGATCGCGCCGGCCTCGCCGGGGCTCCAGCCACACTTTAGACATGGCAAGCTTCACCCAAAGCGGCTAGGTCATGCACCGGCGATCCGGGACAGCGGTGGCGACAGATCCCGACTGACTGTCCCCCAAGTGCCAGGGAGAACGACAAGGTGGCGATCCGACCGATCGTGAAATTCCCGGATCAGCTGCTGAAATCGGTGGCAGCACCGGTGACCGTCTTCGACGAGAACCTGCGCGGGCTCGCGGATAACTTGCTCGACACGATGCGCGCGGCGCCGGGCATCGGCATCACCGCGCCGCACATCGGCATCCCGCTGCGAGTGGTCGTGCTCGAGCTTGCGCCGGGCAACGGCGTGCGTGTCTACGTCAATCCCAGGATCACCTGGGCTTCACCCGACAAAATTCAGCATCAGGAAGGTAGCGTTTCGATGCCGGGCGTCGTCGAGCAGGTCGAACGCCATGCCAGCGTCAAAATCAGCTACCAGGATCTGGACGGAAACGAAAAAACGGAAGAGGCGGATGGCCTGCTGGCCGTCTGTCATCAGCACGAGATCGACCAGCTCGACGGCACCTTCTGGCTCCAGCGCCTTTCCCGACTGAAGCGCGACCGCCTGATCAAGCGCTATGAAAAGCTGCGCGCTCGCCAGCCTTGAGGTGGGGGACCCTGAACTCGCCAACGCGAGGCGATTGTCACCGGTCCTAAGCACCTCGCGCTGCGCTTCCTTCGATGGCGCGGTGCACTGTATCGGCATCTGCCGGATCGAGCCCCGAAGAGGCATCCGAGAACCGGCTTTCAGGATCATCGGGCACGGCCGAAAGCAGGAGCTAGAATAAGGGGTGCTGCGGCTCGTCTTCATCTCTTTGAGAGGTTGAGGACGCAGAACCAGCCGCAGCTAAATCACGCCCCAGGCCCTGTACCGGCCCCGGCCGGTGATCTCGCGCAGCTCGAGCTCGCCGATCAGGTTGAGCGCGCCGGCGGTGGTCACGCCGAGTTCCTTCTCGATCATGCCGCTGCTGACCAGCGGCCGCGACAGCACCAGCGCGATCACCTCGGGCAGACGCGACGTCGAGCGCCGGCCCTTGAGCCGCCGGTCCATCTGCGCCTTGGCGAGCACCAACCGGTCATGCTCCTTCATGCCGGCCGCGGCGGTCTCGTGGACCCCATCGAGGAACGCCACCAGCCGCGTCGTCCGGTCGCGCGCAAACCGCCGCTCGCGCGCAATCGTCCGTGCACCGACATGCAGCGCCACAAGATGCGCAGTCGTCGTCGCCGACTGGCGCAGCAGCGCCGCAACCAGCAGGCGCCCTAGCCACGGCGCATGCTGCAGCGGCGCGATCGCCGTCCACGCATCGTAGGCGATGGCGGCGCGTACAAGCGCCGGCAGGCCCTCGCTTGCGGCGAGCGCCGCCTGCCACTCGGCAAGCCGCGCCGGCTCATCCCAATCGGCATCGTAGATCAGAGGGTTCTTCTCATCCGCGGTCGTGCTGCGACGAGAGGTGTCGTCGTTCGACGCCTGCGGAGTGGCGAGCGCCTGGTCGAGAACGGCCTGCGCACGGCCGAGCGCGGCATCGAGCGCGGCCAGTTCGGCACTCAGGCGATCGTCGCCATCGTCGTCCTCCTCCGCATCGCCGCCTTCGTGTGTTGCCACCTGCCCTTGCGGTTTCGGCACGACCGGCGCGGCGCCGCGCCCGCACAGCACGGCAAAACCCTCGCGGCCGAGCGCCCAGTCCGGCCTGTTGCTGAGGATCTGGCGCCTGAGGCGCAGGATTTCATGGGCACGCGTGAGTTCGTGCGTCGGTGCGCGCAAATCCATATGCGCATCGTGCAGCACGAGGTCCTCGACATGGACCAGCTCGCCATCGAGCCAAAGCGACGAGGCCGCATCGGCAAAATGGCTGCGCTCGACAAAGCCCTTGGCCACCGGCGAGCGGGCGATGCGCTCGTCGAGCCGGACCAGCGCCTCGGTCGCCCGCATGGCCGGGCCGAACAGCTGTTCCGTGACCAAGGATTCGATCCGGTAACTCATTGCCAACGCTATAATCGAATATTTTTCCTAAAGCTATCTGCTCCCTAGCTTCACCCGAATGACCGCCCATCGGCGCCGACCTACGACTCGAACGTCCTGCGCCGCATCGTCGCTGATGCCGGCGCGGAGGTAGTCATTGTGCGCCTTCATGCCGGCCGCGGCGGGCTCACGGACACTGTCGAGGAAAGCGACAAGCCGTATCGTCTGGACGCGCGCAATCGTCCGCGCCCTGACATCAAGGGCTGCAAACCACTAGCCGCATCTGAGCACGATCTTGCCCATGTTCGCGTTTTCGTCCAACAGGCGATGCGCCTGGGCGGCCTCATGTAGCAGGTAGGTCCTGAAGATGGGCGGTGCCACCTTCCCCTTCGCGACCAGCGGCCAGACATGCCGCTCAACCGCTCGCGCCAGCCGGCTCTTCTCGTCTACGGATTTGGGTCTCATTGTAGAGGACGTCAAAGTGAGGCCCTTCATCATGATGGCGGTCAAGTCGACCTCCACGACAGCGCCTTCCATGAAGGCAATACTGACATGACGGCCACCGGGCGCCAGAACCGCGAGGTTGCGCTTTATGTAGCTGCCGCCAACAATGTCCAGCACGACATCCACGCCGCGGCCACCGGTCATGCTTCGGCCGATCTCGACAAAATCCTCGCTGCGATAATCTATGGCTACGTCGGCCCCCAATTCGCGCACGAAATGCGTCTTTTCCGGACCACCGGCAGTGGCCAGGACGGTTGCTCCCGCAGCGCGCGCAAGCTGAATGGCCAAGCTTCCAATGCCGCTGGCACCACCGTGGATGAGCACCGTGTCGCCCGGAGCGACTCCGCCGCGTTCGAAAAGATTGTGCCAGACCGTGAAGGCCGCCTCAGGTAGGGCCGCGCTGGCGACGTGGTCCAGGCCCGCTGGAAGCGGCAGGCAGTGCCCCGCCTGGGCGAGGCAATATTCGGCGTAGCCTCCGCCGGATACCAGTGCTGCAACCGATGTCCCCACCATCGACGGCGCGACGCCGGGACCCACGGCAACGATCTCACCGGAGATTTCCAGGCCGAGAACGTCGGTGACACCCGCCGGCACAGGAATCGCGCCGCGGCGCTGCATGATGTCTGGCCTGTTGACGCCGGCGGCCTCGACGCGGACCAGGACTTCGCCCGCCCCCGGCTGAGGCAGCGGCCGTTCGACCAGCGTCAGAACCTCCGGACCGCCGGGATGGGACGCCACTACCGCTTTCATCGTCTTCGGCAAAACTGTCACTGCAAATCCCTGCTGTTGTTGATTTAGGTGCAGGGATCGACAGCCTCACCATCCTGGCGCTTGACGATCACATCCTGCGATTTCCTGCCGTGCAGTTGTGACAAGGCTATTGGCTTCAGTACATTCGTGAATATCGGGCCCCGGCATCGGATAAACTGATCAACGGCACGCCAAAGGGCCAATCACGCTGGAAAAGCCAGGCTCATCGGGTCAAGCATCGAGGCTGCCTGTTCGCTGCTCACCAGACCGCGCTCCACCGCAAGCTCGGCCACCTTTCTATCGAGCCGAAGCGCGTCGTTGGCCAATTCGGCGCTGCGGCGATAGCCGATCAGCGGCACCAGGGCAGTAACCGAACCTACGCTCGCTTCGAGATGCGTCCAGCAGCGCGCGCTGTCGGCTTCGATGCCCCGCACACACTGCTCGTCCAGCGTGCGGATCGCGGCCTCGAGCATTTGCATGGAGAAATGTAGGTTGAACGTTATGAGCGGCTCCATTGCGTTGAGCTGAAGCTGGCCAGCCTCAGACGCCATGGTGACGGCGATGTCGTTGCCGATGATCTGGAAGCAGACCTGATTGACGACTTCCGGAATGACGGGATTGACCTTGCCCGGCATGATCGACGAGCCGGGCTGGACTGCCGGCAACCGAATTTCGCCAAGGCCGCCGCGAGGACCGCTCGACAGCAGGCGCAGGTCGTTCGAAATCTTGGAGAGCTTTGTCGCCAGCCGCTTCAGCATGGCGGAGAACAGGACGAAGGCGCCCATGTCCCAGCTGGCTTCGACCAGATTGGCGGCCGGCGTCAGCTTGTGACCACTGATTGCCGAAAGCTCGCCCAGCGCGATCTCGGAATACCCCCTGGGCGCGTTCAGGCCGGTGCCAATGGCCGTACCGCCGAGGTTTACCTCCGCCACAAGCGGCAGCATCTCGCGGAGCCGGGCGACATCCTCATTCAACGCCGTGGCGAACGCCGAGAACTCCTGACCGAGCGTCATCGGCACTGCGTCTTGCAGCTGGGTGCGTCCCAGCTTGGCAACCTTTGCGAAAGCGGCTGACCGCTCCTCGAACGAGCCGACCAGCGAGCGTAGCGCCCGTTCGAGGTCGCCATGAGCCAGAAGCAGCGACAGGCGCACAGCGGTCGGATAGGCATCGTTGGTTGATTGTGAACGGTTGACGTCGTCATTGGCGTGAACCGGCTCGTTGGCGCCGCGCGCACCACCAAGCTTCTCATTGGCAAGATTGGCGATGACCTCGTTGGCATTCATGTTCACCGACGTGCCAGCACCGCCCTGAATGGGATCGAGCGGAAAGGCATCGAAATGGCGGCCGGCAATGACCTCATCGCAGGCGCTTTCGATTGCGTCGCACTTTTGCTGTGACAGAAAGCCAAGACGGGCATTCGCACGAGCCGCAGCCTGCTTGGTCATGGCGAGCGCCACGATGACATGCGGAAAGCGGCTGAGTGTCATGCCGGAGATGCGGAAATTTGCGCGTGCGCGTTCCGTTTGAGGCCCCCACAAGGCATCGCAAGGCACATCTACATGCCCAAGGCTGTCATGTTCACGTCGAAACCGAATTTCCATTTCCCGCCCCTCGCCGCACCCCGAAGCGATATTTGAGGTGCTGGAATGAGGCTAAGGGGGCTTCCGCGAGACTGCCATTCGCAAAAGACTAAGCTGAAGAACGGCGAATACGATCAGATGCCGCCCGCAGCCCCCGACCGGTGGACTTTACGATCTTCTGCTTCGGAAAAACCAAATGGCGCCGATGCGGGCTGGTCGGTTAGCTAGGGCCAACTTCAACGAGCCATAGCTCGGGATCAATGTCCATTCAGCGCGCCACGGAAATACTTGATCGGCTTATCGCCTTCCCGACCATCAGCCGAGCCTCCAATCTCGACCTGATCCACTTCGTCAGGGACTTCCTGGCCAGGCTCGGCATCGCGGCCGACATCGTGCACAATCAGGAAGGGACCAAAGCCAACATCTATGCGACGCTCGGACCGGCCGAGGTTGCAGGCGTGCTTTTGTCGGGCCATACCGATGTCGTGCCTACGGAAGGCCAGGCGTGGAGCAGCGATCCGTTCCGGATGGCCCAGCGGGGCGAGCTTCTTTACGGCCGCGGAACAGCCGACATGAAGGGTTTCATCGCCTGCGTGTTGGTGCTGTTCGAGGAGTATGCGGCCCGCAGCTTCAGCCGTCCGCTGCATCTCGCCTTCAGCTATGACGAGGAAATCGGCTGCGTCGGCGTGCGCCGGCTGATCGACCTTCTGGCCAACAGATCCTATCGCCCTTCGATGTGTGTGATCGGTGAACCGACCAGCATGCAGACCGTGGTCGCCCACAAGGGCAAGGTCGCGGGCCGGATCAACTGCACCGGGCGCGAGTGCCACTCCAGCCATGCACCGGAAGGGCTGAACGCCATTCATCTTGCCACCGACATGGTGGGTACGCTGCGCGCGCTGCAGGACGAACTGCTCGCAAGTGGCGCACGCGACCCGGACTTCACGGTGCCTTTCACGACGGTTCACGTCGGCATGATCAACGGCGGAACCGCGCTCAACATCGTGCCCAACCATTGCAGCGTCGACTTCGAGATCCGCAACATTCCAACCGACAATGCGCAGCCGCTGCTCGACCGCTTGGCCGAGCGCGCCATGGAACTGACAAGCCATGCGCAGTCGCGCTTTCGCGATACCGGTGTCGCGCTTGAAATCGTCAACGCCTATCCTGGCCTGGACACGCAGCCTGACGCCGCGGTGGTTCGGGAAATCCAGAAACACACCAATGGCGGCAAGCTCGGGAAAATAGCCTTCGGCACCGAGGGCGGGCTGTTTCACGAACGGCTTGGCATCCCGACAGTCGTTTGCGGACCCGGCGACATTCGCCAGGCCCACCAGCCGGACGAATTCATCAGCCTCGATCAGATGACCCAGTGCATGTCGATGCTTCGCAGGCTGGCCGACGACCTGGCCGCATAGCGCCTCAGCGCATCGGCGCCATCCCCGGCAGATTGACCGTGGTCATCAGCTCGCGGCAATGCTCTTCGAATCTCTCGGTGGCTCGCGTCTTGCGCAAGCCCTTGAGCGTGGCAATGCCGAGCACCATCGGGGGATGGTCTCCCGCCAGTGGCACGTAGGCGAGCTGCTTTCCGTTGACGGCTGCCATGTTCATGGGACGCGCCGTCATGAGCGAATAGCCAAAGCCGCATGCCACGAAACTGCGAACCGTTTCGGGAGAAACCGATCGCGCGGTTATGTTCGGGGTAATGCCATGCGTCACGAACAGATTGAGGAAGTATTCCTTGCTCAGCGGCATGTCCAACAGGATGAAAGGCTTCTCCGCCAGCACGGACAGCTCGATCGATTTTTCGTTGGCAAGCGGATCATCGGCCGGCAGCAGAATATAGGTGGGCAATTCGGCCAGGGGCTCGAAGGCGATGTCGTCGGTCAAATGGATCGCATAGGTCAGCGCCAGGTTGATCTCGGCACGTCGCAGCTTGGCGATCAGCGCTGCCTCGTCGTCTTCGCTGACTTGCAGCTTCACGGCGGGGTATTGCGCAAGAAACCCCTTGCACAACTCGGGAATGAGCATCGGTGCCAGGGTACGGAACGAACCGACCTGCAGCGGGCCAGAAACCGATTTGGCCACTTCGTCGGCAATGCCGTGAAGGTCCTCCGCCTGCTGCAGAAGCGCCTTGGCCGCGTGCAACAGACGTTGACCGGCCGGCGTCAGGGACAATCCCTGCGCATGATGGCGGACGAAGAGCTGGAGGCCGAACTCGGCCTCCAGCTGCGAAATCGCAGCCGAGATCGAAGGCTGTGAGACATTGATGCGTTCCGACGCAAGGGTAACCCCGCCCACCTCGCCCGCAGCCACGAAGTAGGCGAGTTGCCGCAACGTAAATCGCATTGAAAAGGTACGCAAATCGAGATCGTTCACGAGGCCCTGAGCTAGGTTAGTATTCAAGCTAGGTATTCCTCGCGGCGTCGGTCGGACGATTGCGTAAGGAACCATCGCGGACGATGGCGGCTGCGAATTTTGCTGTCAAGGCGTCATTGGCGCCTTACAGATCTCCCGGAACTCCATAAGACGGCGCGACCGACGGGTTGATCCCGCGCGACACGTAAGCGTCAAGTTGCGGCTCCCACAGCTCCCACAACCTGGAGAGCTCACCGATGGGATCGGTTTCATGCCAATCCACGCGCAGGTCGGCAACTGGCCAGGCAACCTCACGCACCAGCAGCATGCCAACCGAATGGACCGGGCCTTCTTCACCCCCGGCCGCCAGTGCTGCCCGCATGGCCTTGATCAGGCGGCTGCCGAGCGACCCGCCCTCGGCCATCAGGAACGCTTCGACCATTTTTTCGGGCACCGCCGCGTTCGACAGCAGATTGCCGGCGGCCACGACGTTGGGCTCGATCACGGTCCGATGCGTGCCGAGCGTGTTGCGCCCGGAAAAAGCAGCACCGCCGCCATTGCCATCGACCAGCGCAAGCTGGCGATACTCAAGGTGACTGGCTTGCGATTTGATGCGCTCCATCGCGTCTGTGGCACTAAGCCCGGAAGCCATCAAATCGAGACCAAGTGGCCCGAGAGTGGGGTCGGTGATGTTCTGGGTCGCCACCACACCGACGCCTGCCCGAGCATGGGCGCAGCGCGCGGCGACGCACGGGCTGGACGACGAAACCGCAATGCCGAACATTCCGGTCTTTGCGCAGCGCGCCGAAATCGAGAAGGTCAACTGTTCAACCTCCGATCAGGCGGCGTCGGGGATGACTGCGGTCACCTCGATTTCAACGACCCATTCTGGCCGGGCGAGTGCTGGGACAACGATGCCGGTGGAGCAAGGGAACACGCCCTTCAGCCACTTGCCCATTTCCTGGTAGACCGCTTCGCGATAGCGGATGTCGGTGACATAGACGACGATGCGGCAGATGTGCGCCATCTCGCTGCCCGCTTCCTCAAGCAGCATCTTGATGTTTTGCATCGTCTTGGCTGTTTGCGCGCCTGGATCGCCGACATGCAGGCATTCACGCGTGTCGAGGTCCTGGGAAACCTGGCCACGAAGGAAGACCGTGGTGCCGCGGGCGACGACGCCCTGCGAAAGATCGTTGTCGAGCTTCTGTTCTGGATAGGTGACGCGGGTATTGAACGGACGCAGGCGCTGATGGATCATGATTGAGGTTCTTTCACAATATCGGGGGACGCCTGCGCCAACCGGGGGGACCGGCTGGCGCGAAGCGAGTTGAAACGGTGCTACTTCGCCGCCGCCGCAAAGCTCTGCGGACCGTAGACGCGGTCCGACAATCCGGCCGCTTCCTTGGTGAAGCGCAGTGGCTCCTTCCAGTCGAAGTTATTGTAGACGGCCGCCAGGTGCGCGAAGGGTGGGGCCTGCGCGAAGAGCTGGAAGGTCAGGCGATGACCGGCATAGTCGGAATTCAGCAAATCGCGTGCGAAGGCGAGAAGCTTGCGCCGATCCTCGGCATACCAGTTGTCGTTTAGCGTGTAGAACTTCTCGAGCCATTGTCCGGCTTCAGGATCGCGGAAGCTGGCGTAGTCCGGCGTGATGCAGATCTGACCGCCGCAAAGCTCGCGGGCGATGTGCATCATGTGGTGGAGTTGCGAGCAGGCGAGCACGCGGCCAGCCATCAGCAACGACTGGTTCGGCATAAGCAACCCTGCAGGGCTACGCTCGGCAGTGGCAATTGCCGCCGTCAGGTGTGCATTGATACCCTCGCGGTAGCAGGCCAGCGTGGCGAGCTTTTCCTGAACCGCCTGCTGCTTTTCAAGGCCGGTCTGGCGCACGTTCCACAACGCCGCACCGATCATCAGGTCGGCAAGCTTCTGGTTGCGCTGGACAAAAGCGAACGCCGAATAGCGATGCAATGTCGAGCGGATGAACTGCGCCGCTTTCGTGTACTGGTAGAACAGCACATTTTCCCACGGGATCAGCACGTTGTCGTAGATGACCAGCGTATCGACCTCGTCGACGCGGTTGGACAGAGGATAGTCCTCGGCCGGCGCGCGTCCGGCAAAGCCGGTGCGGGCAATGAAGCGAAGATTCGGCGAGGAGAAGTCGCAAACGAAGCCGACCGCATAGTCCGACAGCTTTTCGTCGCCCCAGTTCGCAATCGTCGGCTTGGTGAATGCCTGGTTGGCATAGGCCGCGGCCGTCTCGTATTTCGCGCCGCGGACAATGATGCCGGCGTCCGTCTCCTTGACCACATGCAGAAGCATGTCGGGGTCCTGATCTTGCGGGCGCTTCGAGCGGTCGCCCTTGGGATCGGTATTGGCCGAGACGTGGAACGGGTCGTTCCTCAGAACCGTGTTGATATGGCGCTCGATGTTGACCGCAAAGCGCGGATCTACATCGTTGAGCATTTCGCGGCCGTCGAACAGCGACCACATTTCACCGACGGTCTCGTCGCCGACGCGGGTGACAATTCCCCGTGCCTCATCAAGGACGGTATCTGTGGAGCGGCGCTTGTCGTGCCAATCCTGCTGCGTGTACGGCAGCTTCAGGCCGACCGCGAAACGCTCGCCGCCTTCTTCGTAGGACATGACCGAGCTGTGCTTCGGGTCATGCGCCATATCGTAGATGCGAGCCCGGATATCGACGATAGGCTTGAACATCGGGTGCGACGTGACGTCTTTGACACGCTCACCATTGATCCAAACCCGCCGGCCATCCCGGATCGAATCCCGATATTGATTACCGGTTCTGATCATTGATACGCCTTTCTCTTGGGTACTTTCTTGCTTCCGGCCGACCGCTAGCTGTTCAGCGGCAAGGTGGACGGATGGCAATATGCGCGTCGGCAATGCGCCAGGGGGGCGCTTTCGGTGGCGGTTACATCCACCACACGGCCGACAAAAATCGTATGGGTTCCAACGTCGTGGCCGCTATCGACAACGCAGTCGAAGGTGCTTGCGGCATCCGGAAGGCGCGCCGATCCCGTGACGGTCGGCTGCCATTCGGCGCAGCGGAAATCGAATGCCTCGCCTTCGCGCGGATGCCCGGCAAAGACGTCGGAAATGTCACCCTGGTGAACCGCCAGGAGATTGACGCAGAATACGCCGTTTTCCTTGATGGCCGCGCATGCCGGACTGCGACGGTTGACGCAGACAAGCAGCATTGGCGGGTCAGCCGACACTGACGCCATCGCACTGACGGTCACGCCAAATGTGCCGGCAGGACCGTCCGTGGTGATGACATTGACGCCGGTTACAGCGCCGCTCATTGCGCCAACGAATGCCCCGCGATCGACCGTCGGAAACTCCTGGCCGACAGCCTTGAACTCACGACTTGTACTAAGCGATGCTTGGAGGGTCGACATTTTGGGTGTCTCTCGAAGTTTTCATTGCCTTGTTCGATGGGTAAATATTGGCGCAGAAGGCATCTTTTTGAAAATAGAGCTTAAATATCTCTTGGTTCGGTATTCCTGATGCAGCCATCCCTTGGCTGGCGTCAGTGACCGCGCAATTTCTGCACGATCGCTTCAATGGCGATTTCGTAGCCGGCCGGGCCAAGTCCGATCAGGCACCCGGTGACGGCTTGGGAAATGAAGGAGTGATGGCGGATCGCCTCCCGCTTGAAGACATTGCTGACATGGACCTGGAAGCTCGGGCCTCCGAAGCTCGCCATGGCGTCCATGAGTCCGATGGAGGTGTAAGACAGGCTGCCACCGTTGATGACGATGCCATCGGCCTTGCCGCGCGCCTCGTGAATCCAGTCGATGAGCATGCTTTCGGAACTGGACTGGTTGAAGCGGACCGTGGCCCCGAGCAGTTCGGCCTTGTGGCGGCAGCGCGCCTCGATGTCGGCGAGGGTCAGCCGGCCATAGGGGCCTTCGGGGTCGAGACCATACAGGTTCGTGTTGGGTCCATTGAGGACCTCGATATGCAATATGTCGGACATCACGCGCTCACAGTCATGCTTTGATCTTGGTGTGATCGACCGCCGCCAGGCGGTCATAGGGCTTGGTCGCCACCATCGAAGCACGCGCATCAAAGTCGGCGAACCATCGCTCCGCCACCGGGCGTTGCGCCCGCCAATTCAGCTCGGGAAACCGGAAGTCGAGATAACCGAGAGCGCAGCCGAAGCTGATCGCGCCTATCGTCACCTCGCCGCCGATGTCCGGCAGCAGAGCCTCGATCTTGTCCAATGCGGCTTCGACCTTGCGCAGCTGTGCGGCGCGCCATTGAGGCGAACGCGCGCCCTCAGGCCGCATCAGCATTTCGTAGCGGGCCAGCAGCGCCGCATCGAGCAGCCCGTCCCCCAGCGCCTGCTGCATGAGCGCTGCCCAACGGCGCGGACCCCGCGGCTCGAAAATCGTGGTGTCCCCGGCCAGTTCTGCCAGGTATTCGCAGATGACCCGGCTGTCGAACAAACACATGCCATCATCGGTCAGCAGGGCTGGAATCTTGCCGAGCGGATTGAACGCGAGAAGGTCCCGGTCTCCCTCGAGCGGCGTGGTGCCGCTCGGTATCAATTCAATCCTGCTGACCAGCCCGACTTCATGGGCCACCGTCATGACCTTGCGGACATAGGGAGAAGTCGGAGCGTAAAAGAGTTTCAAGACGCGAACCCGCCATTGCAAGTGTTCTGATTTGGACGACAGCTGTCGACTTGATCGGATCAAGTCGCCAATGCCGATCGGGGCGATCGGGCGAGCCGGCGGCTAGGGCTTCTGGTCTTCGGCGCCCACGCCACTGAGTGCGGCACGCGCCACCTCGACGTCCTGGGCGCCTGTCCCGGAACCGACACCGACCGCGCCAACGCAGTGCCCGTCGATGAATATGGGCAAACCGCCCTCTAGATTGGTAAGGCGACCGCCGCCCGCGATGGCGAGCTTGATTTCGTAGTTCGGATCGAGGCGTGACGTCGGCTGGCGATGCGAGGCGGCGGTGATCGCCTTGGACATCGAGGTTTCACGCGACAAGAGTTTTGCCCCGTCCATCCGCACGAACGCCAGCAAATTGCCGCCGTCGTCGACGATCGTGATGTTTTGGGGAACGTTGAGCGACTCGGCCTTGGCAACTGCACTGGCGAGGGCCTTGAGCGCCCCGGCGTGCGTCAGCTTCAATGCAGGCTTGGTTGTCATGTCTACCTCCAAGGATGAGGCCGGCCATGACGATCTCGCTGGCAAGCCATATTCCTTGCTAGGTATCCACCCAAGGTCTTGGATCTGTAAAATAGTATAGCTCGTGCCTATGGATCACATTTTGCGATCTTTCGGCGAGACGAAACTAACCGGCGCGCCGACGGATGAAATCGACGAACAATATGGCCTGCGGTCCAGGCTCTATGGCACGCCAACACTCCAGCGCCAGGGTTGCCACCCCCGAAGCATCGATGGTGATGCAGCCGTGTGACAGCGGTCCAGATGCATTTGGCAGCCGTACCATAACATCATATGCGCCGCAGGCGGGTTTGAGCACGCTGCCGTGCCAAGCCACGATCTTCTCTCCCGATCGCAACACCGCAGCCGGCTCTGCTCCCAGCTCGACGCTCCACGCATGGCCGAGCAATGAGTTGGCTGCCTCGATGTCACCCGACATGAGCAGATTGCGCACGCGCGTCGAGGAACAGGTGGCGTCGTCCCAGTGAACGTCCTCGACCACCGCCACCGCAAACCCGCGCTGTTGTCCAAGGCGTCGCAAAAGATCCACGTCGCCGCGTCGCTGCCGGCCGAAACGAAAATTGTGGCCGACAACCAACCGCGAGACCTTGAACCCGCCGACCAGGATTTCATCGATGAAATCCTCCGGCTCCTGTCCGGCGAAGGCGTGGTCAAAACGCGGGCTGTACAGGAAGTCGACGCCGAGCCGACCGAAAGTTTCCGCTTTGGTGGCGGGCGTGCCGAGACGGAACGCCTTGGCTTGCGGCGCAAAAAGCTGGCGCGGGTGCGGTTCGACCGACATGACGCCGATCGGGCTGCTACCGACGAGCGCGGCCGCCTGGGCCGCCGCCATCAGCGCCTGGTGGCCGCGATGGAAGCCATCGAAACTTCCAAGCATCATGACGCTTGCCTGCAAGTCGGCCGGCAGCGTCGCTGCGTCAGTCACCAGCTGCAACGGGCTACCGCATGGCCCAACAAAGGGGACGCCCATGCCCTGATGCAGATCTCGCGGTGCAATGGATTGGTGGCGCTGGCCAAGATCGCCAATGCGGCCGCGATACGGCGAGAAGAGTGTATTTCGGGTATCGACCATCGTGTTCATGATCGAAAAAATAGCTCAACTTCATGCCTCGGGAAAATATGAAAGTGCAAGCAACAGGATCAGCAATTCTGATCCACCAGCCGGTGGCTAGGCACGCGTCTCCGGTTCGAAAGCAGCAACCAGGCACACGCTGTCCCGGCCTGGAGCAATATCGACCCGGGCAACGTCCCGCACGATCAGCGTTTCGCCGGCATCGATGCGGCCTGGGGATGCGATGCATTCGCCGCGCACGGCATGCACGACAAGCAGCCCACCTGGAGGAACGGACATGCTGCCTCCGTCGGAATTGCCGACCACGGCGACCCGTGCAGACCAGCGTCCGCGGCGCGTCATGACGTTCATGACCTGTGATGCGCCGCCTGGCAGCTGCGAACAAGGCGCCGACGCGCTGTCGAAGCGATAGGGCGACAGGTACCCTAGCGCCACCTCCTCCCCGTCCTCGAAGCGAAGGACCAGGGGATTTTCACCGAGCCGCGTGATCGTCCGGTCGATGCCCGGAAACGGAGAGAACTGCGATTCGTCGACGATTGGCGCCCGGCTGATGCGAATATCGAAGTTCTCATGCGTTGCGCCTTGCGGCAGCAGGAGGACGTCTTCGGTGACGCCCCGGCCATTTTTCCAGGGCGTCGTTCGATAGTCCTGCTCGGTCAAGAATTCCAACATCAGGATTGCCCTTCCTACCAGCCAGGGCCTCGGCGCCGGCCGGTCATACGTTCTGCACCGGCGCCCGACGTTCAGCTTCAGCTCGACTTGTCGGCCAGGAGAATGACCTGCGACAAGTCGAAGGCGATCTGCGTCGGCATTCCCACGGGAACCCTGCCGACAACGTCGCCGCCAGGGAGCCGCATCTCGATCGGACCGAGGCCGTCAACGCGCAGGCGCGTGATCGTGTGCGAACCCTGATAGATGTGGGTCAGCACTTCACCCGTGACGACGTTGCAGCCGGCGTCGGCGGACGTCGCTATCCGGATGTGCTCAGGCCGCACGAACGCCTGCACCATCTCTCCCTGGCCGAACTGCCATTCCGCACGCCGTGGCGCGGTCATGCGGATATTTCCGATTGCCAGCGAGATCTCGCGGTCGGATGCCTGATAGATTGCCGCCGGCAAGGCGTTGATTTCACCGATGAAGGAGGCAACGAAACCGTTGGCCGGATTGCGGTAGAGATCGATCGGCTCGGCCACCTGCTGAATTTGACCGCGGTTCATCACCACGATGCGATCGGAAAGGCTGAGCGCCTCGCCCTGGTCGTGTGTCACGAAGATCGTTGTCAGGCCGGTATTGCGATGCATTTCGATCAGCTCGACCTGCATCTGGGCACGCAGGCTCTTGTCGAGCGCCGACAAGGGTTCGTCGAGCAGCAGAACCTTGGGCTGGATGGCGATGGCGCGTGCCAGGGCGACACGCTGCTGCTGGCCTCCCGACAGTTGCGAGATGCGCCGGCCTTCCATGCCCGACAGCTTCATCATCTCGATGGTCTGCATGACCTTGTGCGTAACTTCGCTCTTGGAGAATTTCCTCTGGCGCAAGCCGAAGGCCACGTTGTCGAAGACGTTCATGTGCGGAAACAGCGCATAGCTCTGGAAAACCATGCCGGTGTCGCGCAGATGAACGGGAACATCGGTGACGTCGACGCCACCGATGTGGATCGCTCCGGCGCTGGGGTCGATGAAGCCCGCCACCATGTTCAGCAAGGTGGTCTTGCCGCACCCGCTGGGCCCGAGCAGGGTGACGAATTCCCCGGTATGGATCGGCAGCGATACGTTGTTGACTGCATGGAACGAGCCGAACGTCTTGCTTACGGCCTTGATCTCGACCGAGTGTTCGAGAGCTGTGATGGCGGTCATTTTTTGATGCATCATGGTGCTAAACCTCTAGCGCTTCAGCCGTTGTCGATTCCGAGGATTCGACGGAGGCCGAGGAAATGATTGGCAATGATCATGATCGCTGTCGTCGAAAGGATCAGCAGCGCCGATATCGCCGAAATGGTGGGGTCCGCATATTCCCGGATGTAATTGTACATCGCGACCGGCAGCGTTTGGGTGCGGCTTGCGGTGACATAGAGCGAAGCCGTGAACTCGGTCAGCGACAAGATCGATGCGATGAGCCAGCCGCCTATCATGCCGGGCAAAATCAAGGGAACCGTGATCTTGAACATCACCCTGGTGGGCGTGGCGCCGAGATTGGCCGCCGCGCGGGCGTAGTTCGGGTCGACATTGCTCAGCGAGACGAAAACTGCGCGGGTCACGAATGGTGTCACAAGCAGCAGATGGGCCATGACGATGACAGCAAAGCCCTGCGTCAGGTTGAGATGGCTGCCGAGCAGAAGGAAGCCAAATCCAGTGGTGAAATGCGGCACGATCAGCGGCGACCACAGCGCGGCTTCAAGAAGACCGCGACCACGGAAATTATAGTGGAAGATCAGATAGGCGAAGCTTGATCCAAGCAGCATGGCGAGTGTCGAAGACACCCCCATGACGATCAGGCTGTTTTTGAACGCCACCTGAAAGTCCGGATATGTCAGCGCCTTTTCATACCAGCGCAGCGAAAAGCCGTTTGGCGGAAACGCCATGACTTCCGTGGGGTTGAACGAAGTTGCCACGACGACCACGGCAGGCAGCGTCATATAGACCAGGATCGCCACCACGGCCGTCCAGAACAGAGTGCTTCGCATGTTCGTACCCTTGCTCATGACGTCGCCATGTTCTGCTCGAGGCGGGCCGTGAGGAGTTTCATCAATGCCAGGCTTCCAAGTGCGGCAACCAGCGCGACAAGGCTCAGCACCGCCGCAAAGGGTAGATTGAATGACGAGAAGCCCTGGAGATAGACGACATTTGAAATCATCAGCACCTTGCCTCCACCGATCAGCTGAGGTGTCGAGAAGGCGCTCATCGTCCAGGCGAAGACCACGACGAAGCCGGAGAGAATGCCCGGCAGGGTAAGTGGAATGGTGACCCACCAGAAAACCGTGTTCGGTGTGGCGCCAAGATTGGCGGCCGCCTTTTCACAGTCGCGGTTGATCTGGCTGATCGCGGTCGCCAGCAGGATGATCATGACCGGCATTGCAAATTGCACCAGGGCGATGACGACGCCCACCCGCGTGTACATGATCGGCACGGACCGATCGATGATGCCCAGCGACTTCAGCGCCGTGTTGACGACACCGTCCGAGCCGAGCACCAGCATCCAGGAATAGGTGCGCACGATTTCGCCGGTGAACAGCGGCGTGATCGCCAGGACCACAAGTACAGAACGCACCCAGTTCCGCTCGGCGCGTACCAATGCAAACGAAATCGGATAGCTCAGCAGCAGTGCGAAGAACGCCGTCGCAAAGCTTAGGATGAAGGTGTCGAGCAAGACCCAATAGTAGATTGGCCGATTGATGCGGGTGAAGTTTTCCAGCGTGAAGCCACCGACATTCAGCGATCCGGGAACGAATTCGAGGAAGCTGTACTTCAGGACATTGAACATCGCTGCGGCGAAAATCACCGCGACGAGTACCGCTGGCACGAGAAACTGAACGAAAAAGGGGCGCTGTCTGGTCATGGCCGTTGGGCAGCGCACAAGGCGCTGCCCATCCTCTCGACTGGTTACTGCATCATGTTTTCGGTGAACCAGATCTTCCACTGCGGAAGAAGCTTGGCGTAGGTCGCATCGTCAAGCACGATCGCCTGGGTCTTCCACTGCTCGTCGGTCGTGAAGATCCCTGGCAGTTTCGCAAGCTCTTCCGAAATCTTGGCCTTGCGGTTCATCGGCGAACATTTGTGGAATTCGCAGATCTCCTGCTGAACGATGGGATCCAGCGCGACGTTGATGAACTCGTGCGCGGCATCGAGCTTCTTGGTTCCCGTGTTGATGCCCAGGGCGCCGATGCCAACCACGGCACCTTCCTTCGGGATGGCAATCTCGATCGGCAAGCCTTGCTCGATCAAATGGTAGCCATTGATCGACAGCAGGACCTGCACAGGCGTTTCACCGGTGCGGATGAGATCCTGGCTGGTCGCGTCCGACTGATAGAAGGCCTTGATGTTGGGCTTCAGCGCAGTCAGCTTGTCGGTGATGCTTTCCCAATCCGCCGGGCTTTTGCCTTCCATGACCGAAGCGGCGATGACGACATGGCTGGGATCGAAATCCGGGAGACCCAGGCTGCTCTTCATGGATTCGTCCCACAGAACTTTCCATGAATCGATCTTGAAGCCTTCAGGCATGAGATCGGTGCGGAAGGCCGGCGAATAGACGTAGGAGTAAACGCCCATCTCGTAGCCGCCGCGATCGCCGGCAGGGTAGAGGTCGGCGGCGTTCGGAACCTTGCTCATATCGAGTTTCTCGAAAAGGCCATCCGATTGATAGAGGGCCCCCACATGCGATGTCGTGTAGGTCACGTCGGACTCGGGATTTCCCTTGGCGACCTTGGCCTTGGCCAGACGGTCGAGCGTGCCACCGGTGATGAATTCGACTTCCATCCCTGTACGCTTGGTGAATTCCTTGGCGATAATGGCCGTTCCGTCCTTCCAGTTTCCGCCCCAGGTGCTGACGATCAGCTTCTCCTGTGCGCCCGACTGCGTCGCGAACGATGCCAGCGCCATGGCGCCGATGCCAATCCAATAATTCTTCATTTGCATGCTCCTCACTTTTTCATTGTTGTTTATTGACACCAACGTTGCCAAGCATCGCGTTCCCCAGCGATGCGAGACAGCGCAAACTCAGGGATTTCCCTGAACCTAGTAGCCCCTTTGCGGATCGACTTGATGAAGGGGCGCTTCACCGCGGCGCACGCGCCTTATGCTCTCGGCTACATCGCGAACCGCCAGAGCGGGCACGGTAATGCTGGCCAGATGTGGCGTTATGAAAACGTTGTCCAAGGCCCAGTATGGATGGCTCGGTGGCAACGGCTCGGCGCCAAACACGTCAAGCGTTGCTTCGCCGATGGCTCCCGATCTAAGTGCCGCCACCAGGGCTGCTTCATCGACCACAGCACTACGCGAAACGTTGATGAACTTGGCGCCAGCGGGCATCAGCGCCAGTTCACGCGCGCCAAGGAGGGCATGCGTGTCGTTTGTCGCCGGAAGCATCGATACAAAGATCTCGCATTCTCCGAGCAGGGCATCGAGCGAGCTACGTCCGGCGTGACATGCGACCCCGGGAATGGTCTTCAATGAGCGCGACCATCCACGGACGTCATAGCCCATATCGGCAAGCGATTTGGCCGCATGGGCACCGAGCTCGCCGAGACCGAGGACGCAGACCTTGATTTCGGACAAGGCGCGCGGGTGGACATAGTGCCACTCCCCTCGCCGCTTGGCGCGCTCGAAGATATGCATGTCACGGGCGTAGCGGGTCACTGCAAAGATGACATAGCTCGTCATGAGCGACACCATCCCGGGATCCGAAAGGCGGGTAATAGGAACAGGCACGAGATCGTCGCGGTTCAACAGCGCGTCCACCCCAGCGCCAAGGTTGGTCAAAAGCTTGAGATTGCGGAACCTCTGGAAGAAGCCTTTCGGAGGCAGCCAGCACAAGGCGTAACTGACTTCCGCAGGATCGCCACCGTCTTCGTCAACGCGAAAATCCAGATCCGGCAATTCGCTGGCGAGAGCATCCCGCCATGCCGCGGGATCATCCACGGGACTGTAGAAGACAAGAGCATCACGCTTCATGCTAAACCCTTCTGCCGAGACTGATCGCGGCCTGTCACCGCCGCCGATTGGTCTTTTGTCCAGGCCCCTCGAGACCTGATCCTCGAACCAAGATATGGAAGTTCGCTGGTTAACGATGTGACGCCGGGGGACCATTGAAAAGAACTTTTAGTCGTTCCTCTGCATTGGATATTCCGATCCTATCGCAGGCCAGCCTAGCGGCTCGCATCTTGCCCTAAGCGCACCATCGAAGGCTCACTGCAGCGAAAAACTGCAATGCCAGTTGCTCGAATGTATGCGCTGCAATTTGGACGGCTAAATGCCCCCGGGCGAATTCTTGCGGCAAAGCCTCGGGCCGGAACTCGCTCAAGCCAATCAAGATATGATCTGCTTGCCAATGTGGAAGCGGGCACGAGACTTGGTCTGGCGTCCTACGCCGTTTCACCGGCGTTGGATATTCGACGCATCATCAACGATGAGCCATCGCACCAGCGTTGTTGGTTTTATTATTAAATAAGCACAGCACTATTTCAAACCAACCTTGATTTCCGACAACAAGACTCTGATGCGCCGAAATACATCGTCAATCACACCCCACCCGAACCGGATCTGGCTGCGATTTGATGGACCCTGTTGGCAAGCACGCTTGCCGGCGGACGCCAAAATCTCGTCATCACCAGATTTCATGGAAATCATAGCCATCCTCCAAGTTATGTTCTGGTCACAATTGTAAGAATTTTAGAATCCGAGATAATTTGGCGTAACTGAATCGAATATATCTGGTTCGACATCATATAATTTTCGCCTAGGCACATTTCCTATTACGCTATGTGCATAATCAAATTGATACCTCATTCCGAACACTCGAACTATAAAACCAGATATTCCATGCTTAGGTAAATTTGCAACTTTCTTGACATAGGCATTCTCTATCTCTTCAGCTGTTGCATTCATTTTTACGCCTAGCACTTCGTATAGAGCTGATTTTGCCATTTCTGGAGACTCCAACGCATTCGGTGAGGCTGATTGACGTTGAGGCTGAACCTCCTGAATAAAATTACAAAACACCTTTTCCGAACCAGTAACTCAAGAATTCTGATCCAGTCCCGATTGCGAGATTGTTCAACGGGCGACGCCTGATCATTGAAGATCTCGCTGAGTCGCGAGCCGGGTGCCTGCCGGTTGTCGCGAAACACCGAGAAGCGCCCTTCAGCAGTTGAGCCTCTCGCCGAATAGCTTCTGGATGCGCAAAGGTCGTTGCGCCGCTTAAGGTCAGGCTACCTGCCAAATTGCGCGAACAGGGCAGCGATCTCTTGTTCAGGCATGTTGGCAAGCGCCAGGCACAGCAGAATTCGTGCCTTCGGACCGTTGAGGCGTCCGGCAAAAATAGCGCCCGCCTCCTCGAGGTCCCGTCCGCCGCCGTCGCCGTAAAGTGGAAGCACCCGACCTTTGGGGCAGCGGGAGGTAACGATGGTGACGATGCCTTTTTGCCTGGCACGGGCTACCGCGGCGACCACCTCAGGCGTCGCGTTGCCGCGGCCGAAGGTTTCAAGCACGATGCCGCGGGCACCAGAGGCTACCGCAGCTTCATACAGGCGCTCGTCTGCCCCCATTGCAAGGGTGATCAAGTCGACGCGCGTCTCGATGTGTTGTGCCTTGATGGCCGCATACCCCGAAAGCCGCCTGGTAATCAGGACCGCGCCATGATCGACCTCGCCCAGCGGCCCCAGGCCACTCGAATCGTATGCCGCCAGACGCGAGGTATGAACCTTGGTGGCGTCGATGGCCGACAGCACCTTGCCGGCGAATACAACCAGCGTGCCGAGATTGGCGGCATCGGCGTACGCAGCCACGGCAATGGCATCGGCAAGGTTGCGCGGCCCATCCGCGTCGGGCTGGTCTGCTCCTCGTTGAGCGCCGGTGAAGACGACAGGCTTGGACGATGAAATGACGAGATTTGCCAGGAAGGCACTCTCTTCGAGCGTATCGGTGCCGTGGGTGACGACACAGCCGCAGATCATGTCGTCCTTGAGTAACTCGTCGATGTGACAGGCAAGTCGAAATGAAGTTTCGAGGTCGATACGGTTGCTGCCGAGATTGCTGAATTCCTCAAGGAGGACATCCACGGCAGGCGCAAGCGGGCCGAGCGTCGACAGCAATTCCGCGCCGGTCGCAACACTCATCAAGGCTTTCGCAACAGGATCATAACGCGAGGCAATGGTGCCGCCGGTCGAAACGACGAGAACCTTTTTCGTACCGGCCTCTTCCGTGTTCATAGCCGCTGCCTAGTGCAGGATCTGACTGAGGAAGAGCCGCGTCCGGTCGTGCTTCGGCGCATCGAAGAACGCCGAAGGTTCCGCGCTTTCGACGATCTGGCCGCGATCCATGAAGATGACGCGATCGGCGACGCGGCGCGCAAAACCCATTTCATGGGTGACGCAGATCATGGTCATGCCTTCTTCGGCCAAACCCACCATCGTGTCGAGAACCTCCGTCACCATTTCCGGGTCGAGCGCGGATGTCGGCTCATCGAAGAGCATAATCTTCGGGTTCATGCAAAGCGATCGCGCAATCGCGGCGCGCTGCTGCTGCCCGCCGGAAATCTGCGAGGGGTACTTATGCGCGTGATCCGAAATCCTGACGCGCGACAGGTAGCGCATGGCGGTTTCGTTGGCGGCCTTTCGGCTCATGCCTCGCACCGACATCGGCGCAAGGGTGCAGTTTTCCAGGATGGTCAAATGCGGAAACAGGTTGAAGTGTTGGAACACCATGCCGACCTCCCGGCGCACCTCGTCCACCGATCGTGTGTCGTCGGTAAGGGCGATGCCGTCGACAGTCACTTGGCCGCTTTGAAACTGCTCGAGGCGGTTGAGGCAGCGGATCAATGTCGATTTTCCGGACCCAGAGGGCCCGCAGATGACCACGCGCTCGCCCTTGGCCACATCGAAATCGATGTCCTTGAGCACCTGGAATTGTCCATACCATTTGCTGACGGAACGCATGACGACAGCAGCATCGGGTGTCTTAGCCGGCATGAGCATCGATCGGCTCGTTGCTTGGGGTTCTCTGCGGAATTGCCATTTCCAACGGGTCGAGCAGGACCTGCAGCGCCAGGGCATCCAAACCCAGCGACACCGCGACCTCCATGACGGTTCGTCCCGATGCAAGCGCTTGCTTGGCGATGTCTGCGGCCTTGGTATAGCCGACGACAGGCACGAGTGCGGTAGCGAGCGAGATGCTGCCCTCAGCGCCGGCGCGACAACGTTCGACGTCGGCCTCGATGCCCGCCACGCAACGCTCGGCGAGATTGGTCATGGCCCGGCCGAGCAGCCGCATCGACGTCAGGAGATTGTAGACGATCAGCGGCTCGAACGCGTTGAGCTGCAGCTGTCCACCCTCGGCGGCCATGGTGACCGCCAGGTCGTTGCCGATCACCTGATAGCAAACCTGGTTGACGGATTCCGGAATGACCGGATTGACCTTGCCGGGCATGATCGAAGATCCGGGCTGAACCGGAGGCAACCGGATTTCGCCCAGTCCGCTGCGCGGTCCGCTGGACAGCAGCCTGAGGTCGTTGGCGATCTTGGAAAGCTTGACCGCGATCCGCCGGAGGATGCCGGAGAATGTAACAAAGGCGCCGGTGTCCCAGCTCGCCTCCAAAAGGTTGCTGGCGGCTTTCAGCTCAAGGCCAGATATCCTCGACAGTTCGACGATGGCACGCTCGGCATAAGCGTGCGAGGCGTTGATGCGGGTTCCTACTGCGGTGCCGCCCAAATTCACTTCCTGGAAAAACGAGGCGACCTCTTCCAGCCGCGCGGTATCTTCCCTGAGCGTTGCGGCGAAAGCTTCGAATTCCTGGCCCAGTGTGATCGGCACCGCATCCTGCAGCTGCGTGCGGCCAATCTTGACCGTGGTCGAGAACTCGCGCCCCTTTGCCTCGAAAGCCGAGATCAGCTTGGCAAGTGCGGTCTGCAAGTCGGAACGCGAGAGCAGCAGCGCCAGCCGAACCGCCGTCGGATAGACGTCGTTGGTTGACTGGGACATGTTCACGTCGTCGTTGGGATGAACCGTCTGGTATTCGCCCTTCGTTCGCCCCAGATGCTCAAGGGCCCGATTGGCGATGACCTCGTTGGCATTCATGTTGCTCGACGTGCCCGCCCCGCCCTGGAAGACGTCGACGACGAACGGCTCCATCAGCAGTCCGTCGATGACGTCGTCGCATGCCTTGACGATGGCTCCGAATTTCGGTTCGGGAAGTTGCCCTGCAGCATGGTTGGAAATGGCGGCTGCCTTCTTGACCATGGCGAGAGCGCGGACCAGCGTCGGAAAATGGCTGAGCGCAATGTCGGAAAGCGAGAAGTTCTCGACTGCCCGCAGCGTCTGGATGCCGAAATAGGCCTCCATGGGAACATCCCGTTCGCCCAGTGAATCGCGCTCGCGCCGTGTGCGCGAGCGATTGTCTTCGTGCCCGGTCATGATGGATCTCAGGCCGCTGCGTAAGTCTGATTTCCGGCCTTTGCGGCGCTCGCTTCGAGCTCCGACTTGGTGCCGAAATAGTCCGCCCGCACCGCAGCGCCGATCAGGTTGACGAAGAACCGCCCGGCCGAGATCGCGGTGAGCTGGTTGACGTCCTTGGACGGCGTGATCTCGACGATGTCCATGCCGACGACGCGACCCTTCTTGACCAGGCCGTGAAGGAGCTTGCGGGTCTGGGCGTAGGTCACGCCGGCCAGCGCAGGACCGGCGACGGCCGGCATCACCGAAGGATCGATGCCGTCGGCGTCGATGGTGATGTAATAGCGGCCACCATCGGGGATGCGGTCGAGGATGGCGTCCATGCCGACATCGTGCAGTTCATATGCGGTGATGATGTTGGAGCCGTAGGCCTTGGCAGCCTCGTATTCCTCCGGACGCGCCGTACCCTGGGCGCGTATGCCTATCTGGAAGATGTCCTTGACATGCGCCATCTCGGAGGCACGGCGGATTGGGCTCGACAGGCCGTCATGCACGCCGTTGATCTGGTCGCGCCAATCGAGATGCGCGTCGATCTGGATCAGCGTGATCGGACCCTGGTCGTCATAGGCACGCAGGACCGGAATCGGAATGCCGTGGTCGCCACCGATAATCAGGGGCAGAGCGCCGGCGGCCAGGATCTTGCGAACCGCAGCTTCCGCATTGCGGTAGTGAGCGCCGGGGTCCTTGGGGTCGCCGACGACGTCGCCGCAATCCACCGCCTTGATCGCGCGGTCGTCATAGAGCGGCCCACCGACGTCGAAATCATACCTGTCGAGGTTGCGGACGGCGCGGTCGGTTGCCTGACGCACGGCGGTCGGCGCCCGCGTCTGGTCGTTGGTCACTTCGTCGATCGTGTAGGCCGAGCCGTAGGGAATGCCGAGGAAGGCGATGTGAGCATCCAGCGTGTCGAGATCGGTATGCACCTTGGAGTAGAGCATGCTCGTGTGGCCATGCTTGGGGGCGGAGGTGAGCTGTGTGGTCATTTCGCTGTCCTTCTTAGTGGATTGGCTGTTCGGCTGCAGGGGACGAACCTTTGCCTGCAGCTGGTTGGTCGGATGTGATCTGCGAGAGGAATTCGCGCAGACGAGGATTGGTGGGGTTGGAAAGCACATCGTTCGACGGACCGGCCTCGGCCACGTAGCCTCGGTCGAGGAAAACGACCCGGTCCGCGACATGGCGCGCAAAGCCGATTTCATGGGTGACGATGACCATCGTCATGCCGGAGTCGGCGAGCTCCCGAAGAAACAACAGGACTTCCTTGACGATTTCAGGATCAAGCGCCGAGGTCGGCTCGTCGAACAGCATCAGCTCCGGGCCCATGGCCAGCGCACGAGCGATCGCGACGCGCTGCTTCTGGCCACCTGAGAGCGAAGAGGGAAACATATGAGCCTTGTCGCGCAGCCCAAAGCGTTGCAACAGCGCGAGCGCTTGTTCTTCGGCTTCCGCGCGTGGTCGTTTCTGGACTTTGATGGGGCCCTTGACGATGTTCTCCAGAACGCTGAGATGCGGCCACAAATTGAACTGCTGAAAGACGAAGCCCATCTTCGGACGCATGCGGTCGATCTCGCGATGCGACTGCATCCGCAGCTTTCCATCCGCCTTCCGCTCGCGGCCGATATAGGAGCCGGCAACTTCAACAAATCCGCTGTCGGGAGCGGTCAGGTGGTTGATGCAGCGCAGTAGCGTGCTCTTTCCGCAACCGCTTGGGCCGATGATGCAGACAACCTCGCCTGCCGCCACGTCGAAGCTGATATCGCGAAGTGCCGTCGCGCCGCCGAAGCTTTTGGCCAGATTGGAAACCTTGAGCAGGGTCTTGGTCATGCCGGCCTCCGTGCGCCGATCAACAGATACTTGTCCGCCAGACTGGTCCGCGCCTGATGAGCGCCTTGAGCAGCGCCAAACGCCTTTTCCGCGCGGTGCATGAAATGGGCAAAGATCGCGGTGACCACCCAGTAGACTGCGGCGGTGGTCAGGAAGACTTCGAACGGCGCGAAGGTTTCGCCCTGGACGACGAGCCCCTGGTAGGTGAGCTCGGCAACGGTAATCGTGCTGAGCACCGAGGTTTCCTTGACCATCGAGATGCTGGTGTTGGTCGAAGGCGGCACCAACAGGCGCACGGTCTGTGGAGCCACGATTTCCCACAGGCCCTGGAAGTAGGACATGCCGATCGCCCGAGCCGCCTCCATCTGCCCCTTCGGCACAGCGAGGATCGCGCCGCGGATGATCTCGGCAAAATACGAACTGGCGAAGAAAGCGAGCGCGATCGTGCCGACGATGGCTTCGGGCAGGCGAAGGTTGAAGAACGGCAGCCCGTAGAAGAACAGGTAGAGCACGACGATGAAGGGGATGTTGCGGAACCACTCGACATAGGCGGTGGCGATCCAGCGCAAGGTCCGGCGATGCGACAGCGCCATCAGCGCGATCGGTATGGAGATCAGGAACCCCACTGCGACGGCAGCGGCGGCGATGATGATCGTCAGCCATGTGCCGCGCGCGAAAAGCGCCCAGTTGTCGAGAATGACGTTAAAGTCGAAGGCCATGACCTTATCCTCTGCGCGCGGCGAAGCGCGTCTCCAGAACCCTGCCGCTCTGGCTGATGACGAAGTTCACCGCAAACAGGATGATCGCTGCGGCGAGCAGGGTTTCGAGCGGCCTGAAGGAGGCGTTCGCCACCTGCTGCGCGGTTCGCAACACTTCCACGACCGTGATCACCGACAGCAGGGCTGTGCCCTTGACGATGGTGGTGAGTTCGTTGACCAGCGGCGGCATGATGCGGATGTAGAGCTGCGGCAGGATTACCTTGGTCCAGATGACCTTGCCTTTGATGCCGAGGGCGATCGCGGCTTCGACCGGACCGGAATCCATGCCGGACAATCCCCCGCGCATGATCTCGGTGATGAATATCGAGCTGTTGAATGCAATGGCCAGGATGCCTGCCTGGATCGGCGACAGGTCGAGGCCGAGAGCCGGCAGGCCGTAGTAGAACAGGAAGATCTGCACGAGGATCGGTGTTCCCCGTATGAAGCTGATCACGACGCCGATCACTGCGTTGAGCGGCATGATGCCAAGCGTGCGCAGGATCGTAAGTGCCGTGCCGCCGATCAGCGCCAGCACCATGGCGACAAGAGAGATGGCCAGATTGATGCCCATGGCCGGCAGGAGCTGGGGAAAGGCGCCGCCCAGGGCGGCAACGCTGAAGTCCATCGTCGTTTCCTTCGATGTCGGGGGTGGATGGCTCGCCTACAGCGCCGCTCGTCCTGTTGAGCACACAAGGGACGCTGTAGGATCTTGAAATTGCGCATGGTCCCGTTCGAAGATCGTTTCCGATTTTCGTGGTCATGCCGGTCCCGGGCCCTTGGCGTCGGGACCGCCAGGGAGGTGTTAGCGAGCGCCCTCTGGCAGGTAGCCCTTCTCGGGCAGATCGTAGGTCATGCCGAGCCACTTTTGCTGCAATTCGGCCAGCTTGCCGCTCTTCTTGAGTTCGAGGATCGCTGCATTGACCGCATCGCGCAGGTCCTGGTCCTCGGGACGTACGACCCATGCATTGTAGCTCGGCACCACCGCAGCCTTGCCGACCAGCTCGAAGATGCCGGGGCGCTCGTTCATCAGGTTCTGCAAGACCGGCAGGCCGGCAAGTGCAGCGTCTGACGTGCCATTTGCGACGGCAAGGAATGAGTCATTGAATGTCGGGAACAGCTTGAGATCGGCAAAGCCTTCACCGCTGGCCTTCAGGCGCTCATCCAGGGCCTTGGCAACCGGATCGACCGCCGAAGCAAGCTGCGTCGACACAACCTTGCCTTTCAGGTCTTCGACCGTCTTGATGTCGGCATTGCCGACCTTCTTCATGGCATAGGCGGTGCTGTCGGCAATAGGCAAGGTGTAGGCGTAGCGCTTGGCCCGCTCCGGGTTGATGCCAACCGAGGTGGCCACGAAATCGAACTTGCCGGCAATGAGGCCCGGCAGGATGCCTTGGAAGGGCAGGTCGAGTTGCTCGACCTCTACGCCCCACTGCTTGGCGATCTCATCGAGCAGATCCTTGCCGAAGCCGACGATCTGGCCGTCCTTGACGAATTCGAAGGGCGGATAGGCAGCCTCGGTTCCAACGGTAACCTTCTTTGTCCGCTGGATCTTCTCGAGCGTGGTCTCAGCCCAGCTGGGGGCGGCATAGGAAACTGCGCAGGCCAGGCCAAGCGCTGCAATTCCGAACATGCGTCTGGTAAGCATTTGGTTCATTCCTCCAAAAAAACCGATGGCGTTGGAATATTGGAGACGGGCGTTGGGCGCAAACATAATGAATCTGTCGCATCTCCTGGAAACCGCAAACGTTCCAGCTCGGGCATTGGCTGGACGTTGTATTGGTGCGCGCAAGGATGCCAAATTACGCCTTAATTACAGCATCTTGCGTCACAGTTCGCAAAAGATGTCGCGAAATGTTTCGCGTTGGAGCGGAGGTTGACGATTACCGACATTTCTGAATAACATGATTCAGATTCATAGTAGCGGTGTGCAATGGTGACGAATTCGACTGCGCACAACCAGATGGTGGTCAGCCGGCTGGGCTTTGACCTTCAGGCTCTGGAGATTTTCATCACTGTCTGCAGGACAGGCAGCATGACTGCCGCCGCAGCCCATGCCGACCTGACACAGTCGGCAGTCTCGCGGCAGATATTGAATTTGGAGCGGCGTCTCGGTGTTTCGCTGATCGAGCGTGGTTCGCGACCGCTCAAGCCAACTCTGGCCGGTCAAAAGCTGGTCAATGTTGCCGAGCGCCTGATCGCCGAAGCATCTGCGGTACCTGCGCAGTTGCAGAGCGCCGACGTCCGGATGATCCCGCAACTGCGCCTGGGCCTGATCGACTCCTTGTCCGATCCGCTGGTTCCGATACTGATAAAGGCGCTTCGCGACCGCGTCGGCTCGATCTCGGTTGCGACAGGATTCATGGAGCCGCTACGCCAGCGGCTGCTCAAGCGTGAACTCGATGCGGTGATCTCGGCCGATCCGTTCGACGATGTCGACGGCTTCGAACGGTTTGAGCTGTTTCAGGAGCAGTTCGTGGTGCTCGTATCTCGCGGCGAGCCGCCTTTTGGAGATGAAAGCGAGTTTCGCAGCTTCGCCACGCGGTTCCCCATGATCCGCTCGGGCACCACCACCGGAATCGCCCAACGGGTCGAACAGCATTTTCGCCGAATGAGACTCGAGGTACCGCAGGCGTTCTCTTGCGACACGATTGAATCGATCGTCAGCCTGGTTGCCTCCGGCGTCGGATGGTCGATCCTGACACCGGTGTGCGTCAGAAAATGCATTTCGCTGGCGCCCGCAATCCAGGTTCTCCAACTCCCCGGAGCGGGGTTCTCGCGGCACATCTATCTGGTTGTCAGGCAAGGCGAGATGGGCAGCTTCGCCAAGCAGCTTTCGACAATCTGCCGGCGCGCTGTGCAGAAGAGCTACATGCCGCCGCTCGTCGCAGTGGCGCCATGGATGGTCGACGCGATCACGGTCGCGCAAAGCTAAGGCTGCCTGGCAGGTGACCTCAGGGTGCCGCATGAATGACAGCCGGTCGTCGATCAGGAACTCGGTGCGCTCGTCCGACAGATTGTTCGCCGTCTGGATCACCAACACCTTCAACATCATCACAGGATCATACGGCGGTCGGCCACCGTGCCGCCCGCTCGCATGGGCAAGCGCCTTTTTCCAGATCAGGTCGGAACGCCTCGAAGTCCACAATCCGCCCTTCGAGCTGATCGCCCAGATCACTCAGGAACGTCCATCTTGCCTCAAGCCGTTTACTCTGGCGCTACCCTAACGCATGCTGCCGAAACATCGGGAGCGACCCCATGAGTATTCTGTCCGCACGCGCGATTTCGTCGGCCGACGCCATCGACACGGTCTTCAGGTTTTTCAGCAGCTATCGCGACGGCGTCGACGACAAGGATGTGCGCGCCGATCTCACCTTCGGCAATCCGCACGAAATGCCGCTGCCTGCGATGGTGGCGGCGATCAAGGCCCGGATGGAGCCGAAAAGTGCGAACTGGTTCGCCTACAAGACCAGCGAAGAGGAACCGCGCACGGTGATCGCCGAGGCCCTTGGCGCCGAACTCGGGCTGCCGTTCCAACCCGAGGACATCGCGATGACACAGGGCGCCTTCGGTGCGATCGCGCTCGCCTTTTCCCTGCTGCTTGACCCCGGCGACGAATGCATCATCCCGCAGCCGGGCTGGTTCTGCTACGCCACCACGCTGCGCGCCCGCAATGCGGTGCCGGTTCCGGTCCCGCTCGCCGAAGGAACATTCGACCTCGATGTGGCCGCCATCGAAGCCGCGATCTTGCCCCGCACGCGGATCGTGGTCGTCAACACCCCGCACAATCCGACGGGCGTCATCTACAGCCGGGAACGTCTGACCGAACTCGCTGCCATGCTGACCCGCAAGTCGGCGGAGCTTGGCCGCCCAATCTTCATCCTGTCCGACGAACCCTACCGCCGCATCCGCTTCGACGGCGTGCCCTTCACCAGCCCAGCCGCCGTCTATCCTCACACGCTCATCGACTACAGCTATGGCAAGATCCTGCTCGCGCCGGGCCTGCGCATCGGCTACCTCGCGATATGCCCCTCCATGCCCGAGGCCGACAAGGAAGCCTTGCGCGCGGCGGCTTTGACTTCGCAGGTCGGTGGCGGCTGGAATTTTCCCGATGCACCGCTGCAATATGCGGTCGCCGATCTTGAAAGGATTAGCATCGACATCGGCGAACTGCAGCGCAAGCGCGACCGGCTGCACGGCGCGCTGACGCAATGGGGCTACAGCATGACCAAGCCAGAAGGCACATTCTACCTCTGGGGGCGCACGCCCGGCGGGGACTCGGTTGGCTTTACCCGCAGACTGGCGGATCAGGGTGTCTTCGTGATGCCGGGAACGCTCTTCGACCGGCCCGCGGATTTCCGGATCAGCCTGACGGGCACTGCAGACATGATCGAGGCAAGCCTTCCTGCCTTCCAGGCTGCAACCGAACGCTAATGCGGTTTGCTTTTGGAATGAACCGGGGGATTTGCAGTCCGGGGACTCTGATACTGTAGACCCCCCTCGCGACCGAGCGCCCAGTCCGGCCTGTTGCCGAGGATCTGGAGCCTGAGGCGCAGGATTTCATAGGCCTTGTCAGTTCGTGCGTCGGGGCGCGCCGGTCCATATGCGCATCGTGCAGCACGAGGTCCTCGACATGGACCAGTTCGCCATCGAGCCACAATGACGACGCCGCATCGGCAAAATGGCTGCGCTCGACAAACCCTTGGCCACCGGCGATCGGGCGATGCGCTCGTCGAGCCGGACCAGCGCCTCGGTTGCCTGCATGGCCGGGCCGAATAGCTGTTGCGTGGGCAGGGACTCGATCCGGTAACTCATTGTTAACGCTATAATCGATTCTCTTACCTAAAGCTATATAGCGTATAGCTTTACCGACTGATGGTTCCTCGAAGTTGAAAAATCACTATTGATAATCACTTCTTATCGATAGTGATTGTTTTGGCGCGCGAAACGGCTAGAATCCGGGCCAATCCCACCGGCTGTGGCCGGAAATTCCACCGGGGAAAGATGCCTCATGGCCCCAAAACGGCCCGCCCTCTCCAATGCCGACGACGTCGCTCGCCGCGCCGAGACACTGGATGCGCTCGACGCTGTCTTGCCCTTCGATCGCCGCGAGTTGCTGGCCGGCGTTCTCAGCGACGACGACGTCGCCACGCTGCGCCATCTCGTCCAGGCCGGGCTCGGCGACAATTCGCTGCGGGCACTCGCCTCCGATCTCTTCTATCTCGAGGCGTGGGCGCGGGCGGCGACGGGCGAGCCCCTGCCCTGGCCGGCACCCGAGGTGCTGCTGCTGAAATTCGTCGCCCACCATCTCTGGGACCGTTCCCGGCGTGAGACCGATTTTACCCACGGCATGCCCGACACCGTCGAAGCGGCTCTCCGGTCCGAAGGTCTCCTGAAAGTGACAAACAGACCGCATGCGCCGGCCACCGTCCGACGAAAGCTGTCGAGCTGGTCGACACTGACCAAATGGCGCGGCATGCAGGGCCACTTCAACGCCCCTGGACTCAAGAGCGCGGTCAAGCTCGCCGTGCGTGCCACCGATCGGACGCGCCAGCGCAAGAGCCAGAAGGCCATCACGTCAGACGTCCTGGCAGCCGTGCTGAAGGCCTGTGCCGGCGACAGCCTAGTCGATTGCCGCGATCGTGCTCTGCTGACCACCGCCTTCGCCTCCGGCGGCCGCCGCCGCAGCGAAGTTGCCGCCCTGCGCGTCGAACATCTGGTGGAGGAGGCCCCGGTGCCGGCCGATCCCAATGATCCCGACGGCACGGAAAAGCTGCCCTGCCTGATGATCAGGCTCGGCCGCACCAAGACCGGCAACGCCGATGCCGGAGCCGGCGTCTACCTGATCGGTCGGCCCGTGACTGCACTGCAGGGCTGGATCGCGCGGGCCGGGTTCACCGATGGTCCGGTGTTCCGCGCGATCGACCGCTGGGGCCATCTCCAGCGCCGCGCGCTGACCCCGCAGGCGGTTAACCTGATCCTCAAGCGCCGCATCGCCGAGGCCGGGCTGGATCCGGCGGAGTTCTCCGCCCACGGCCTGCGTTCGGGCTATCTCACCGAGGCCGCCCGGCGCGGCATCCCGCTTCTCGACGCCATGCAACAGTCGCAGCACCGCTCGGTCAACCAGGCCTCGAGCTACTACAACGATGCAGAACGCAAGCTCGGAAAGGCCGCGAGACTGCTCGTCTGAACACCACGAGACGCATTTTAGCCCCAGGACAGCTGGTTTTTCGGCAGTCGCCCATCAGGGTCGATGACAGTGACCTTGTGCGGCGGCTTGCCACCCCAGTTCCACAGGACCAGGTTATGGTCCTCCGCATCAGCGCCCGGTGCGAAGCTGGGCACCAGGATGCCGGCCACCCCTTGCGGGAAAAGCCAGTCGTGTATCGTCCAGGATGGCGGCCGCTCCCCTTCGGCAAGGAAGCTCATCCAGCCACAAGCCATATCCTCGAAGCGGACCGACGCAGCGTCTCGGGCCTGCGGTGTGCGCAGATCGACGATGTCGTCGCAGTCGACCTCATAGGAGCAAAGCACGCACGGATCGATACGGTGCGCAAAACCCTGGTTGGCTTCCTTGACCGCGGTCATGATGCCGAGTGCCAGATAGAGCGTCGGCGTGCCCTTCGGGTTGAAGCGGGCGCCACGTATCGCCGCGCCCTCGCCCGAAATCGGCTGAAACGACCAGCGCGGGTCATGCGCCCGGTAGCAGGTGCCTGAAAACCTCAAGCAAAACCGCCGACAGCGAGGTGGTCGAGATAGTCGCGCACGGCACCGGCCTTGCCGTCCTTGACCAGGGCTTCCGCAGTCCTGCCGCCGAATGCCGGGATCGGCTGGGCCCGGTACCAGGCCATCGCCTGTTCCTTGCCGCCGGCCCATTCAGACACCCGGCTGATGATCTCGAGCATTTCGCGCACCCGTGCCTGCGTCTTGAGGGTCCCGACGCGTGCCGCCTTGTAGAGCGACTCCCGCGCCAGGCCGACGGTTTCGGCGAGCTGCGTCTTGGACATGCCGAAACTGTCGGCGACGCGATCAATGGCAATCCGGCCCGAACCATCCATGAAGGTCAGTACCAGGGCCTTGTCGCCGGAGCCCGAAGCTTGAGCCGATTTTTTCGCCAGCGTAGCCATTGCCTTATCCCTTGACCGGTTTGTATGGCAACATATAGGGCAATCCCCCGTCGACTGCAATCTTGGCCGAGCTGAAATTGGCCTGGGAATTTGGGACTGGTGGAAAATTCCCGGGGTTGCCCGTCACAGCCATTGGCTAGGTTTTGCAGGGCGCGCCGCACCTGAACGAAGCGGCTCAATCCCGCGCGCACAACCGCTGCTGACGCAACCCGCCGGCGACCAGGCATTCTCGCGGTTCACCGGCCAGTTCCTCACCCCGCCCTCGCCTGAGCCCCTCCCCTGCCCCGAAGCAAGGCCATCAGCACCGGCCCGATGGAGAACTCGCCGGCATGCGCCTTCGCCGTCAGGCTGCGCAGGTAGCCGCCAGGGCTCGCAATCGCCTCACCCTTCTGCAGCATCGCTGCCACCATGATCGCGGCGTCCACCGCTCCCATCGCCTCGCAGGCCTGGTTCCACGCATCCGGGCTCACGCCGAGCGCGCCGCGCACCAAATTCGCCGTCTCCACCAGATCGGCCCAGCCCGAAATGCCGTTTCGTGCGTAGTCGGCAATATCGGGGCAGGCACGCAGCACCATGCCAAGTGGATATCCCGTCGGCGGCTGGCTCCTGGTTTCCAGCTTTTGCGCCACCGTCGCTCCCTGGTCTTCTTCGAGGCCGGGTTCAAGTTCATGAGGTTGTGTATTTGAATTCTGTATGTGACGCTCAAAATGAGACTCATTGGCGCTTGTTTTCTTCGATTTAACGTGACTTTCCAGCGCGTTACGCACCTCCTGGGCGAGCGAGGCCAGTTCGGTGGCTACGGGCTCGAGCTCAAGTCGGCTTGCAGTGCGCGGAATCTGCGCAACTATCTCGCGATATTCGAGATGCAAGCGCTGCCAATCGGCAGCAATGCCCTCTTCCAGGCCGAACGAGATCATCTTGGCAATGTCCCGGCGCAGGATGGTGATACGCTCCCGCAGGAGCTGCAGCGCGCGCCTCTCGGCCCGAACGGCCTCAGCCATGCGCTCAAACTCTTCGGCACGTGCGAGAAGCGGCGTCAGGTCGAAGCCGAAAGCCTGTTCGATCTCGCCACCGGAACCCTTCCGAGCGTAGCGCTTGCCGTTAGGGCTGTCGCGACGCACGACCAGGCCGCAGTCGACAAGCACGGAGAGATGGCGCCTCAGCGTCGCCGGCGCCATGCCATGCGCGCGAAGCGCCAGCTGCGCGTTGGAAGGAAACACCACAAGCCCCTCCCCTTCCGCGAGATCCGCGTCCGGATGGAAGCTCAACAATGCGTTGAGCACAGCCAGCGCGCGATCGCTCGCACCCAGCAGCCCCTTGGCCTCGCACACGGCGCGAAACACCTGCCACTTGTTGGCGCTGGCGCCTGGCGCACAGCTGTCGGCCGCCATCTGCCCTGCCACCATGGCAAGCGATAGCGACCGCCGCCCAAAGGGCGTCGTCGAGATATGCTCGATCATCTTCGTTCACCTCTTGTCGAGGCAAGCCAAAGGCGTTCCGGAACGCGTCCAGTGGTTGACAAGTCGGTCCGGAAATGATTCTCTCACAATTGCTACATTGATGAGGGCTTCCGGAATGGCGACGTTTCGGGGGCCTTTTTCTTGCGTCTATCCTTCTGGTTCCAATCCTCTACGCACTAGGTACTGACACACTCCGCTCCACATCCGCTGGGCGCTGCTTTCAAGCATGCGCCCGATTCGCCAGACATGGACAATTCTAGTTCTGCCCGTTCGCGTCCGCGCGCTCCTGTTCGAACCTTTGCAGCAGCCTGGGCAGTTCCTCGCCGAGAAAATCCTCGAAACCCTCGGCGACCTTTTCCACGAAATCGATGCGGGCCTTGCCCTTGGCGACCGTCAAGTGAGCCACCGCCCTGCCCTTGCCGTCGCGAATTTCGCGAGCACCATCGGTCTTGGCGACTTTGCGCTGCAGCCTCGTGAACAGCAGGTTGAAACGCTCGTCGCTCGTCGCTTCGCGAAACCGCGCGCTGGATATCTCGTCGTTGGCCTTGACCCGGGCCGCCTCGCTCTTGAGCAGATCGGCCAGCGCCATCCAGCGCGGACGGCCGACCTTGGGCGCAGCACCGATGGCACGCACGATGTGCTCGGGCACCGCATCCGCCACCTGCAGGAAGCGTGTCATCTCCGCCTTGTGCAGCGACAGCGCATCCTGCACCAGGCCGCGTTCGAAACCCCGGCCGATCAGTTCGTGGGCGAACAGCGCACGTTCGATGAAGGAGAGGTCGCGGCGCTCGCTGTTTTCCTTGCCCTGGGCAAGTACCAACTCGATGTCGGAGAGCGGCCGCACGATCGCCAGGACGGGAACGCCGAGCCGGCTGGCAGCCCGCACGCGGCGATGGCCGTAAGCCGTCTGGAAACGACCGGGCTTGTCCGGATGCGGACGCAGCAGCACCGGCACCTGCTGGCCCGATGCCTCGATGCTTGCCACCAGCGCTTCGAAGTCGGCATCGTGATCGCCATGGTCGAGTCGGTCGGCGACAAAGGAAGCCTCGATCAGCCCGGTATCCACCGGGACCACGCGTTCGGCCGTGTCGAGAGTTTCCTTGAGCCGGCGCGCTTCCTCGATCTCCCTGGACAGGCCCCCGAGGGAGAGTCCCATCGCCTTGACCGCGCCCGAGGCGCTGCGCGGCCGCGCCGGCGCTTCTGCTTCCACTGCCTTGACCGGCGTGGTCTCGGTGGGCTCTGCAGTCGCGGGTGCCGGCTCGCCGGTGCCAAACAGTGCCTTGAGCTGATCCTTGCGGTTCTGTGCCATCTCAGCCTCCCTCAGCCTGCCCGGTTCCAGGCCTTGACCATCAGGCCTTCGACCTCGTCGTTGACAGCTGTCAACGACTCCATGGCGCGGTCATAGGTGGCCCGGCTGAAGCTTTCGCGCGCCACTTCGTAGAGCGTCTGCTTGGTCAGGCCGGCGTCGGAAAAAGCAGTGGACTTGACCAGCGGCGCGGTCAGCACGCGATCGCCGAACAGCGAACGCAGGAAGCCGACGATCTGCGTCTGTGGTCCGTCATTGGGTTCGTAACGCGTGATCAGATAGCGCATGAAGTCAAAATTGAGCTCGCCGCCCGCTTCCCGCACGACCGACAACAGATCGGCCGTCATGAACAGGAACTGGCTCATGGACGCGACGTCCAGCATCTGCGGGTGGATGGTCACCAGCACCGATGTCGCCGCGCACAGCGCCGACAAGGTCAGGAAGCCGAGCTGCGGCGGGCAGTCCATGACGACGACGTCGTAATTGTCGGCAACGGTCTGCAGCGCTTCCTGAACGCGCGCAAAGAACATCGCCTTGCTGTCGCCCGCCTGGCGCGCAGCCAGCATCTGCGGCGTGGTGTGCTCGAACTCTTGCAGCTCCAGATTTCCCGGCACGAAGTCGAGACCGTCGAAATAGGTCCGGCGGATGATCTCGGAGAGCGGCCGGCGCTCCTCGTCATAGCGGATCGCGCCATACAGCGTGTCGTTACCGTTCAGGTCGAGTTCGGGCTGATAGCCGAACAGCGCCGACATCGAGGCCTGCGGATCAAGATCTATGGCGAGCACGCGATAACCGGCAAGCGCCAAATGCTGGGCGAGATGGGTGCTGGTCGTGGTTTTGCCGGAGCCGCCCTTGAAGTTGGTGACGGCGATGACCTGCATGTGCTCGCCGCGCGCGGCGTCGCGGCGCGGCAGGTAGTGGCGCGCCTTGGTCGGGTTCTGCTCGGCGAGATGCCGGCGCAGCCCGTTGATGTCGTCGAGCGCGTAGTAGCGGCGCCCCCCTGCCCCGGTCTCGGGCTGCGGGCCTTCGCCGGCGATGGACAACTGCCTGAGATAGCCGTCGGAGACGCCGATCAGGCGTGCTGCCTCGCCACTCGAAAACTTGCGAAGTGCCTTCTTCGAGGTCGGCGAGAACAGCCGGTCGCGCATCGCCTGCAGCTGTGCCGAAAGCATCTCGGCGTCGCGGGCAATGGCACGGTCGGTCGCCATGGACTCCACCTCTTCGCTCGCGTTTTCCGCCCGTGTTTGAACAGCCCCTGCCAAGTTCTTTAGTCCCCTCTCGGCTACCCGGCCGCGTGCTACACGACGGCCAGACAAGCCTGCTACGGTTTATGCGCCGATTCGCTGCGGAATCCGAATCCGGGTTACGCCTTCACCAGTTTTTACGTGCTGGAGCGTGGATAACGGATCGATGAAGCAGTTACGCCGGGCACATCGAAATACGTCAAATTACCGTAACAGGGTGCTGGAGCGCCCGAGTCGAGTCAACTTATTTATAGTTAACGGAAATTAACCATTGCGACGGGGACGAAACGACGTGCTGCCAGGTCGTTTCGGGGTCGTCGGGAACTCGTTGACAGCTGTCAACCGGCGTTGCGGTACCCGCGCCTGAGCTTGGAAGCGGCCAGCCGGCGCAGAGCGTCATCGGCCTGGGCGGCGTCGGCGAACAAGTCGAGGCGCCGCCTGCCCGACGTGCCGATGCGGCCCCATTCGCGAACCAGAGCCGCATCGCCGAACAGCGACGGCTCGACAGACAGCCGATAGAACCGCGCCATGTTGCGGCTCGGGTCACGACGCTGAAGATGCAAAGCTGGGGATGGCTGGTCCATGGACGCCAGAATCGCAAGGGCGGAATCTGGCGTCCAATGAAAGTGCTGAATCGGTCAGCCGGGATCGATTCAGGGCGTTGATAGGCCGGCCTAGGCCGCCTGCCCCATCGGCGCCGACTGCGAAAAGGCTGCGAGCAGTTCGGCCTTGCGCTTCTCGAAGCGCGCGACGGAAGCGAGCTTGACATGGCCATAGCCGCGAACCTCTTCCGGCAGGCAGGCGAGTTCGGTGGCCGCCGAAAGGTTCTCCGGCGTCAGCCGTGCAATGAGGTCTTCGACGAGCGCAAGATAGTCCGCGATCAGGCGACGCTCCATCTTGCGCTCGGCGGTGCGGCCGAAGGGATCAAAGAACGTCCCGCGCAAGCCCTTGAGGCGGGCGAGTACGGCGAAGGCCGGCTCGATCCAGCGGCCGATGGCGATCTTGGCCGGATGGCCGGTGCGCGGATCGACGCGGGTCAGCATGGGCGGCGCCAGATTGTACTGGAGCTTGAAGCCGCCTTCGAACTGCTCGGAAAGCTTTTGGCGGAACGCCGGATCGCGATGCAGCCGCGCAACCTCATATTCGTCCTTGTAGGCCATCAGCTTGAACGCGGCCTTGGCGACCGCATGGGCGAATGCCTCCTGGCCAGGTGCTGCCCGCGTCTCGGCCTGCCGCGCCTTGTCGACCAGCGCACGATAGCGCTCGGCATAGGCGGCGTTCTGGTAGCCTTTGAGAAAATCGACGCGTCGCGCGACGATCTCGTCGAGCGTCTTGACCTCGGGCGCAGCTGAGGCGGGCAACATGCCCGCCTGGCGGCTGACGAAGTCCAGATCTTCGGCCGAGCGCCGGCCCCAGGCAAAGGCGGCACGGTTCATCGCGACGCCGGCGCCATTGAGGTCGATGGCCTTTTCAATCGCCTCGCGGCTGATCGGCACGAACCCCTTCTGCCAGGCGTGGCCGAGCAGGAACATGTTGGCGGCAATGGCGTCGCCGAACAGGGCCGTCGCGAGCTTCATGGCCGGCAGAGTGGTGAGCGCGTCCTCGCCGCCGGCATTACGCAGCCGGCGCAAGGTTGCGCCCTCGCGGAAGTCGATGGTGGTATCCTTCACAAACGAAGCGGTCGGAGCGAAATGATCGTCGACCACCGTCCTGGTCCGGCCCTTGCCGAAGGTGGCGATGGCGTTCTGCGAGGCAGCGACCACGAGATCGAAGCCGAGTACCAGATCGGCCTCGCCGGGTCCGATGCGCGCGGCGTTGAGCTGCTCGGGCTGCCGCGCCAGGCGGATATGCGAGACCACTGCACCGTTCTTCTGCGCCAAGCCGGTCTGGTCGAGCGTCACCAGCGACAGGCCGTCGAGATGGGCCGCCTGGGACAGGATCGCGCTAACGGTGATGACGCCGGTGCCGCCGATGCCGGTCAGCAGCAGGCTGTAGGGCTCGGTGCCGAGGGCAGGGCGGTTCGGCTCCGCCAATGCGGTATCGACACCGCCGGCGGCCTTGGCGCGCGGCTTGCGCAGGCGTCCGCCCTCGATGGTGACGAAGCTCGGGCAGAAACCCTTGGTGCAGGAGAGGTCGGTGTTGCAGCTCGACTGGTTGATGGCGCGCTTGCGGCCGAACTCGGTCTCGCGCGGTTCGATCGAGATGCAGTTGGAGACCGCCGAGCAGTCGCCGCAGCCCTCGCAGACCAGCTCGTTGATGAAGGCGCGCTTGGGTGAAACCGGATAGGTGCCGCGCTTGCGGCGGCGGCGCTTTTCGGCGGCGCAGACCTGGTCGTAGACCAGCACGGTGACGCCTTCGACCTCGCGCAGTTCGCGCTGGACCTGATCGAGTTCGTCGCGATGACGCACATTGACCGAACGCGGCAACTGGCCTGCCAGCAGGTGCGGACGCTCTGAGACGACAATCACCTGTTTGGCACCCTCGGCCAGCACCTGGCCGACGATCGATGGCACCGTCAGCTCGCCGTCATGGCGCTGGCCGCCGGTCATGGCAACCGCATCGTTGTAGAGGATCTTGTAGGTGGCGTTGACCTTGGCAGCGATGCCGGCGCGGATCGCCAGCAGGCCGGAATGGAAATAGGTGCCGTCGCCCATGTTGACGAAGATGTGTTTCTCGTCGGTGAAGGGCGAAAGCCCGATCCACGAGCCGCCTTCGCCGCCCATCTGAGTAAAGGTCGAGGTGTCGCGCTCCATGCCGATCACCATCATGTGGCAGCCGATGCCGGTCGAGGCGCGGCTGCCCTTGGGCACCACTGTCGAGGTCGAGTGCGGGCAGCCGGAACAGAAATAGGGCTCGCGGTTGAGCAGGCCCGGTTCGGCAGGGGAGGGGGCTCCGACCTGCGACAACTCGGCCGCGCGGGCGGCGAGGCCCGCATCTTGCGTGCCGAGCCATTTCAGGATGGCGCGCGCCACCGACAGCGCGCCGATCTCGCCGATCGAGGGCAGCAGAGGGGAGCCGTCCGGCCCGGACTTGCCGAACACCTGCGGCCGGCGGTCGCCGGGCAGGTTGAACAGCAGCGACTTGATCTGCTCCTCGATGACCGGGCGCTTTTCCTCGACGACGAGCACCTGCTCCAGCCCGTCGGCGAATTCGTGCAGGCCTTCCGGCTCCAGCGGCCAGACCATGCCGACCTTGTAGAGGCAGATGCCGAGTTCGGCCGCCCGCACCTCGTCGATGCCAAGCAGCGACAGGGCGCCCTTGAGATCGAGCCAGGATTTGCCGGTCGAGACGATGCCGAGCTTGGCCGTGGGGGAGGGCCAGACCTGCCGGTCGAGACGATTGGCTCGGGCAAAGGCGAGCACCGCCGCGAGCTTGGTCTCGAGCCTGCGCTCCATCGCCTGCTGGCCGTCGGGCCAGCGCATCGACAGACCGTCGGCGGGCAGGGGCAGGTCGGGGATGACGATCTCGAGCCGGGTCGGGTCAAGATCGACGGTCGCCGAGCATTCGACGATCTCGGTCTGGCACTTGAAGCCTACCCAGGCGCCGGAATAGCGGCTCATCGCCCAGCCGAGCAGGCCGTAGTCGATATATTCCCCGACGCCGGCCGGCGACAGCAGCGGCACCATGGCCGAGATCAAGTTGTGCTCGCTCTGGTGGGGCAGGGTGGAAGACACCGCGCCATGGTCGTCACCGACGAGCAGCAGCACGCCGCCATGCTGGCTGGTGCCGACGGCATTGGCGTGGCGGATGACGTCCATGGTGCGGTCGACGCCAGGGCCCTTGCCGTACCACATCGAGAAGACGCCATCGTAGCGCGCGCCGGGGAACATACCCGTCTGCTGCGTGCCCCACACGGCGGTCGCCGCCATGTCCTCGTTAAGCCCGGGCTGGAAGACGATATGGCTGGCCTTCAGATATTTCTTGGCACTGCCCATCTCGCGATCGAAACCGGCCAGGGGTGAGCCGCGGTAGCCCGAGACATAGCCCGCTGTGTTGAGCCCCGCTGCAAGGTCGCGCTGACGCTGAACCATCGGCAGGCGCACCAGTGCCTGCGTGCCAGACACCAGGATGCGGCCGCGCTCCAGTGTGTAGCGCTCGTCGAGCGTCGAGGGCATCTCGACCACTGGGGCGCTGTTTTCGGGGGACTTCACTACGGTCATTGTGGATTCTCAGACGTTGGGCAGGGCAGGCGGCATGTCGAAGATGCGGCCCCGATTGAGGATGTTGTTGGGGTCGAGCGCTGCCTTGATGCGTCGCATCGCGGCCAGTTCGGCCGGCGTTCGCGTCAGGTGCAGATAGGCCTTCTTGTCGAGGCCGATGCCATGTTCGGCCGAGATTGATCCGCCAGACCTGGAAACACAGTCGAACACCGCCTTGGCGACCTCGTTGGGCCGGTCGGTGCGGACGACGTAGTGCAGGTTGCCGTCGCCGAGATGGCCGAAAATATAGGCGCGCGCCGCCGGATCGGCATGGGCCTGGGCTGCCTCGGTCAGGTCGAGGAACGCGCCCATGCGCGGCAGCGGCAGGCTGACGTCGAGGCTGAGCATCGCGCCCTCGGCAAACAGGAAACGGTTGCAGTCGTCGCGCAACGTCCACAGGGCCTGGTACTCACGCTCCGACTGCGACAGCACGACATCCTCGACCAACCCGTCTTCGATCGCCTGCGACAGCGCTTCGGTGAACGCCTCTTCGTCGGCGCCTGGCGTCATGCCCTGGATGTCGGTCAGCACATAAACGGGCGAGGTAAGTGCAACAGGTGCCGTGAGCCCGAGCGCTGCGACCATATCGGCCATCAGCGGCGCCAGGATGACCTCGAAGCCGGACAGCAGATTGCCGAGGCGGCCGCGCAGGAACTTGAGCAAGCCGAAGGCAGCGTCGAGCGAGGGCAGCGAGCAGAAGGCCGCGGACTGGGTGACGGGTTTGGGGTGAAGCCTGAGGCAGGCGCGGGTGACCACCCCGAGCGTGCCTTCGCTGCCGACAAAAAGCTGGCTGAGGTCGTAGCCGGAATTGTCCTTGGCAAGGCCCTTCATCGACGACAGCACGCTGCCGTCGGCAAGTACGGCTTCGACGCCCAGCACCTGCGCCCGGAAATTGCCGTAGCGAAGCACGCGAATGCCGCCGGCATTGGTGGCGATGTTCCCGCCGACGGTCGCGGTGCCCCGCGCGCCGATGTCGACGCCGAAGACCAAGCCCGCCGCGTCGGCCCTTTCCTGCACGACCTGCAACGGCACGCCGGCTTCTGCGACGATGGTCCCCGCTGTCGGCTCGACCTCCTGCAGGGCGGTCATGCGTTCGAGCGAAAGAACCGCCTCGCCGGCCAGCACGCGCGCTCCACCCGACAGCCCGGTGCGTCCGCCCTGGACGACGAGAGGCAGGCGGGCGGCATTGCAGACATTGAGGATTTCGGCGACCTCGGACGTATTGCGCGGGCGCAGCACCAGTTCGGGCCGGGCGCCCGGTTCGCCGGAAAGGTCGTCGCTGTAGCGCGGGTCGATTGCATCGCCGGCCAGAATCGCAGCCTTGTCGAGCCGCGTCTGGAGAATGGAAAGAACCTGATCGGTCGGTCGCGCCATGATGCCTGGATGGCCCGGAGGAAGCCATTTCCGGGCGCTGTCTCAAGCAAGCTTATTTCGCTTGCAATATTTGTCAAACCTATATTGTTTATCTCCATGTCGAGACGGATGTCGGCCTGCTCAGGCCGTACCGACGGAGGACGGATGCCTATCGAATATCAGGACGTGGTGCGCACCGGCGTTGCCCGGCAGGTCGCCGACAAGATTCGCGCCGCCATTCTTGACGGCCGGCTGCAGATCGACGAACGCCTGCCCACCGAAGAGGACCTTGCCAAGAGCTTCGGCATTTCGCGGCCGACCGTGCGCGAAGCCCTGAAGCGGCTCGCAGCGCAAAACCTCATCCGTTCGCAGCGCGGACCGACCGGCGGCACCTTTGTCAGCCGCCCCGATCCCGAAGGCCTGTCGTCGGCGATAACAGGGGCAGCGACCCTTCTTGTCGGCGTCGGCGCCTTCGACATCGACGAGATCATCGGCGCGCGGCTGGAAACGGAGGCGATCTGCTGCAGGCTGGCCTGCGAACGGCGCAGCGACGCCGACCTGGCGGCCATGCGCACGGAGATCGCGCTGCAGCGTGGCCCCGCGCTCAGCGACGAGGACTTTTGCGCCTCGGACGTGCGTTTCCATCGCTCGGTGGTGAAGGCAGCCGGCAACGGCCCGCTCAGCCTGATGATGTACACGGTGGTCGAGGCGTTCATGCCGATCACCAACATGATCGTTTCGCAGGTGCGCGAGCGCCGCACTGTTGCCGACTTCCACGATCGGATAGCCGCGGCACTCGAGGCGCGCGACGCGGCGACCGCCACCGCTGTGCTTTCCGAGCTTTTGACCTATCTTCGCGACAGCTACGCGACCGCTCTCCAGCGACGCGACGAACGCGAGGCCAAGCGCGGCTGACGCGCGCCCATCCGACCCCGATGATTTCTTGGAGAACGTTATGAGCGAGACTTTCACAGCATTGATGCTGGAAGACGTCGACGGCAAGCCGCGCGCCGGCTTCCGCGAGATCACCAAAGCCGACCTGCCCGACCATGACGTGCTGGTCGAGGTCAGCTATTCGAGCCTCAACTACAAGGATGGTCTCGCCGTTTCCGGCAAGGGCCGCATCGCCCGCCGCCTGCCGATGGTCGCCGGCATCGACATCGCCGGCACGGTGGTCGAGTCGCGTTCACCGGCATGGAAGGCCGGCGACAAGGTCGTGGCCAATGGCTGGGGCATGTCGGAGACCGAGTGGGGCGGCTACACGCGCTTCCAGCGGCTGAAGCCGGAATGGCTGATCCGCCTGCCCGAGGCGTTTTCCATGGAGCAGGCGATGGCCATCGGCACCGCAGGCTATACCGCGGCCCTCTGCGTCGACGCGCTGGAGAAGTGGGGCACCATCGAGCCCGGCAAGGGCGAGGTTCTGGTGACCGGCGCTGCCGGCGGCGTCGGCTCGACGGCGGTCAGCCTGCTGTCGTCCAAGGGCTATACGGTCGTTGCCTCGACCGGCCGGGCAGAGACGCATGACTACCTGCGCTCGCTCGGTGCGACGTCCTTCCTCGACCGCGCCGAGCTTTCGGCGGAGGTCAAGCCGCTGCAGAAGGAACGCTGGAGCGGAGCCGTGGATTCCGTCGGCTCGACGACGCTCGCCAACGTCCTGGCGCAGACGGTCTATGGCGGCGCGGTCGCGGCTTGCGGCCTTGCCGGCGGCCATAACCTGCCCGGAACCGTCATGCCGCATATCCTGCGCAGCGTAGCGCTGATCGGCGTCGATTCCGTCTTTGCGCCATTGCCCAAGCGCCAGAAGGCCTGGCAGACGCTGGCCGACCACCTCGACCGGACCAAGCTGTCGGCCATGACCGAGACGCACAAGATGTCCGAACTGCCCGAACTCGCCAACCGCATCCTGGCGGGTGCAGTGCGCGGGCGTGTCGTCATCGAAATCGCGTAAGGGGAGGGGAGACCATCATGAGCAGCGAAGTCGTACTTTGGGAAAAGGACGCGCAGGACGCGTTCGTCACCCTGACGCTCAACCGTCCCGACAAGATGAACGCCATGAACCAGGAACTCGGCGACGCGCTCGAGGCGGCGATCGAACGCGCGGTCAAGGATCCCGAGGTCCGCGCGGTCATCATCACCGGCGCCGGACGCGCCTTCACCGCCGGCTTCGACCTTGGCGGCGAAGATTTCGAGATGGACACGGAGGCCTGGCGCGAGGACATCGCCGCCAACATGCGCCGCATGAAGTTCATCCGTGAAGCGCCGATCCCGATCATCGCAGCCGTCAACGGCTTTGCGCTGGCCGGCGGGCTGGAGCTGATGATGTGCTGCGACATGACCATCGCGGCGGAAGATGCGATGCTGGGCGAGCCGGAAGTGCGCCACGTCTCGGCGCCGCCGACGCTGATGCTGCCCTGGACCGTGCCGATGATCCACGCCCGCCATTTGATGTATACCGGCGACCTGATCGACGGCCGCGAGGCGGAGCGCATCCATCTCGTCAACAAGGCGGTGCCGCGCGACCAGTTGCGGGCGGAGGCCGAAAAGCTGGCGCGCAAGTGCGCCCGCATGCCGGGTGCGGCGATCAAGTTCGCCAAGGCCGCGCTCAACCACCAGCAGCAGACGGCAGGCCTTGAGAGCTCCTGGACCTACAACCGCGAAACCACGGCGATCCTGCATGGCTCCGAGGAAGGGCGCTACTGGATGCGGTTGCTCAAGGAGCATTCGCTGAAGGAGTTCCTCGACATCCGCGAGAAGCCGTTCCGCGACCTTGATTGAGTTCGAAACAGGTCAGGCGTCCTTGGGTGCCTGGCCTCCGCCCGCCTGCAGCGCCTCGAACAGTTCGGCATGGTTGCGCAGGTAGCGCGACTGCACGATCTGCCCCTTGTCCGACAGTTCGCCCCTGCTGCGGTCGGCCGGTGTCGTCGCCAGGTCGAAACGGGCAATCGCCGTCGAGCCTGCGGGGTTGGCGGCGTTCCAGCCGGCGATGCGCGCGCTGATTTCGCCGATACGGTCCCTGCCCGCCGCCGAGGCAAAGACCAACGCGACCAGCCGGTCGCGGTCCTCGCCCGAAATGACGATGTCGTCGGCGAGCGGCGCGCATTGCGCCATGAGGCCGGCGCGCAGCGGGCCGGTGCGCACCTTGACCCCGCTCGACAGCTTGAAGTCCTCGGCAAGACGGCCATCGAAGCCGAATACGGGCATGCCGTCCGTGCGCTGGCGCAGCACTCCGGCGTCGCCGGTGCGGTAGAAACCATGCTCGTCCATCGGCAGCGGGACCGTGCGGCCCTCGATGAGATAGCAGGGCGCGATGTTGGGGCCCGAAACGCGCAACTCACTGCGCCCATCGATGTCGACCAGGGCCACGCGATGACCGGGCAGGGGATGGCCAAGCTCGCCCGGCCGCTCCAGCGGCGCCGGCGACAGCGTGATCGTCGATGCGGCTTCGGTCGCGCCATAGCCCGACAGGATCTGGAAATCACCATGGCTGTCGCGGAAGTCGGCGAGCCGGCGCCAGAGCGAGGCGTCGATGCCGGCGCCGGCAAAGAAGATGGCCCGCAGCTTGCGGGTGAAAGCCGCGGCCGCGGCCTGGTCGTTTTCCAACCGGTCAAGCAGCAGTTTCAGGCCCAGTGGCACGGCGATATGCATGGTCGGAGCGACCTCCGCCATGATCCGCACACTCGCCTCGAAGGTCGACGGGCTGGGGGCGGCGTCGACATGCATCGCGCCGCCGTTCCAGATCACCTTGAAGATATTGTCGAGACCGCCGAAGACGTGGTGCCAGGGCAGCCAGTCGACCAGCACCGGCGGGGTTTCGGCCACGAACGGCCACATCGCGGCAATGGCGCTCTGGTTGGACGTGATCATGCCGCGCGTGATCGGCACGCCCTTGGGGGTTCCGGTGCTGCCCGAGGTGAAGAAGATTGCCGCCCAGTCCTCCGGCGCGGCATCCTCGTCCGCTCCAGGCACGGCTCCGTCCATGCTGTCGCATACGAGTTCGCCAAGCGAAACGGCACCCATGCCTTCGATGGCCGGATGGCCGGAAGGTGCCACGATCAGCCTGGGTTTGGCGGAATCGAGGAACGGCTTCGTCGCTTCGCTTTCGACACCGTCGCGGAAAGGAAAGGGCGGCAGCGCCGCATGGACCAAACCGCCTGAAAGGCCGGCGAGCTTGAGCACCAGCGCATCGATGCCGGCCGGAGCCAGGGTCGCCACGCAATCGCCCTTGGCGAGGCCATGGTGATCGGCAAGCAGCTTTCGCATGGCGCGGGCCCGGCGAAGCGCTTCGCCGTAGCTGATCGAACGCCTGACGCCGTCGCCAGGCTCGGACAGGAGCACCTGGTCTGGCTGCACTTCCGCCCATTTGGCGAGCCGTGCCAGAATATCCGGCATTTCGGCCGGCAGCGCGATCGAGCTGCGATAGACGCGGCGCCCGTCCTGAAGCTGCTCTTCGATCAGCTCCTGGCCCGGGGCCACCAGCAGGCTCATCAGGCTTCGTGCCTCTGGGGGGCATCGCCCTGTCGCGCCGAAAGCGCCTTTTCGTAGACGCTCGACTGATAGGCGATGAGTTCCTCGAAGGCGGCGGTGGCAGCCGATGCGTCGCGGGCGCGCAGCGCCTTAAGGATGTCGGCGTGCAGCGACACGACGCGGCCGCGCTCGCGGAAGCGGAAGGAAATCATGTTGGTTGCCGGGATCAGCGAGTCGTTGACGACCAGCATGATGAAGCGCAGCTCGTTGTTGCCGGTGGCCTGGGCGATGGCGTGGTGGAAGGCGACGTCAAGCCGACAAAACTCCTCGTCTGAGATGTCGTCGCGCTCGAAGGCCTCCAGCGTCGCCTCGATCGACTCAAGGTCGTCGGCCGTGGCGCGCTCGGCAGCGAGCTGCACGCAGGTACGGCCGAGCAACAGGCGCGCCTCGACGATCTCGTTGAGCCCGAAGACACCAAGGCCGACAAACCAGGTCGTCATCTCCTGCAGCATCTGGCTGGCCGCGGTGAGCGACGGTGCATTGACGAAGACGCCGCCATTGGGGCCACGCTTGGAACGCACCAGCTTCTTCGCCGCCAGGATCTTCAGAGCCTCGCGCACCGTCGGCTGCGAAACGCCAAAACGCTGCGCGATCTCGGCTTCGGAGGGCAACCGGGCCTCGACGCTGAGCGCGCCCTGCACGATCTCCTGCTGGAGCGCCGTCGCGATCTGATGTGCCAGGCTCTTGGTAGCCTGGACTGCCTGCTTGGCCTCCTCCATGCGCGTATTCTCTCCCTCGGTTGCCGCTTCTTATTATTTCAATATTACAATATCTAAATTGTTGACCGCCTGATCCAAAAATGCAAGCCTTCGATCCAACAGGGCAGCGTTTTCGACCCGCGACGCAGCCACAATAAGAACTTCAGTGGGAACATGGGAGATAATTTCCGATGAAGCTGACAAGGCGTGAATTCGCCGTCGGTATGACGGCAGCTATTGCCTCGATGAGCCTGCCGCGGCTGGCCTCCGCGCAATCGTCACTGGTCGTTCCGACCTATGGCGGTCTGTGGGCCAAGTTCTGGGAAGAGAACCTCTTGCCGGGCCTCACCTCTGCCACCGGCATCCAGCCGCAGCTCGACGTCGGGCTTGGCAAGGACTTCGTTGCCAAGATCCGCGCCGGCGGCGACCGTTCGCCCTACAGCATCTTCATGGGCAACGAGAACATCGCAGCCGTGCTGCGCGCCGAGGGCTTCTTCGAGCCCTTCGACCTCGCCAAGGTGCCGAACGCGGCCAAGACCTTCCCGCAGTTCATCAACAAGGACGCCAAGGGCATCCGCGCCATCGTTTCGCCGATCGGCCTAGCCTACCGCACCGACCTGGTGAAGACCGCGCCGACCTCGTGGCACGACCTGTGGGAAAACCCGGAGTTCAAGGGCAAGACCGGCCTCTACCAGATCGGCAATACCGGCGCCGTGCTTTTCCTGCGCCTGGTCGCCGAGCTGTTCGGCAGCGGGCCCGACGACTTCGACACCGCCTTCACCAAGATCAAGGAACTGCTGCCGTTCACGCAGGCGTCGTGGAGCGGCGAGGTGGCAACGGCCCTGATCCGCGGCGACGCGATCATCGCGCCGGTCGACTGGACCGAGATCATGACGCTGCAGGACAAGGGCGCACCGGTGGCGATCGTCGCACCCAAGGAAGGCGTGCTCGCCTTCGAGCAGTCGTTCAACCTGGTCGCCACCGGCGCCGAGAAGGACGCCGCGCACGCCTACCTGAACTACATCCTCGACGCCAAGGTCCAGCAGGACATGGCCAAGGCCTTCTACACCTCGCCCAGCAACAGCGAGTCCGTCGTCGACGACGCGCTGAAGGCACGCACGCCGATCGTCGGCCCGCGCATGGCCGAGATCAAGAGCTATGACTGGGACAGCTACGTCGACAAGGCGGCGGAGATCGCCGACCGCTGGAACCGGGAGATGGCGTAAGGCCACACCGAAACCGGCAACGACGTAACCGCATGGCCGGGAGGCACCCCACCTCCCGGCCGGGAACTGCGCGAGGACACTGGATGACCGCCCTGACCATCGACCGTATCAACAAGCGGTATGGCAACCTGCACATCCTCAAGGACATTTCCATCCCGATCGGCCAGGGTGAATTCGTTTCCCTCCTCGGCCCCAGCGGCTGCGGCAAGACCACGACGCTGCGCTGCATCGCCGGTTTCGAGAGGCCGGATACCGGCCGCATTCTGTTCGGCGAGCGCGACGTGACGCGCGCCTTGCCCGAACAGCGCGACATCGGCATGGTGTTCCAGTCCTACGCCTTGTTCCCCCACATGACGGTGGCGGAAAACCTGAGCTTCGGCCTCGAAGTGCGCAAGGTCGCGCCAGCGGACCGCCAGCGGCGCATCGCCGACGTACTCGCCATGGTGCGGCTCGAAGGCTACGACAAGCGCTATCCGCGCGAACTTTCCGGCGGCCAGCAGCAGCGCGTGGCGCTGGCCCGTGCGCTGGTCATCGAGCCGTCCGTGCTGCTGCTCGACGAGCCGCTGGCCAATCTCGACGCCACCTTGCGCGACGAGATGCGCTTCTTCATCCGCGACCTGCAGCAGCGCGTCGGCATCACCAGCATCTACGTCACCCACGACCAGGCCGAGGCGATGGTCATGTCGGACAAGATCGTGGTGATGAATGCCGGTACCATCTCGCAGTTCGGTTCGCCGCGCGAGATCTACGAGCGGCCCGCCTCGCAGTCGGTCGCCGGCTTCATCGGCCGCTCCAACACCATATCGGGCAAGATCGCCGAAGCGCTCGGCCAGGACGGCTACAAGGTCGAGACGCCTTGCGGAAGCATCGGCGCCACGGGCCCGGCAGGACTTTCCAAAGGCGCCGAGGTCAAGATCATGATCCGGCCGGAGAACATCAGCACCCGCAGCCAAGCCGCGTCAGGCCACCAGCAAGGGGCAGGGGCGGAGGAGGCGGGCAGCGGCGAAAACGTGCTCGCCGGCTCGGTGGTCAATTCGGTCTATCAGGGCAGCGCCAACCAGTTGGCCGTCAAGCTCGGCAGCGGCGATCGCGTGATCGTCGACGTCAATGGCCGCAATCCGCTCGAAGTCGGCGAACAGGTCGCCCTGCGCTTCGCCGCGCGCGACACCTGGCTGCTGGCGTCATGAGTGCTGTCGAGGCCGCTCCACGCGTCGAGGGCCGAAGCAATCGCGGCAGCGCCACCTGGATGGTGGTGCCGGCGCTGGTGCTGCTGATCGGCTTCTTTGCGCTTCCCTACCTGACGATCATCACCATGAGCCTGCGCGAGGCCTCCACCCGCGCCGTCTACGGCGAAGGCTTCACGCTGGCGCACTACACCACCGCGCTTGGCGACTTCTACATCTGGGGCATTCTCGGCCGCACCCTGCTGATCGGCGCCACCGTCACGGTCATCTCGCTGTTGCTCGGCTATCCCGTTGCCTATCATCTTGCAAAGTCGCGGTCGCGCTGGACCAGCCTGCTCTACATCTTCGTGCTGTCGCCGCTGCTGGTCGGGCTGGTGGTGCGAACCTTTGCCTGGATGATCATCCTTTCCAACAACGGCGTCGCCAACCAGGCGCTCCAGGCCGTCGGCCTGATCGACTTCCCGCTCCAGCTGATGAACAACTCGCTCGGCGTGACCATCGCGCTGACGCACGTCTTCCTGCCCTTCGTCATCCTGCCGCTGCTCGGCAATTTGCAGGCGATCAGCCCCGACCTCGCCATGGCGTCGCGCTCGCTCGGCGCCTCGCGCATGCGCACCTTCTGGAAAGTGACGCTGCCGCTCAGCATGCCCGGCATCCAGGCCGGCACGATCCTGGTGTTCGTGCTGTCGATCAGTGCCTATGTCACGCCCGCCATGCTCGGCGGCACCGGCGGCCGCACCATGTCGGTGCTGGTGGTGCAGTATCTCGTCGACAATTTCCGCTGGCCGGCTGGGGCAGCACTCGCCATCATCATGGCGGCGGTGGCTGTAATCTTCGTCGGGCTCTATCTCCGGCTTACGGCGCGCGCGATGCGGAGGCTGCCATGACAGGTGCATCGAGCGGCGTCGAAAAGACCATCTGGGACCGCCTCTTCACCGTGCTTGTTGCGGCGATCTACATCTTCCTGATGTTCCCGATCGTGCTGGTGGTGCTGCTGTCGTTCAATTCGGGCGAGTTCCTGGCATTCCCGCTCGAGGGGTTTTCGCTGCGCTGGTTCGAGGCGCTGTTTTCGAACAAGCGCTTCCTCGACGCCACGCTCTATTCGATCCAGATCGCCGCGACATCGACCATCGTCAACGCCGTGATCGGCACGCTGGCGGCGATCTACGTCGCCCGCCATGCGACGGTGGCCCGCGACTACATCCGCCTGATCATGACCGCGCCCCTGCTGGTGCCGGAAATCCTGACGGCGATCGCGCTGCTGTTTTATTTCTACGAGATCCGGATCGGCACCGACTATTCGATCGGCATCCAGATCGGCCACATCGTCGTCACCTTCCCCTATGTCTTCCTCAACGTGTCTTCGGCGCTGTTCAACTTCGACCGCTCGCAGGAAGAAGCCGCGCGCAGCCTGGGGGCCGGCGGCTGGATGACCTTCCGGCGCGTGACGCTGCCCGCGATCAAGCCCGGCATCATCACCGGCTGCCTGTTTGCCTTCGTCATCTCCTTCGACATCTTCAACATCTCGCTGCTGTTGAAGTCGCTCGGCAGCAACACGCTGCCGCTCGAACTGTTCGACTACCTGCGCTTCAATTTCGACCCGACGGCGGCTGCGATCGCCTCGCTCAGCATCTTCATGACCTTCGCCGCGATCCTGATCATTGATCGAACGGTCGGGCTCAGGTCGCTGCGGTTCTGAACAGGCTGGCAAAATGCCGCCACGCGCCGGAAATCAGCAGTTTTCCGGCGCGATTTGTGTGGCCGGAAGGGCCCGCTCGCTTGACAAGAGATGAGCCGTAAAAATACATTTCAATATCAGAATAGACGGTTCTGGTGTCACTGCCGACAGACAAGAAGGGCGCTTCGCGGCGTTCGAGGGGAAGGCAGCGATAGGGACTGGCCGGGGCGCAAGCAACCGGCATACTACCCATCATAATGGAGAGGGCTGACATGCAACGACATCTTTCGCTTCTGCGCGGCACCGCGATCGCCGCACTGGCCGCCACGGCCGTCGCCGCAGGCGCCGGCGTTTCGGGCGCTGCCGAGCTGCCGAAATCGTCTGAGGTCAAGGACACCGGCAAGCTGATCATCGCCAACACGCTCGAATATGCGCCGTTCGAATTCATCGACGAAAACGGCAAGCAGGTCGGCATCAACATCGAGCTCGCGCAGGAAACCGCAAAGCTGCTCGGCGCCGAGCTCGAAGTGACCCGCATTCCCTTCCCCTCGATGGTACCCGGCCTCGCCGCCGGCCGCTTCAAGGTCGCCTGGGAAACCTTCGCCGCTACCGACGACCGGCTGAAGCAGGTCGACTTCGTGATGTTCATCAAGTCTGGCATCGTCGCTTCGACGACCGCCGACAAGGCATCGCAGTTCCAGGGCGAGAACAACCTCTGCGGCAAGCGCGTCGGCGTCATCGGCGGCGCCGTGTCCGACTTCATCGCCGACCGGCTGAGCGGCGAGTGCAAGGAAAAGGGCCTGCCCGAGATCGCCAAGAGCATCTTCCCGGAAGGCAAGGACATCATCCAGGCAGCACTCTCCGATCGCATCGACGCCCGTCTCGACGACGCCACCGCATCGGGCTATTTCGAAGTGACCAGCAAGGGCCAGATGGTGGTCGTGCCGGGTCTCTACGACGTCGCGCCGCTCGGCATCGCCATTCCGAAGGGCGACAAGGAGACGGCTGACATGCTGGCTGCAGGCGTCAACGAGCTGATCAAGAACGGCACCTACAAGACGATCATGGCCAAGTACGGCATGACCAGTGCGATGATCGAGGAAGCCTACGTTGTCGACGCCGCCGACAAGATCCGCAAATAATAGATCCGGCCCGGCGAGAGGTTTATCCTCTAGCCGGGCCACTACCATTTTTTGAGAGGGCGCCTGAATGGACCGGGCCGAAACGCAAGCACCGCCGGAGGCGCTGACCGTCGTACCGCTGCGCCACTATGGCCTTTGGGTCGGCACGGCGATCACGCTGGTCATACTCGGGCTGATCCTGAAGGCTCTCGCCACCAACCCGGCCTTCGACTGGCCGACGGTCGGCAAGTACCTGTTCCACCCCTCGATCATTCGCGGCCTGGGCCAGACGCTGCTGCTGACGGTCACCATCATGGTGCTGGCCATCATCATCGGCACCATCGTTGCCATCATGAGGCTGTCGCCGAGCCGGATCCTCAACGCCTTCGCCAGCGCCTATATCTGGTTCTTCCGCGGCGCACCGGCGCTGATCCAGCTGATCTTCTGGTTCAACCTGTCGCTCATCGTGCGCGAATTTTCGCTGACGCTGCCATTCGTCGGCACGCTGTTCACGATCAAGACCAACGACGTCATGACGCCCTTCGTGGCGGCCGTCATTGCGCTGTCGCTGCATGAAGCCGGCTACATGGCCGAGATCGTGCGCGCCGGCATCAACTCGGTGGCATCAGGCCAGACCGAGGCAGCCGGCAGCCTCGGCATGAACCACCGGCTGATCCTGCGCCGCATCACGTTGCCCCAGGCGATGCGCTTCATCGTGCCACCGACCGGCAACGAGACGATCAACCTGCTGAAGACGACGTCCCTGGTCACCATCATCGCAGTCAACGACCTGCTATATGCCGCGCAGAGCATCTACGCCCGCACCTTCGAGACCATACCGCTGCTGATCGTGGTGGCTTTCTGGTACCTGTTCGTCGTCACCATCCTGTCGATCGGGCAGCACTATATCGAGCAATATTACGGCAGGAGCGACCAGCAGCAGGGCGCGTCCCTGGGCGAGATGCTGAAACGCGCCTTCAGGTTCGGACGGGTGGCACAGCCAGCATGACATCGAAAGCAGAAAACCAGGCCCGCTTCGGCGTACCCGACAATTCCATGGTGTTTGCCCGCGGCGTGCGGAAATCCTTCGGCAATGTGGAAGTGCTGAAGGGCATCGACCTCAACGTGCCCACAGGATCGGTCGCCTGCGTCATCGGCCCTTCGGGCTCGGGCAAGAGCACCTTCCTGCGCTGCATCAATCACCTGGAGGAGGTCAGCGGCGGCGTGCTCCTGGTCGACGGCGAGTTCGTCGGCTACGACCTGCGCCACGGCAAGCTCTACGAAGTCAACAACAAGCTGCTGTGCCAGCGCCGCGCCGACATCGGCATGGTGTTCCAGTCGTTCAACCTGTTCTCGCACATGACTGCGCTCGAAAACCTGATCGAGGCGCCGATGATGGTGAAGGGCATGTCCAAGGCCGAAGCCAAGGACAAGGCCTTTGCACTGCTCGAACGCGTCGGGCTTTCGGCCAAGGCCGACGCCTATCCGCGCCAGCTTTCCGGCGGGCAGCAGCAACGCGTGGCGATTGCCCGTGCGCTGGCGATGAACCCCAAGGTCCTGCTATTCGACGAGCCGACCTCGGCGCTCGACCCCGAGCTGGTCGGCGAAGTGCTGGTGGTCATGCGCGACCTTGCCGAAAGCGGCATGACGATGGTGGTGGTGACCCACGAGATCGGCTTTGCCCGCGAGGTCGGCGACCAGTTGATCTTCATGGATCGCGGCGTCGTCGAGGAGCGGGGCGAGCCCAGGGAAATGATCGCCAACCCGCAATCGCCGCGGACACGGGAGTTCCTGTCTCACGTGCTGTGAGAGGCGGCTCTTCAAGCATAAAAAGGGGCAGCTCCGAGCGCTGCCCCTTTTTTTTCGAACGCCGCTCAGTTGATGGCGGCGATATTGCCGAGGCGCAGGAACAAGGTTTCGCCCGAGGAGTCGTCGACGCCGTCATTGTCGGTGACGACGAAGGCTTCGCCTGATGCATCGATGGCGAAGCCCTCGACCTTGTCGACGACGTAGCCGTTGGCCGACTTGAGATCGGGCAGCAGGTCGCGCACCAGCGCCTTTTCCACCACCGGCAGTTCGCCGCCAAGCTTGGCCGGCTTGAAGCCGTCGAGCGCCACCGCATAGATGCGCTTGTTTTTGGCTTCCGCGCCGATCAGGTTGTCGCGCTCGACGATATAGAGCTTGCCGTCATGGGCGGTGATCTCCGACAGGCCGACCCAGCCCTTTTCGGTGGCGTCGAGCGGATAGCGCACCGCCGACCACTCCTTGGCCTTGGGCTTGTAGGCGAGCAGCTTGACCTGGCCCTTCGGGTCGTCGGCCCATTCACGCTGGATGGCCATGACCAGCGTCAGATCGTCGCCTTCGCCGACAATGGTGATGCCTTCGAGGCCGAAACGGGTCTCGCCGGCCAGAAGCTCGGCCGGGAAGGCGATCTCTTCCTTGATCTCGCCCTTGGCGTTGACGTTGTAGACAGCGTGCGGGGTCAGCTTGTCGCTGCGGCCTTCGGAAGCCAGCCAGAAGCCGCCCTTGCCGTCGGCCACGAGGCCTTCGAGATCGAGCTTCTGCGCCGGCTGGCCGTCGCGCGTGACGATGGTCTTTTCGGCGATCAGGGCCGGGGTCTTGGTGGTGTCGATGGTGAAGATCGCAGGCGCCGAACGATAGACCGAGTCCGACACAGCATAGAGCTTGCCGGCTTCCTTGGGATCGGCAGCGAGGCCCGAGAGAGCACCCCAGCCGAGCGGGGTGCCGTCGTCCTTGAAGCTCGAGACGATCTGCGGATAGGCAGCGTCACCCTCGCCAAGTTCGTAGACCATGACATGCGAGCGGGCGAGGCCGTCCTCGACGAGATCGGTCTCGTTGGCGGTGACCAGGAGCTTGCGTTGCGGGATGGCGACCAGGCCTTCCGGCCCGATGCCTGAGGGCAGCAGCTGGAGGAATTCGGGCTCGGCACCGGTGTCGTTGTAGACGCCGACGAGCGAGGCGCGTTCGGCTGCCACGAAGATCAGCTTCTGGTCGCCGAAGCTTGCGAATTCGAGGCCTTCCGGCTCGATGCCCTTCTTGTTGCGGGCGTCTGGATAGTGGCCGGCGGCGGCCGCCTGATATTCGAAAGCCGGACCGGATTCGTACAGCACCTCGCCAGCCCTGGAGAAGATGGTGAATCCGCGCGCGCCGCCCTTGTAGTCGCCTTCATTGGCAACGACGAGGCGCTCGTCGTCGAGCCACTTCACCGCGTCGGGTTCGCGCGGCGCATTCTCGACCTTGCCGGTAAAAGACAGCGCACCGTCCTTCTTGGTGTCGACGTTTTCGAGCGTGACCTCGCCGGCCGGGAAGTGGGAAACGACCTTGCCACTGGCGGCATCGACGATGGCGATGTGGTTGTTTTCCTGGAGCGTGACGGCGATCTCGCCCTTATCGTTGAAGGCGACGAATTCCGGCTCCGGATCTTCAGGCGAAACAGTGGCGATGCCGGTCAGGTCGACGGTCTTGATCGAGGCGCAATCGGGCGCGCCGTCGTTCAGCTTCACGATCTGGAGGTTGCCAGCTGGCAACTGCGGCAGGGCGCCTTCGTTGAGTTCCTCATCGCGTTCGTTTTCAATGGCGACGGCAAGCAGCTTGCCGTCCTTGCTCAGCGCCACCGAGTCGGGCTGGCCGCCGAGGTCGCAGCTGGCCTCGATCTTCTTGGATGCCAGGTCGATCACGGTCAGGTTGCCGGATGGCTCCTGCTTGCTCTTCGACGTGTTGACGCCGGCGAGCACCTTGCCGCCTAGCACGGTGACCGAGGTCGGCTCACCGTCGATCTTGACGATGCCGGCAGCCTTCGGCGCCGACGGCGCCGAGCGGGCTATCGGAATAGACGAGCGTCATGCCGTCTTCGGTCGCGGTGATGATTTCCGACGACGTCGGCGTGGCCGCATCGACGTCGGCCGGCAGGTTCTGAGAGACCGGGAAGGTGGCGACGCGGTTGAAGACTTCTGCCGCGTGAGCGGGGAGGGCGGCCGACGCGGCAAGCGCGGTGGTCAAGAGCAGGAGCTTGCGGTTGATGTTACCTGACATGGTGAAACCTCTTTGCCTGAACGGAATTGCGGGTTCCGTTTGGGGCAGCGAGATTTCAGCACGATGACAGCTGAATGATGGTTTGGTGACAGCCGGTCCTATAGCACCGTGGCGATGGCCGCGAGCGCCGTTTCCAGGTCGGAGATCAGGTCCGTCTCGGCCTCCAGCCCGATCGACAGCCGCAGCAGCCCGTCGCTGATGCCTGCCGCCAGTCGGGCTTCGGCGCCCATGCTCGCGTGGGTCATGGTGGCGGGGTGAGCGACCAGGCTTTCGACGCCGCCCAGCGATTCCGCCAGGGTGAACACTCTCACGGCTTCGACGAAACTGCGGACCGCATCGACGCCGCCGGCCAGTTCGAAACTCAGCATGGCGCCGAAGCCCGCCTGCTGCGCGCTGGCGATGGCATGGCCGGGATGCGACTTCAGGCCGGGATAGTGGACCGCGCTGACCTGCGGCTGTCGTTCCAGGAATTCGGCTATGGCTGCGGCATTCGCCTGCTGGTGCTCGATGCGCGGAAACAAGGTACGCAGGCCGCGCAGGGTCAGATAGGAATCGAACGGCGCTCCCGTCACGCCGGTGATTTTCGCCCAGTCCGACAGCGCCTCGACGTCCGCCTTGTCGGCGGCGATGACTGCGCCGCCGACCACGTCGGAATGGCCGTTGAGATATTTCGTCGTCGAATGGATGACGAAATCGGCCCCCAGCGCGATCGGCCTCTGCAGCGCCGGCGACAGGAAGGTGTTGTCCACGGCGACCTTGGCGCCGGCGCGCCTGGCCCGGGCGGCAATCGTCCTGATGTCTACGACCCGCATCAATGGATTGTTCGGGGTCTCGATGAGCACCAGCGCCGGTTTCCTGGCCAGCGCTGCGAACAATGCAGCCTCGTCGCCCTGGTCGACGAAAAGCACGTCGAACTGTCCCTTGTCCCGTCGCAGGGACAGCAGGCGGTAGGTGCCGCCGTAGCAATCATGCGGTGCCACGACGAGATCGTCTCGCCCCATCAATCCCAGAACCAGGTCGACCGCGGCCATGCCCGAGGCGGTCACCACGGCCCCCGCGCCACCCTCCAGCCTGGCGAGCGTATCGGCAAGCAAGTCTCGGCTGGGATTGGCGGCACGCGTGTATTCGTAGCTGCCGGGTCTCTCGAAGCCGGGGAAGACGAAGGTGCTCGAAAGGTAGAGCGGCGGGTTGACGGCGCCGAAACCCTGGTCGCCGGCGATGCCGTTGGCCGCAGCGACAGTCCTGGGTTCCCTTGGTTCGGTCATGCCGGTCGTTCCTTCCATCCCGCCGTTGGAAAGATGACCTAAGCACTGGGTCCGACAGCAGGCAAACGAATGATATTGCTGGTTGGCTGCAAGAAAATTGCTGCAAAGGGCGCTTGAAACGCCCTGATCTCAGGCTGTGCCTATCGGACCACCTGCTTCAGCCCGTCCAGTGCCTCCTGCACGTCAGCGCGTCCCTCGCTTGCCTCGGGGTAGACGGCATAAACCGGATAGGTGAATTCCGGCGCGCCTTCGACCGTTTCGAGCTCACCCGCAGCGATCAGCGGCGCGACGACGCCCTTGCGGAAATAGCCCATGCCGCCGGCGCGCAGGATATAGCTCAGGCCTAGCGGTCCAAGGCCAACGAACAGCCCCGGCTCGCCGAAAGCCGTCGAAGTGGCATCGTGCTGGGCGGCGAACAGCGGCCCCCAGTCGACATAGACATAGGTGCTGGCCGCATCCCGCTTACCGTCCTTCGCCACCGTCCGGACGAGCACCAGCTGTTCTTCCTGCAGGATCTCGACCTTGAAGCCCGGCAGCAGCTTGGGCGCGTAGAGGATGGCTATATCGAGCACGCCAGTGCGCAACTGGTCGAGCAACTGGTCGGGAACGCCGACATGGGCATGGATGGCGATCTCGGGCTTGACCTGCTTCATCCACACAAGCCAGTCGAGCAGCAGGGGATTCCACAGGCTGAGTTCCCCACCCAATGCGACGACACTCGTGCGCCCCGAGGGGATGGCGAGCTGGTGCCTGGCGCGTTCCCAGATCTGGACGAACGACTGGGCGTAGCGTTCGAACTCGCGGCCGGCCGGCGTCAGCTGGGCGCCGTTGCGGTTGCGGGTGAAGAGTTGCCGCCCAAGCTCCTCCTCCAGCGTACGTATGCGCGCGCTGACCGTCGTCTGGGTCACGTGCAGCCGGTCGGCGGCCCTGAGGAAGCTGCCGCAGTGGACGATTTCCAAGAACGTACGGGCGCGATCTATGTCCATGGCATCCAGTTCAAAGCAAAATTATTGCACTCATATAGCATTTAATTCCGTTTGCGTTCTTGTTTGGCGCGGCGCAATTTTTCGCAAAGGACGACGTGGGTCGTCATCGCGGCAAAGGAAACGGTAGATGATATCCGACGAAAAGGGTGCCCCTCCCGAAACGCACGAATATGCCTCGCCGCCGTGCTTCATGCACGAGCTGTCGCCGGACTATCAGGCTCAGGCGGTGTCGCGGGACAGATGGCCCGAGGTCACCAGATGGCGCAAGGCCGAACGCACGCGGCTGATCGACGAGCGCCTGTTGGTCGGCGCCGAAGAGCGGACGGCGAAGTCGGAACGCATCGCCGCGGCGCTTGACGAGGCGATCGGCAAGGTGTCCGGCCGGCTGGTCAGCGTCTACTGGCCGTTCCGCGGCGAGCCGGACCTGCGCAACTGGGCGGTGCGGGTGATCATGCGCGGCGGCAGGATCGCCTTGCCCGTCGTCATCCAAAAGGCGTGGCCGCTGGAGTTCCGCGTCTGGTCGCCGGGCGACCCGCTGGAGCGCGGCGTATGGAACATCCTTGTGCCCTCGCACGGGCCGGCAGTGCAACCCGATGTCGTCATCGCGCCGGTAGTGGGCTTCGACGATGCCAACTACCGCCTCGGCTATGGCGGCGGCTTCTTCGACAGGACACTGGCGGCAATGCCTAGAAGGCCGCTGGTGATCGGGGTTGGCTACACCGGAAGCCGGATTCCGACGATCTATCCGCAACCGCATGACATTCCGATGGACGTCATCGTCACCGACGAATGAGCGGGGGATAATAAGTCGCGGGTCCGGACGGCACTTGGCGCTTGTCGCGGAGCATGCCGGTGTTACGTTTTGGCTACGCCGGGAGCGGAGCATTCCGGTTCTTCACGCCATTGGCCGGCTTGGGGTCCAAGGCGTCATTGCGCAAGCGTACCAGACCGGAGGAGGTAGGTAATCTTGAACGAAGTTGTGCAGAAGGGGCGGTCGCTCTACCACGAACTCGGCGGCGAGGAGGCCATCCGGCGGCTGGTCGAGATTTTCTACGACATCGTCGAGCAGGATGAAGACGCTGCGGAGTTGCACCTGCTCCACCGCAGGGGCCACGGTGTCGCCCACTCCCGCGAGGAGCAGTTCAACTATCTCTGCGGTTTCTTCGGCGGCCCGAGCTACTACGTCCAGAAGCATGGACATTCACGGCTGAAGGAGATCCACGAGCATGTCGCCATCGGTCCGGAACTGCGCGACCTCTGGCTGAAGTGCATGCGGCAGGCTGTCGACAAGGCGGAACTGCCGGAACGCCTGCAGGACCTCATCATGCGCCATTTCACCTTCGCCGCGGAGACGACGCGGAATCGTGAATAGGGCCCCATTCCGGTTCGGAATGAGGCCCTATAGATGTCCTCGCGCCTGATATTTGCCAGGGCCTGGTTCCTGGTTTGCGGGAGCAGACCCTGGAGTTAGGCGAAAGCCGCCTCAGCAGGCCACTTCCGCACTGACCGGCACAAGGCCGAGCACCCGCTCCATGGCACAGGGAATGGGTGCGATGATCGGCGTCTCGAACATCGGCTGCAGTTGCTCGGCCGCCTGGCCGAGCGGGCCGCCGCCGATGATGACCGCTTCGGCTCCATCCAGTTCGATGCATTCGCGCACCGCTTCGGCAAGCGACCGCTCGAGCAGCTTTTCATCTCCTGCCACAGCGATGGGATCGCCCGGCGTGCACCGGATGCCCGAATAGAGATGGGCGAGCCCCAGGTCGCGGGCGCGGCCGGCAATCGCTTCGGCAAGGTCAGGTGTCGTCGTGGCGACGCCAAACCTCCGCCCGTCGCGCGAAGCCTCGATCATCGAGGCCTCGCAGATGCCGACCACAGGAACGGCGACCCGTTGCCTGAGTGCCGCAAGGCCGGGATCGCCGAAGGCGCTGACCACGATGCCGCGGCAGTCCGCATCATGGCCGACACCGATCTCGATGACCTGGTCGGCGGCAGCTTCGAGCTGTGCGCCGTTGACGATCATCGGCGGGTTCCGGCTGGCCGGGGCAAACGCCACAACCCTTCGGCCTGTTGCGGGCTTTCGCGCAATGGCATGCATCATATCGCTGGTTGCGCGCGAGCTGTTTGGATTGATCAACAGGATGTGTGGGGCCGTGTTCATGTTTACGCTCTTGCTTGTGCCTGCAAGGTCGACGCTTCGGGCGTTTCGACCTCCGCCGGCTGGGTAAGGTCTTCCATCGACATGCCATAGGTCTCGGGACCCATCTGGATGCAGACGGCGAAAACCGCATACATCGCCGCCGCCAGCCCGAACACGCCGATCATGCCGTAGTTGTCGAACAGCGCGCCCGAGATGGTGGGCACGAAGGAGCCCGCCGCCGATCCCGTCGCCAGGATGAAGGCAACGCCGAAGGCGCGGATGCGGGTCGGGAACAGTTCAGGCGCATAGATCCAGATGGAGGTGTTCAAGAGCAGCACGAAGAACTGGAAGATCGCGCCGAACATGAGCACCAGGTAGATGTTGGTGCCGAGCGTGGCGATCGACACGGCCGCGAGGCAGGCGAAGATGGCGCCGACAGTCAGTACCTTCTTGCGCGGGAAGTAGTAGCCGAACATCGACGCAGCGATGGCGCCGAGCACGCTGCCGCTCTGGATGATCATCGAATAAAGCAGGCTGCCCTGCAGCGTGTAGCCCATGGACACGAAGATGATTGGCATCAGCGTCAGCACCGACAGCTGCGCGCCGTAGCTCATCAGGATGGCAATGGCGACCGGGATGGTGCGGCCGAGGTAGGGCGCGCGGAACAGCTCTTTCCAGCTGTGCTTGGCCGGAGCTTCCTGTGCTTGGTCGTCCTTGAGGTACTCGCGCACGACAAGGTTCTTCGGACGCAGCGTTCCCGATTCCAGGATCGACAGCACCTTGTTGGCCTCCGCTATCCTGCCCTGCGAGGCAAGGAAGCGCGGCGTCTCGGGCACAAAGCGGCGGTAGAACACCACCAGCAGCGCCGGCAGCGCGAGTGCGGCAAACAGCCAGCGCCAGCCGTCCTCGCCCGGAAAAATCGTGAAGATCAACAAGCCGAAGGCAGGTGCCAGGAAGTTGCCGAAGCCGCCGGCGCCGACATTGACCAGGCCCGCGGCCGTGCCGCGGAACTTGGGCGAGCAGAACTCTGATAGCATGGTCACCGCGGTCGAGATCTCGCCGCCGATGCCGAAGCCGACGATACCACGCGCAATTGCGAGCGCGGCGAAGTTCGGCGCCAGCGCGCAGGCAAGCGAACCGATGGTGAAGAGCAGGAGATTGAAGGTCAGCATCACGCGGCGGCCATAGCGATCGCCGAGAATGCCCGACAGGAGCCGCCCGATGGCCGCGCTGCCGAAGGTGATGGTGTTGAGCAGGCCGATGTCGGCGCCGGTCAGCCCCCAGCTTGCCTTGAGCATCGGCCCTGAAACGCCGATCGTGTTCTGCTCGAAGGCGTCGAACAGCACGCCGATGAGCACCAGCGCGATGATCTGCTTATGGGCGCCGGTGACACCTATGCGGCTTAGCGCTCCCTCAAGTTGTCGAATGACCGGCGATGTCTTGCCGGATTGCACCATACTTTCCGCTGCCATGGTTTCTCCTCCCTTGGCTGAACCAGATATGAAAACTGATTTTCACCAAAGTATCATATGAAATTAGTTTTTTACAGCTGAATCTGATGGAGGGGCCCCAATGTCTCGCGGCCAGCGGTTATGTCGTTGTGATTCCTGCGTGATTGGGACAATGCGAGCGATCCTCCCCGACGTCTGCCCCTTGCGGAGAGGGCGCATCGCGCGCAAATGTGCACGACGACAAGCGTGGCGGACGACTGCATGACCCCCAAGGAACGGCCCTTTCTTTTTCGCGTGCGGGAGGCGCTCGACCAGTTGCACCCGGCCGAGCGGCGGCTCGGCGACTTCGTCTGCGACTTTCCGGGAGAGCTGGCCAGCTACTCGGCGTCGGAACTCGCCAACCTAGCCAATGTCTCGAACGCAACCGTGTCGCGTTTCGTCAAACGGCTGGGCTATGAAAACTACGAGGAGGCCCGCCGTCATGCCCGCGAGGAAAAGCAGACCGGCTCGCGCCTGTTCCTGACGACATCGACCGACACCGCCGGGGTCCAGTCGCTGGCGGCCCATGTGGCGCAGGGCATCGCCAACATCGAAGGCACCTTCGCCACCATCACCGACAGCCAGATCAATGCCGCGGTCGAGGCGATGCTGGCCAGCCGCAAGATCTGGGTACTCGGCTTCCGCAGCAGCCATCCCTTCGCCGACTATTTCCAATGGCAGATGACGCAAGTGGTGGAAAACATCGTTTCCATTCCGGGCGGCGGGCAGACGTTGGGCGAACATCTGGTCAGCGTCGGTAAGGACGACGTCGCGGTCGTGTTCGGACTGCGCCGCCGCATCGCGCGCATGGAAATGGTGCTCTCGGCCATCGAGAAAAGCGGAGCCAGGCTGCTCTACATCACCGACGAGGGCGTGCCCCACAGGCAGAGCGCGGCGTGGCACTTCCGCTGCCAGACGCTGGCGCCGGGACCTCTGTTCAACCACGTTTCGGCGATGGCGATCTGCCATCTTCTGGCGACCCGAGCCATCGAACGCGCTGGCGCCGCCGGCCGGACGCGCCTCAGGGGCATCGAGAGCTTCGGCGACGCACTGGAAGAGCTGTAGGGGCGCTCAAGCCGACTTGATGTCGTTGCTGGGCTAGCCCTGGTTCGCCTGAACCACCGTCACGGCAATCATGTGGTAGGCGTCGTCGGCGCTGCAGCCGCGCGACAGGTCGTTCGCCGGCTTGGCAAGCCCTTGCAGGATCGGACCGATGGCGTCGGCCCCGCCGATGCGCTGGGCGATCTTGTAGCCGATATTGGCGGCGTCGAGATTGGGGAAGACGAAGACGTTGGCTTCGCCGTGCAGCGCCGAGTTCGGCGCCTTGGAAGCACTGACGGCTTCGACAAAGGCGGTATCGAACTGCAGCTCGCCATCGATGAGAAGTTCGGGGTCCGCGGCATGCGCCAGGCGCGTTGCCTCGACCACCTTTGACACGCGCTCGTGTGCCGCGCTGCCATTGGTCGAGAACGACAGCATGGCGACCTTGGCAGCGCCACCCGCCAGCGCCTGGTAGGAGCGCGCGGACATGCGCGCGATGTCGGCGAGGCCGGCGGCATCGGGATCGACGACCAGGCCACAATCGGCAAAGACGAAGGCGCCCTTCTTTGCGTGATGGGGCTGGCACAGCATCATCAGAAAGAAGCTCGAGACCAGGCCGACGCCCGGTGCCCGGCCGATGGTCTGCAACGCCGCCCGCACGGTATCGGCGGTGGTGGCAACGGCCCCGCCGACCGTGCCGTCGGCCTCGCCCTCGCGCACCATCATGGCTGCAAAAATCAGGGGGGAACGCAGGGCTTCCGCTGCCGCAGCGGCATCGACGCCCTTGGCCTTGCGCAGCTCGTGGTAGGCAGCAGCGAGCCGGGAGGCGAGGGGCGAAGCTTGCGGGTCCTCGATACGGAATTCCTGCGGGTCCGCACCAACGTCGGCCAGCCGCCGCTCGATGACGCCGCGATTGCCGACCAGGGTGATTTCGGCGATGCCTTCGCGCCTGGCCCGGACCGCCGCCTCGACGATGCGCGGGTCCTCACCCTCGGCGAGCACGATGCGCCTGGGTGCCTGTTTCGCCGTCTCGATTATGCGTTCCAGTGGTTTCATCAGGCGTGCCCCAGATAGTAGATGCCGGCGAGGATGAAGAGGCCGATGAAGATCGTCTCGGCGACGATCAGGGCGACCGCGTCGCCGCCGACGTCGAGCACGCGGCGCAGCGCAGTCTTCATGCCGACGGCGACGATGCCGGCGAGCAGCGCCCAGCGGGATGCTTCCATGCCGGCTTTCGAGACGGCTTCGGGAACGAGGCCGAATGAGTTGGCTGCCGCGAGGATGAGGAAGGCAATGACGAAGCCGGGCAGCAGCGGCGGGCGCTTGCCGGTCTCGCCGGCCGGCTGGGCGACATTGCGCGTGGCTATGGAGAAGATGAGCACCACCGGCGCCAGCATGGTCACCCGGATCAGCTTGACCAGCGTCGCCGTCTCGCCGGCCTCGGGGGAGACGGAGAAACCCGCACCGACGACCTGGGCAACGTCATGGATGGTGCCGCCGAAAAAGATGCCGGTGGCGCGGGCGTCGAGCCCCATCGTCTGGGCGATGATCGGATAGGCGATCATCGCGAGCGTCGACAGCACGGTCACCGACAGCACGGTGAAGATCAGGTTGCGCTCGGAGAATTCGTTCTTGGGCAGCACGGCGGCAATCGCCATGGCGGCCGAGGCGCCGCAGATGGCGACCGAACCGCTGGTGATGAGGGCGAGGCGCCAGCCGCGGCCGAGCAGCTTGGCAGCGATGAGGCCGAAGACGATGGTCGCGGCGATGGCGGCGACCAGCAGCAGTATGGTACTGGCGCCGAGGCCGACGAGCAGGTCGACGCTGATGCGCATGCCGAGCAGGGCGACGCCGATGCGCAACACCTTCTTGGCGCAGAAGTCGATGCCGGCGACGCAACGTCCTTCCTCGGACAGGAAGTGGAAGGCGATGCCGAGCAGCAGCGCCATCAGCATCGCCGGCGCGCCATAGTGGTCGGACAGGAACTGCGCGGCAATCGCTACGGCGCCGGTGACCGCGAGGCCGGGCCAATAGGTCTGTACCACCGAAGGCAGGCCATTGAAGCGTTGGGTTGCGGCGGCGGTGTTCATCAAATCATTCCCGGTCACGGTGCTGTAGTCCTCGCCCGCCCGGCGGACCGGGCAGGCGAGGGTTGTTGGCAGGTCAGGCGAGCTTCTGCTGGCGCATGTCGGAGCGCTCGATGCCGGCAACCGGCACCGGCTTCTTCATCGCGTCGCGGCGGAAAGGCTCGCCGAGTTCCTGGTTGAGGATGACCTCGACGAAGGTGGTGACGCCCTTGGCCTGGTCGTCGATTGCCTTGTGAAGGGCCGCCGTCAGCGCCGCCGGTGTGTCGGCGACGACGCCCTTCAGCCCGCAGCCATCGGCGATCTTGGCGTAGCTGAGGTTGGGGTTGAGCTCGGTGCCGACGAAGTTGTTGTCGTACCAGAGCGTCGTGTTGCGCTTTTCGGCACCCCATTGGTAGTTGCGGAAGATCACCATGGTGATCGCCGGCCAGCCCTCTCGGCCGATGGCGCCCATCTCGTTCATCGAGATGCCGAAGGCACCGTCGCCGGCGAAGCCGACGACCGGAACGTCAGGTCGGCCGATCTTGGCGCCGACGATCGACGGGAAGCCATAGCCGCAAGGGCCGAACATACCCGGCGCCAGGTACTTCCGGCCCTGTTCGAAGCTCGGATAGGCGTTGCCGATGGCGCAGTTGTTGCCGATGTCGGTGGAGATGATCGCCTCCTTCGGCAGGGCCGCCTGGATCGCCCGCCAGGCCTGGCGCGGCGACATGCGGTCGGCTTCGCGGAGACGCGCGGTCGCGTTCCACTCGGTGCCGACGTCGTCTTCCTCGTGGTCCATCGACGACAGCTGCTGCAGCCAGGCCGAGCGGGTCTGATGGATCGCCGCCTTGCGCTCCTCGCGACCGGCATTGCCGGCGGACGGGCTCAGCTGTTCGAGAATCTGGCGCGCCACCTGCTTGGCGTCGCCGCAGATGCCGACGGACACCTTCTTGGTCAGGCCGATGCGGTCGGCATTGATGTCGACCTGGATGATCGCGGCATTCTTCGGCCAGTAGTCGATGCCGTAGCCCGGCAGCGTCGAGAACGGGTTGAGGCGGGTGCCGAGCGCCAGCACCACGTCGGCCTTGGCAATCAGTTCCATTGCCGCCTTCGAACCGTTGTAGCCGAGCGGGCCGGCAGCAAGGCGATGGCTGCCGGGGAAGGCGTCGTTGTGCTGGTAACCGCAGCAGACGGGTGCGTCGAGCCGTTCGGCCAGCGCCATCGAATCCGCGATGGCTTCGCCGATGACGACGCCGGCACCGTTGAGGATGACCGGGAACTTCGCCTCGGACAGAAGCCGGGCCGCCTCGGCGATGGCCTGCTGTCCGCCCGAAGGCCGCTCGAGCCGGACGATGCTCGGCAGGTCGACGTCGATGACATGGGTCCAGTAATCGCGCGGGATGTTGATCTGCGCAGGCGCACAGCCGCGCCAGGCCTTTTCGATGACGCGGTTCAGCACCTCGGGAATGCGCGAGGGGTCGCGCACCTCTTCCTGGTAGCAGACCATTTCCTCGAACATCGCCATCTGGTCGACCTCCTGGAAGCCGCCCTGGCCGATGGTCTTGTTCGACGCCTGCGGCGTCACCATCAGCATCGGTGTGTGGTTCCAGTAGGCGGTCTTCATCGCGGTGATGAAGCCCGTCACGCCTGGGCCGTTCTGGCCGATAGCCATCGCCATGGTGCCGGTGGCGCGGCTGAAGCCGTCGCACATCATGCCGGCGTTGGTCTCATGGGCGCAGTCCCAGAACTTGATGCCGGCCTTCGGGAACAGGTCCGACACGGGCATCATGGCCGAGCCGATGATGCCGAACGCATGCTCGATGCCATGCATCTGGAGAACTTTGACGAATGCTTCTTCGGTGGTCATCTTCATGATTTTGTTCCTTTCAAGTGCAGGTGGGGGCGGCCTGGGAGGGCTAGAGGATTTCGTCCTTGAGGTAATACCAGCGGTACATTCCCCACTGGCCGAGGCGCCTGAACGGCGTCAGCAGGCCGTGGCTCGGCAGCGGCGAGGTAAAGATCGGCAGGTCGAGTTCGCCGCCCTTGCCGGCGACCATCTGAGCCATGCGGCGGCCGGCCTGGGCCGAATACATGACGCCGTTGCCGCCATAACCCATGGCGTAGAACAGCTGTTGCTTGGGGTCGGGCCGGAAGATGCGCGGCATCATGTCGTGGCTGACATCGACCCAGCCCCACCAGGAGTAGTCGACCTCGATGCCGCGCAGGAGCGGGAACTTGCGGTAAAGCCCTTCGAGCAGGCGATCGAGGTGCTTTGGGTTGACCGCGTCGCGGCCGGTAATGGCGCTGCGGCTGCCGATCTGCATACGGCCGTCCGGCAACATCCGATAATAGTGGCGCAGCGTGCGCGTGTCGGTCAGCGGGATGCGGGTCTGGAAGTTCAGCGTTTTGCGCTCGCTGTCGGTCAGTGGCCGGGTGACGATCGAATTGGACAGGATCGGCATCAGCCTGTGCCGCGTCAGGTCGTGCAGGCCGGGCGAGGTGTAGCCAGCCGTGGCGATGCAAACGGCGCGGGCGCGGACCGTTCCGCCAGGCGTGCGCAGATGGTGGACGCCGCCATTGAGCTCGCTGCCGAGCACGGGGCTCGACGTGTGCACCCTGGCACCGAGCTTGCGGGCGAGCCTGAGATAACCGAAGGCGAGCTTCGCCGCATGGATGCCCATGCCGTCGGGCTCGTACATCGCGCCTTTGGCTTCGGCGTCGCGGACGAAATCGCTATGGACCTCCTCGCGCCCGATCATGCGGGTCGGATAGCCGAAGACCTCGTTCAGCAGCCGCGATTCCTTTTCCAGCGACGGCAGCACCTTGTCGCGATGGGCGATGTAGAGATGGCCGCCGTCCTGGGGGTCGCAGTCGATCTCGGGCGAGCGGATCAGGTCGCGGAACAGGTCGAAGGCTTCGGCGATCTCGACATGCATCTTCTTGGCGACGTCGACGCCCCAGCGCTCGATCCACTGCGAACGCTTGAGACGCCCGGCGGAGATCTGCGCCTGGCCGCCATTGCGGGTTGAGCAACCCCAGGCAACGCCGTTGGCTTCGAGCACCGTCGCCTTGATGCCGTGCTCCTTCGCCAGATGAATGGCGCAGGACAGGCCGGTGTAGCCAGAGCCGATGATGGCGACGTCGACGTCGATGTCCTGGGTGACAGGACCGTCGTCTTCCGGCTGCGGGCCGGCGGTGGCGATCCAGTAGGTTGGCGCGTAGTCCTTGCCATCGCCGGGATTGGGCGCGCGTACGGGATCGTAGGCCGGGTCGAAAGGCTTCCTTTGAGCCACCGGCCGGGCAAGCTGTTGTTGCATCTCCTCGTCCTCCCTGGCCGTCTTCAGCGTTGCGCCGGAAGCAGCGGCCGGTTCTTGCGGAACGCCTGCTTGCGCACGATCTTGCCGCCGCTGAGCGTGAACAGATCGCAGCCTTCCGCCTCGACGCGGCTGCCGTCGCCATTGGTGCCCGAGAAGGTCCATTCGGAGACGGCACGATCGCCGTGGACGAAGTGGCCGTGATGGGCCCAGTGCGCGTCGGGCATCGCCTTCCACACGCCGCTGAAGGCAGAGGCAATCGCCTCGGACCCCTCGAAGCGGGTGCCATGGACTTCCGGCCCGGCGACGCCGTTGAAGACGCAGCCCTCGGCGAAGAAACGCATGACGCCATCGATGTCGTGCCGGTTGAAGGCGTCGAACAGGCTGGCAAGGTCGTCGGCGGTGATCGTCATTTCGTGGTCCTCGTCTCTGGGCATGGCTTCGCCGTGGCCGGGCAACCCGGCAAACTGGTTCTGTCTGTTGGTCGTTGCTGGGCCGGGATCAGCCGGGCGGCGAATTTGCCGGGTGCGCGGGCTTTGCCATCAGATCTTGCCCTTCCAGGGGATCAGTGCCTTTTCCAGGTAACGCAGCATCAGGTCGAATGCGAAGGCGAAGATACCGATCACGATGATGCCCATGATGACCGTGTCACTGGCGAGATATTCCGCCGCGTTCAGCACCATGAAGCCAAGACCGCGGTGGGCGGCGACCATTTCGGCCGCGACGAGCGTGGTCCAGCCAACCCCGATGCCGATGCGCATGCCGGTGAATATCTCGGGCAGGGCGGCCTTGAGGATCACCTGGCTGATGACCTGGGCGCGGGTGGCGCCCATGGCGTAGGCGGCGTGGATCTGTTCGGTCGACACCGAGCGCACGCCGGCGCGGGCGGCGATGGCCATCGGCGCGAAAATTGCGAGATAGATCAGGAACACCTTGGGGAACTCGCCGATGCCGAGCCAGATGATGATCAGCGGCAGGTAGGCGAGCGGTGGCAGCGGCCGGTAGAATTCGATGATCGGGTCGAACAGGCCGCGCACGGTGCGGTTGACGCCCATCAGGATACCGATTGGCACGGCGGTAATCAGCGCCAGGAAGAAGGCCCCAAGCACGCGGCCAAGGCTCGCCAGCGTATGCTGGATGAGCGTCGAATTGGAGACGCCCTCGGTCATGGCGATGACGAACTTATCCCAGACGGCGAGCGGCGAGGGCAGGAACAGCGGCTTGACCCAGCCCATTTCGGTGATCAGCAGCCAGGTGCCGAAAAGCACCAGCGCCGTGATCAGGCTGATATGGCCGCTCATACCGTCGCCGGGCGCGCCGTAGATCTTGCCGGGGCGAACGGACTTGGCTCGGGAGAGGCGCTCAAGCATGGAGGAGTTCCGGGTTGCCGGACTGACGCTCGTCGCCATAGATGATGCCGAGGATTTGCTCGCGCATGTCGATGAAATCGCGGCTGGATTTGATTGCACGTGCGTTGCCCTCCTCGAGGAAGCGCCGATTGAAATCGAGCTCGTAGGTGTGGGTGATGCGGCCCGGACGCGGCGACATGACGATCAGCCGGGAGCCGAGGAACAGCGCCTCTTCGACGCTGTGGGTGATGAAGAAGAACATCTTGTTGGTGAGCTGCCAGACCTTGAGCAGCAGCTCCTGGATGGTTTCACGGGTCAGCGCGTCGAGCGCCGCCATCGGCTCGTCCATCAAAAGCATCGCCGGGTCGCAGGTCAGTGCACGGGCAATGCCGACGCGCTGCTGCATGCCGCCCGAGAGGTGGTAGATCATGTGGCGGTGGAAATCCTGCAGGCCGACCAGGGCGAGGTTCTTGGTGGCGAGCTCGCGCCGGGTCGCCTTGTCGACGCCGCGCAGCTTGAGCCCGAATTCGGTGTTGTCGATGACATTGAGCCAGGGCAGCAGCGCGTGCTTCTGGAAGACGACGCCGCGATCGGCGCCGGGGCCGACGACCTGCCGTCCGCCGAGCGTGATGTCGCCGTCGGTTGGCGTCATGAAGCCGGCCATCAGGTTGAGCAGCGTGGTCTTGCCGCAGCCCGAGGCGCCAAGCGCGACGACAAAATCGCCGCTTTTGACCTCGAGGTTCACGCCCTTGAGCGCAATGACCGCCTGGTCGGTGTAGAGGCCTGGATAGGTCAGGCTGACATTGCTGACATTGAGGGTTTCCATCGCGCCGAGCCTTTCGAAGAAAATGCAGTGGTGTGGTGGAGTGGGTGCCGCCGGCGCAGTGATCCGGCCGGCGGCATCGCCTGATGCTACTTGGATGCCTCCTTGGCATAGCTGCTGTTGACGAACGGCGCATAGTCGTCGAGCGCGTTGTCGATCTGCTTCTGGGCGACGAGGAACTTGGCGCTTTCGTTGAGCGCGCGCACCGCACCACCACCCAGCCAGGTATCCGAGGCTTGTTCGTCGGCATTCGGGAACGACAGCAGGTTCAGCGCTTCGACCGCGCCCGCACCGTCGCCGCCGATCAGCTTGACGATACCCTGGACCTGCGGCGAGTCAGCCGTCCAGGCCGCCTTGTTCTTGTTGTAGTCGGCGTAGGCTTCGGCCAGCACCTTGGTGAAGGCGGTCATGAACTTCGGGTTTTCCGCAGCCCACTTCTTGTCGGCGACGAGACCATCGAAGGTCGGCACCGATGCGGCACCGATGACTTCGGAATCCGAGATCACCTTGCCGTTCTTGAGCAGCTCAGACAATGCCGGCGGCCAGACATAGGCGGCGTCGATGTCGCCACGCTGCCAGGCGGCGATGATCTGCGGCGGCTTCATGTTGAGGATGTTGACCTCGCGCGGATCGACCTTCCATACTTGCTCGAGACCGACCAGCAGGTGGAAGTGAGAGGTCGATACGAACGGTACGCCGACATTCTTGCCCTTGAGATCTTCCGGCTTCTCGATGCCCGAGCCGGTGCGGACGACGAGCGCTTCCGACTTGCCGATGTTGTCGAGAATCCAGAACAGCTCGAGCTCGACGCCGCGGGTGGCGGCGGCGGTGGTGCCGGTAGAGCCGATCACGCCGATCGGCACGTTGCCTGAGGCAAGCGCGGTCGAGATGTCGCCGCCAGAGCTGAACTGGCGCCAATCGATGGTGTAGCCCGCCTCCTTGGCGGCTGCGTCGAAGCGGCCGTCGGCGATCGCGGTCACGAATGGACCGACGATCTGCTGGTAGCCGACGACGACCGTCGTCTCGGCGTAGGCAAGGCAGGACGTGAAGACGCCGGCCGCTACGGTTGCGGCGCTGGCCAAATACTTGAAATGCTTAAAATGTATCATCGTTACCCTCTTTGTTTTGTTAGCTACCGGTTGTCCGGGAACTTGCCGGCTTTGATGCCGGTCTTGGTTCTGGCCATAGGGTTAAATGGAACACACCAATTGCCTTATATCCAGATTGGAAGTTGAATGATTCCAGATTGAATGCACGGGCAAGGCCAATGGCGCACGCGACCGTCTCGGAAACGATCTTCTTCCTCGATCGCGCCAGCCGGATCGGGCTGCAGGCGCAAATCCGCGAGACCGTGGTCTCGGCGGTGCTGTCGGGCCGACTGCAGCCGGGGGCGCAACTGCCCTCGACGCGCAAGCTGGCGGACTATCTCAACATCTCGCGCATCACCGTGACCCTGGCTTACCAGGAATTGGCCTCGCAGGGTTATGTCGAAACGGCCAGCCGAAGCTCGTATCGTGTTGCCGGCAATCCGCCGACAAGCGGACTGGAAGCGGCGACATCCGATGCCGGCGCTGACGAGATCGATTGGTCGGCAAAACTGCGCAAAAGCTTCATCGTTGCCAAGCAGATGCGCAAGCCGCTAGACTGGCGGCGCTATCCCTATCCGTTCCTGTACGGCCAGATGGACCCTTCGCTGTTCGATCTCGGCGGTTGGCGCGACTGCGCCCGGCGTGCACTGGCACGCGAGGACTTCGAGCTCATGGCAGGCGATTTTGCTGCCGCCGACGATGTGCAACTGGTCAACTACATCTGCTCGCGGACACTGCCGAGCCGGGGCATCCGCGCCACCCCGGACGAGATCCTCGTGACGGTGGGTGCGCAGAACGCGCTCTGGATCGTCACCCAGCTTCTGCTCCGGCCGGGCGCGCATGCGGTGTGCGAGAACCCGTGCCACCCGGACATGAGCGCATCGCTTCGGCTGAGCGGTGCCGAGGTGTCGGCTATCGACGTCGACAAAGAGGGCCTGCCGCCGGCGGCGCTGCCATCGCATGTCGACGCGGTTTTCGTCACGCCCAGCCACCATTCGCCGACCGGCGCCACCATGCCCGTCGAACGCCGCGCGGCACTGCTGGCCGCCGCCGCTTCAGAGGACTTCATCATTGTCGAGGACGACTACGAGTTCGAGATGAGCTTCCTGGCGCCGCCGTCACCGGCGCTGAAGTCGTTCGACCGCAGCGGCCGGGTCTTCTACATCGGCAGCTTTTCCAAGTCGCTGTTTCCCGGGCTGCGGCTGGGCTATCTCGTCGCCCCGGCGCCCGTCATCCGCGAGGCGCGCGCGCTGAGGGCGCTGATGCTGCGCCATCCGCCCGGGCACCTGCAGCGCACGGCTGCCTATTTCCTGGCGCTCGGCCATCATGACGCCGTGCTGCACCGCATGCGCGCCGAATACCACAAGCGCCACATCGTCATGGCCGAAGCGTTGCAGCGCGAGGGCTTCATCATCGCCGGCTCGTCGGCTTTCGGCGGCACATCGTTCTGGATAGAGGGGCCCGAGGGATTGGACGCCGACCTTTTGATGAACGAACTCAGGCAGGATGGCGTGCTGATCGAATCCGGCTCGCCGTTCTTCCCTGCCGACGATGGGCCCTGCCGTTTCTTCCGCATGGGCTATTCGTCGATCCCGCGCAGCCGCATCGTCGAGGGTGTGGCGCGAACCGCGGCACGCGTGAAGCGCATGCTGGCATGACGCGCCTCAGCCTTTGGGTCTGTTGTTGCGTCGTTCGAGATAGGCTGTGGCCTGCAGCGCTGCAAGGACCACCGCCGCGCCGATGACGATGCGCGTATCGGGTATTTCGCCGAAGAAGATGTAGCCGGCGCCAGCCGTCACCACGATGGAAAGATAGCCTATCGGCGCGAGCACGCTGGCCTCGGCCAGGCGATAGGCGCGCAGGAAGCAATATTGCCCGGCCTGGGCCAGAAGACCGATGCCGAGCAGCGGAATCCAGTCGATGGCCTTGACCGGCTGCCAGACGAATATGGCGGGCGCGGCGGTGATGACGGCGAGGCCGACCGTGTAGAACACCATCATCACGGTGGTGTTTTCGTCACGCAATGCGCGCGTCTGGATGATCGCCAGCGAGCCGAACACCACGGTGCCGAACACCGCGAGCAGACCGAGGTTCCATTCGACGCCACCAGGCGCCAGCATGACCAGCACACCGGCAAAGGCGAAAGTGGCGCCGACCCAGCGCAATCGCGACACAGTCTCGCCCAGAAATGCGACCGCCATGGCCATGGTGATCAGCGGCCGCGAAAAGCTCAGCGCGTTGACCACCGCCAGCGGCAGCAGGGTGTAGGCCATGAACTGGCTGGTCAGCGCAATGGCGTTGCAGCTGACGCGCGAGATGTTCTGCCACGGATGCCTGGTGTGGCGGATGTGGTGGCGGTGCCGCCAGATCAGCGGCAGGATGAACAGCAGGCCGATCATCGCCCGGATGAAGACGAGCTGGAAAGCCGGGTAGATGAGCCCCTGCGCCTTGACGAGCGCCGTCATGCCGCCGGCAACCAGCAGCATGTCGGCGAGCACCCAGACGATGCCCTCGCGGTTGGCCTTGTGCCGCTCCTCCCCCGCCTGGGGCGGCATGTCCGCGTCAGGCTGGCTGGACAAGATTTGCCATCAGCCTGAACGCACCCGGCACCAGCTTGTCCATCTGATGATGCAGGACGAGACTGGTATGGGTGTGGCGGCCCTTGCCTATCAGCGCCGATACCAGCGCGCCCATCAGCGGCTGCTCGTTGACGTCGTGCATCGAAAGCAGCGGCTGATATGCCTCGTCCCAGCGGGAGACGAAATAGAGGCCGCGCTCCTTGTTCCAACCGGACCAGTCCTGCGGGCCGATGAGGTTCGGCCCGTTAAGCAGGACATGGTCCGGCACCAGCACCGTAACCTCGGCATCAGGATCCGTTACGCGCCAGCGTAAAGACGGCGAGCCGACCTCGAGTTTCCTCGGCGGCGTCGCTAGTGGATCCCAACCGTCGGTCGGGCGGTGGTAGAGCGTGACAAGGTGGCCGCCGGCGTCGACGAAGCGGTGCAGCTTCTCGGTTGCAGCGGCCAGATCCTTGCGGAAGCCGAAGGCAAAAATACCGACGACGATGGTGGTGTATTGTGACAGGTCGCCGGCGAGCGCCTTGGCGTCGAGTTCGGTGACGTCGAGTCCCATGCGGGCAAGCCACAGGCCGACGCGATCGGCGCCGGCGCCGACGTAAGCGATGCGCGCACTTTGCGGCAGCTTGAGGTCGAGGGCCAGGACGCGCAGCGCCTCCGGCTGGCGATGGGTGACGCGGCCGATATGCGGGTAGACGATCGGGGTCAACCGGAGTGCCGGCCTGCCGCCGACGAGCGGCGTGATCGTGCTGAGCCCGGCCACCAGCTTGTCCGGCGCGCGGACGGCCTGGCCGCCCTGCGCCAGCGACCAGCCGCCCTCCATGGTGAGGGACACGGGCGTGTCCTTGCCGGCGACGGTTGGAGAGACCGGCCATTCGCGCCGTGTCCCATCGAGCGGTGCGATGATGGCTTCGGGGTCCATGGCAACAGAACTCGCCGGCAGCACGGCAAACGGCTCTTCGAGATCGAAGGTGGCACGGGCGGTGTGGCCGCCGAAGCTGGCCGAGACGACGACATGCGCCTCGCCATTGCCACCGAGCGCCGACCAGCCCGCCGGATAGAGTTTGGAATAGGCGGCGTCGGCGGCAGCGGAAACCTCGAAGCTGCGTCGGTTGCCGGTGCCGGCGACGGGCTTGGCCGTGACGGCGCCGGGCAATACCGGTTGGATGCTGACGGAGCGGCCGTCGCTGCCCGGCGCGAGGTCGACGGTCAGCGTACCGGTTTCAGCCGGAGAAAGGCTCGACGGCGCAAGCACGGCACGGTCGAAGATGCCGGCGGCCTCGAACAGCGCGGCATCGATCTCTCGCGCCTTGCGGTCGAGACGGTGACGATGGAGCTCGAGGAAAGCGGGCGAAGCGGCCGCCCGCGCAACCTCGAGCTGGTGGACAGCATCGGTGAGGGCCGCAATGATCGCATCTGCATCGGGGAAGGCAGAGATCGCCTTTTCGACGGCCGAACCCGCCGCCTTCAAAACCTGCGCGGCTTCGTAGGAGAGATCCCTGGACGCCGCGAGGTCGGCAAGCGTCGCCGGCAGGCCGTCGAGCACCGAAGCCTCGGCCTTGGCACCGTCGCTCGCGAGCAGCAGATGCAGCGGCCAGCGTGTGTCGGCGCGGTCGGGCCAATGGCCCATGCCCTGGGACGCGTGATAGTAGCGCGACCATTCGCCAATGCGGTCGTATTCAGCACCCGTTGCCGGTTCACGACCAGATGCGTCGACGATGACCGTCGCATCGGGCGGAGGCACTTCGTCGTCATAGGTGTCGCCACCGCCAGACCAGGCCGGCAGGTAGTATTTGGCAACCTGCCACGGGCTCATGCCTTCGGCAAAATGCTCCGGAAACGCTTCCGGGTCGGCTGCAAGCCTGATCGCGGTTTCGGCGGCGCGCGTCATGGCGCGGTGGTGGCCGTGCTGGCCGGGAACGTCGAGAAACGTCGGGATGACGATGTCGGGCCGCTCGCTGCGGTAGGCCCGCACCAGCCGCTCGACGGTTCGCATCTCGCCCCAGCGGGCAAAGGTCTGGTCGCCGTCCTTGGAAAAGCCGAAATCGTGCACGGCATCGTCAGGACCGTGGCCGAGCCAGACGACGTCGGTGTCGAGTGCGCGGGCGGCCTCCTCCATCTCGCGCGTGCGCATCATGCCGAGCACGCCAAGGCGCTCCGGCCCGAGCGAATTCTGGCCGCCTTCGCCGCGCGTCGAGCAGGCAACGATGACGCGCATGCCGAGGCCGAGACGGAGCCAGGCGAGCAGCCCGCTCTGCTCGTCGTCGGGATGCGCGCCGGTGTTCATCATGGTGACGGTGGAATTCAGGCGGCTGAGCGCGCGGTGAAGCCTGACCAGCGACGGGCTGGATTTCTGTCTCTCTATACGTTCGCGGGCGCTCAGCATTCAGGTCCTCCGGTATTTCAGCAGGCAGGCTATTCGGTGGGCCGCGTGGCGGCTGTTTCCAGCTTTGGCGTGACCACCTCGAACAGCGGCAGGGCGGCCGCCCCCAGTGCCGCCGTGTATTGCCCGGTCTGGCCGCGCATGACGCGGGGCAGGACACGCTTGCTGCGGCTCGCAACCGAGATGGGCAGCTGTCCCATCCGCGCGATGAGCTCGTCGATGATCGCGTCGGGCAACATGCCGCCGAGGATCACCGTTTCGGGGTCGAGGATGTTTTCGATCATGGCGATCATCGGGGCGAGGTACGTCGCCGCCTCGTCCAGCCATTCCATCAGCACCGGATGGCGCTCGGCGTGAAGCCCTGCGAGATCGGTGAAATCGCAGTCGGCGATACCCGCGTCGCACAGCTTCTCGCGCAGTGCGTGGACGGAGGCATAGCGCTCCAGGCAGCCATGCTGGCCGCACGGGCAGGCCCTGCCGCCGGGTGCAACCACGACATGGCCGATTTCGCCGGCATTGCCAAAGGCGCCCCGGAAGGGCGCCCCGTCGTGGACCATGCCAAGACCTAGGCCGGCACCGAAGTAGATCATGCCGAAACCGGAAATCGAGTGCCCGGCACCGAACAGCCGCTCGCCGACGGCCGCAGCGTTGGCATCGTTCTCGACGGTCACCGGCTCGCCGCAGGCTTCGGTGAGCAGGTTCGCGGCATCGATGTTGGCCCAACCCGGCAAGGTCGTCGGGCCGACCGAAGTCATGCCTTCGATCTCGAACGGACCGGGCATGACGACACCGATGCCAAGCAGCGGCGACTTGAACGCAGCACGCACCGCCTCGAGCTCGGCACGGATATGCGCGATGACCTGCTTCGGGCTGGTGTCGCGGACCGGCATGATGCGCTTGGAGCGCGGCTGGCCCGAGAGGTCGAGCACGGTCGACACCATGTGGTCCGCGGCCATCTCGATGCCCATGGTCATGGCGCCGTCGGGATTGACGGCAAACTGTATCGGCGGCTGGCCGCGGCCGGACCGCAGGCGGCCCGTCTCCATCAACAGGTTTTCGCCGACCAGTTCGTCGACGATGTTGGCGATCGCCTGCGCCGTCAGATGCGTCAGCCGGGCGATGTGCATGCGTCCCAGCGAGCCGTGACGACGGACGACGTCGAGCACGACGCGGCGATTGTGATCGCGGCTCCGCTCGGGGTTCTTGCCCAATGTGACCTGATGCGTGCTGCCTGGCTGAAACGCCATTTCGCTCATCCTGACCTGTTTCGCAAAATTGATAACGTGGAAGCGTGGGCCCGGGCAACAGATTAATTCAAGTAAATTATCTTATTGACAAAAGGGCAGGGGCAGAAGAGCGTATAGGGTGGCAGGCGGCGTGAAACCGCAGCTCATGGCACTGGCTTGCAGGACGTCGACCGTCTCCGAGCCAGATGACATGGATGAGGAATGGTCCGGGCTTCGGCTGCGTGCGAGGCTTATGGTCCCAGGGGATAATCACGACCCGCAGTCCGGGGCTTACCGGCGGGTTCAGATGGAGGTTTACATGCGCAAAGCAACTTTGTTCGCCGGACTGATCGCCGGGTTCAGCACGCTGGCTCTCAACGCGGCCCAGGCCGTCGAGATCGAATACTGGCAGTATGTGTTCGACACCCGCGTCAAGGCGATGGACCAGCTGATCGAGAATTTCGAGAAGGCCAATCCCGACATCACCGTCAAGCAGACGACTTTCCCCTATGCCGATTACCAGACGCGCGTGATCGCAGCGAAGATGGGCGGCCAGGGCCCCGACGTGATGCAGCTGTTCTACGGCTGGCTCGACAAGTTCGTCGCCGGGGGCCTGTTGCAGCCGCTGCCGGCCGACGCTTTCCCGCACGACAAGATCGAAAGCGACTTCTTCCCGATCGTCAGCGCCATGAAGCGCGGCGACGACTATTACGGCCTGCCGACGGCGGTTCGCTCGCTGGCCCTGTTCTACAACAAGAAGCTGTTCACCGAAGCCGGCCTCGACCCGGCCAACCCGCCCAAGACGCTCGACGAATTCGTCGCTGCGGCTGAAAAGCTCACCAAGCGCGACGCCAGCGGCAACCTGATCGTTGCCGGTTCGACCCTCGACATGGGCGGCCAGGACCACCAGTGGTGGCGTGAAGTGCTGGTGCGCCAGTTCGGCGGCGAGCCCTACACCGACAACGACCGCAAGGTGGCCTACAACACCGAGGCCGGTGAAAAGGCACTCAAGTTCTACACTGATCTGCAGACCGAAAAGAAGATCGGCCAGGTCGGCTTCATGGACGAAGGCCAGGCGGCCTTCCGTGCCGGCATGGCAGGCATGACCATCGACGGCACCTTCCGCCTCGGCGCCTTCAAGTCGATCGAGGGCTTCGAATGGGGCGTGACCGAGCTGCCGGCCAATGCCGAAGGCGTACGCTCGAACTATGCCAGCTACTTCGCCAACGGCATCAGCGCCACCACCAGCGGCGAGAAGCTCGAGGCATCGAAGAAGTTCCTCGCCTACATCTCCTCGCCCGAGGCCATGGACGTCTGGCTGAAGACCGTCGGCGAACTGCCGGCGCGCCGCACGGCCGCAATGACCGAAGGCAACCTTGCAGACCCGATCTATGGTCCGTTCCTCAAGGGCCTCGAATACGCCCGCACCACGATGTTCGTGGACGAAGCCGCCCAGCGCCAGAACACCATCGACATGGCCAACCGCATCCTGCTCGAAGGCCAGTCGGTGAAGGATTCGCTGGCGCAGGGCGCTGCTGCCGAGCAGGCGATCATCGACGCTGCGGCTCCCAAGTAAGGCAAGGGCTTGATGTCTGTGACAGCGGATCGACAGGGGGCGGCGGTGAGCCGCCCCGGCGGGACCTTCTGGAATCGTCGTTCCATGCGGACGAAGCGGCTGGTCTGGGTGTGGAGTTTCCTCGCCCTGCCCATCCTGTTCTATTCGGTCATCCGCTTCTATCCGACAATCGAGGCCTTCTGGCTCTCGTTGACGAACTGGGACCTGCTCAAGCCGCCGCAGTTCATCGGCCTTGCCAACTACGAGAAGCTGTTCGCCGACCCGCAATTCTGGAAGGTGTTCAAGAACACCTTCGCCTATCTCGTCGTCGGCACGCCGATCAGCCTGCTTCTGTCGTTCGTGATCGCCTATCACCTCGACCGCGTGCGCTTCATGCACGGGCTGATCCGCGGGCTCTATTTCCTGCCCTACCTGACCACGGCAGCCGCCATGGCCTGGGTGTGGCGCTGGTTCTACCAGCCGGCGCCGATCGGCGTGATCAACAACGCCCTCGGCACCATCGGTATTCCGCAACAACCCTTCATCCGCTCGGTCGACCAGGCCTTGCCGTCGATCATGGTGACCGCGATCTGGGCCGGCCTCGGCTTCCAGATCATCATCTTCATGGCCGGCCTGCGCTCGATCCCCAACACCTTCTATGAGGCCGCACGCATCGACGGGCTCGGCGAATGGGCGATCCTGCGCAAGATCACGCTGCCGCTGCTCAAGCCGACTACCGTGTTCCTCATCGTGTTCTCGTCGATCGGCTTCCTGCGCATTTTCGACCAGGTCTACAACATGACCACCAACGATCCGGGCGGCCCGCTCGGCTCGACCAAGCCGCTGGTGCTGATGATCTACCAGACGGCGTTTTCGTCCTACGCGATGGGCTATGCCGCGGCACAGACGGTGGTTCTGTTTACGATCCTGCTTTGCGTATCGCTGCTGCAGCTGTGGATCCTGAGGGAAAAGAAATGAGCGCCGTTACCCAGACCCCGGCGCTTTCCCACGCCAATCTCCGCCCCGGACGCGTCGTCGTCTGGACGCTCTTGTTCATCGGCGGCCTGATCATGGTCACGCCGCTGGCCTTCATGTTCTCGACATCGCTGAAGACGGCGGGGCAGGTCTACGACCTCAAGCTGATCCCGTCGGCGCCGACGCTGCAGAACTACATCGCCATCCTCGCCGACGGGCGCTTCATGCGCTGGTTCATAAACTCGATGATCGTCGCCGTCGCGGTCACGCTGTCGAACGTCTTCTTCGACAGCCTCGTCGGCTACACGCTGGCGAAATTCGAATTCCGCGGCCGCTATTTCATCTTCCTCGCCATCCTGTCGACGCTGATGATCCCGACCGAAATGCTGGTCATCCCGTGGTACCTGATGTCGAGCAAGCTCGGCTGGCTCGACAGCTACTGGGGCATCATGTTCCCGGGCATGATGACGGCCTTCGGCACCTTCCTTATGAAGCAGTTCTTCGAGGGCGTGCCCAACGACTTCCTCGAAGCCGCGCGCGTCGACGGCCTGAACGAATTCCAGATCTGGTGGAAAGTGGCGATGCCGCTGGTGACGCCGGCACTCTCGGCGCTCGCCATCTTCACCTTCCTCGGCAACTGGACCGCCTTCTTCTGGCCGCTGATCGTGACCACCAGCCGCGAGCTCTACACGCTACCGGTCGGGCTATCGAGCTTCGCCGTCGAACAGTCCATCCAGTGGGAAATGATCATGACCGGTGCGGCGATCGCCACCCTGCCGACGCTGATCGTCTTCATCGTCCTGCAGCGCTACATCGTCCGCGGCGTCATGCTGGCAGGGCTCAAAGGATAAGACATGCCTGAACTGAACCCCAAGCTCGCCGACAAGAGCGTGTTCCCCGACCCCGTCTATAAGGAGACGGTACTGCGGCCACTGTTCGACGGCGCCAAGACCCACCATGTCGAAGGCTTCCGCGCCATCGACCGGGCGCATCTGGTGATGCTGACCGAAACCGGCATCCTCGACACCAAGCAGGCGTCGGCGATTGCCGGGGCATTGGAAGCCATCGACCGTGAGGTCGACCCGTCGACGCTCGAATACACCGGCGAGGTCGAGGATTTCTTCTTCCTGATCCAGAAGGAGCTAAAGGCGCGCCTCGGCCCGGACGTCGCCGGCCGCCTGCACACGTCGCGCTCGCGCAACGACATCGACCACACGCTGTTCAAGCTTGGGCTCAAGCAGCGCATCGACGCGCTGATGGCCAAGGCACGACACCTGCTGTCGGCGATGATCGACACCGCCGAGCGCGAGAAGGCGACGCTGGTCGTTGCTTACACCCACGGCCAGCCGGCGCAGCCCTCGACCTTCGGGCACTACCTGTCGGCAGCCATCGAAGTGCTGATCCGCGACATCGAGCGTTTCGAAGAGGCGCGAAAGATCGTCGACCTGTCGCCGATGGGTGCTGCGGCCATCACCACCTCGGGCTTCCCGATCGACCGTCAGCGCGTCGCCGAACTGCTCGGCTTCGCCGCTCCCTTGCGCAATTCCTACAGCTGCATTGCGGCCTCGGACTACATCACCTCGACCTATTCGGCGATCGAGCTGATGTTCCTGCATCTCGGCCGGCTGATCCAGGACTTCCAGTTCTGGACCGCCTTCGAGGTCGGGCAGATCTACGTGCCCAACGCCTTCGTGCAGATCTCGTCGATCATGCCGCAGAAGCGCAACCCGGTGCCGATCGAGCATATGCGGCTGCTCGCCAGCCAGACCATGGGCCGCGCCCGCACGGTGCTCAACGTCATCCACAACACGCCGTTCACCGACATGAACGACAGCGAGGGCGAAACCCAGTCGATGGGCTACGAGGCATTCACGGCCGCTGGCCGCGTGCTCGACCTGCTGGCGGCATTCGTCGCTGCGATCAAGATCGACCCGGAGCGGGTCGCCGACAACATCCGCCGCTCCTGCATCACCATCACCGAACTGGCGGACTCGCTGGTCCGCATCGAAGGCCTGTCCTTCCGTGAGGCGCACGAGATCGCCGCGACCGTCGCCAAGGCGGTTGTGGCCGCCGGCGGCGGGCTCGCCAAGGACGGCTATGGCCCGTTCCTCGATGCCTTCAGGCATTCGACCGGGCGCGAACCGTCTTTCGGTCGCGACAAGTTCGAGGAGATCGTCTCGCCGGAACATTTCGTCGCCGTGCGCGACCGCTTCGGCGGTCCGGCACCGGCACCAATGGTCGAGGCGCTTGGCGTCTACAGGGACAAGGCTGCCGCCTTCGAGGCGAAGGCCAAGGACAATGCCGGGCACGAGGCGAAAGCCGCGAAAGAACTCGGCGAAAAATTCAAGGCACTGGCAGGGGCGCGCTGATGGCGACGATCGAACTCGAAAAGCTGGTCAAGCGCTACGGCAAGGCAGAAGTCGTCCGCGGCATCGACCTTGATATCGCCGACGGCGAATTCGTCGTCTTCGTCGGCCCGTCAGGCTGCGGCAAGTCGACGACCTTGCGCATGATCGCCGGCCTAGAAGACATCTCAGGCGGCACGCTGAAGATCGGCGGCGAGGTGGTCAACGAGCGCGAGCCCAAGCAGCGCAACATCGCCATGGTGTTCCAGAACTACGCCATCTATCCGCATTTGACCGTGCGCCAGAACATCGGCTTCGGGCTCTACACTTCGAAGCTGTCCAAGGCGGAGAAGGACCAGCGGATCGAGGAAGCAGGCCGCATCTTGGGCCTCGAGAAGTATCTGGACCGGCGGCCTGCCGCACTCTCCGGCGGCCAGCGCCAGCGCGTTGCCATCGGCCGCGCCATGGTGCGCAACCCCTCGGCCTTCCTGTTCGACGAGCCGTTGTCCAATCTCGACGCCCAGTTGCGCGCCCAGATGCGCATCGAGATCAAGCGGCTGCACCAGAAGCTCAAGACGACAACGGTCTATGTCACCCACGACCAGGTCGAGGCAATGACCATGGCCGACCGCATCGTAGTCATGCGCGACGGCCACATCCTGCAGGTCGGCACGCCGACCGACCTCTACGAAAATCCGGTCGACGTGTTCACCGCGCGCTTCATCGGCAGCCCGTCGATGAACCTGGTACCGGGCCGCAACAACGGCAAGGGTGTCGAGCCCTCCGCCGGCGGCGACGTGCTGATCGGCGTGCGCCCTCACGAGCTGACCGCAGCCGTCGAAAAGGCCGAAGGCGGGCTGGAACTCACCGGAACGGTGACCGCGGTCGAACCGCTCGGTCCTGAGACGCTCGTGCATCTCGATGTCAATGGCAACGCCGTCATCGCCACGGCGCCGGGCAAGTTCATCCCGGCAACTGGCAGCACGCTGACCTGCCGTGCGGCGCCCGGCAGCCTCTATCTCTTCGACGCCAAGACCGAAAAGAGCCTCGGCCGCCAGTAGCGGCCTTGGCATCGCCTCGACGGTTGCGGTTACGCGCGACCGTCGGCGGCAAACATCGGCCCGCCCTTGTGGGCGGGGAAACCGTAGCCGTTGATCATCACCAGGTCGATGTCGCTCGAACGTGCAGCGATGCCTTCCGAAAGAAGGGCCGCACCTTCGTCGGACATCGCCTTGAGCAATCGAGTGAAGATTTCCTCCGCCGAGAAGTGGCGTGGTTCAATGTCCTTGGCCGCGCGCGCGGCCTCGATAAGCGCCGTAACTTCCGGATCGACCATACGCTCGCCGCTCGCATAGTCGTACCAGCCGCGGCCGGCCTTGCGGCCGAAACGCCCGGCTTCACATAGCTTGTCGGCGATCTCGACATACCGCGCCTTGGGATCGCGGGTCGCAGCCTGGCGCTTGCGCCGCGCCCAGGCGATTTCCAACCCTGCCATGTCGTAGACGGCGAAGATGCCCATTGGAAATCCATAGGCTTCGAGCGCGGCATCGATCTCGTGCGGGGCAGCGCCATCCTCGGCCATGAATTCGGCTTCGCGGCGGTAGGCCGAAAAGATGCGGTTGCCGATGAAGCCTTCCGTCACGCCGCAGACGATGGGCAGCTTGCCTAGCCGCTTGGCGAAGGCGAGGGCGCTGGCCAGCACATCGGGCGAAGTCGCCTTGCAGTCGACGACCTCGACCAGCCGCATGATGTTGGCCGGCGAGAAGAAGTGCAGGCCGACAACGCGCTCGGGATGCGCCGTTGCGGCAGCGATTTCGTCAGGATCGAGGTAGCTGGTGTTGGTGGCAAGGATAGCGTCCGGTCTGACGATACCGTCGAGCCGCTGGAACAGCTCGGTCTTGACAGTGAGATCGTCGAACACGGCTTCGATGACGAGATCGGCGGCGGCAAGCTCGCTGGCATCGGCGGTGACCGCAAGCCGGGCAAGGCAATCGTCCCGGCCCGCTGCCGCCAGACGCCCTGATTGAACAGACTTGTCGAGGGTGCCGGCAATGCGCTCGCGACCTTTTTCGGCGGCCTCGTGCGTCTGCTCGACGCCGATGACGCGATAGCCCGCGATGAGTGCCGCAACAGCGATGCCGACGCCCATCAGGCCGGTACCGACGATGCCGACTGTCTCGATCTTGCGGGCTGCGATGCCGTCGAGCTTGTCGACCTTGCCTGACTGCCGTTCGGCGAAGAACACATGGCGAAGCGCTGCCGCCTCCGTGGAATCGCGCAGCCGCAAGAACGTCGCGCGCTCGTCGGCGAGGCCCTGTTTCAGATCGACCTGAGCGGCCGTCTTGACGAGGCGAACGGCCTCGGCGGGCGCAGTCTGCCCGCGCGACTTGGACAGCACCTTTTTCGCCGCTGCATCGACGGCTGCCTGTTCGGCGGCCGGTACGTCGAGCAGGCCTGTCCGCCGCAGCGGCCCTCCGGCGAGGTCGTGGACAAGGCTGAGGGCTGCGTCGAGATGATCGGCGGCAACACCGTCGACGAGGCCGAGCGAAAGCGCTTCAGCGGCCTTGATCATGCGGCCGCTGCCGATCAGGTCGATGGCAGCAACGATGCCGATCAAGCGGGGCAGGCGCTGAGTGCCGCCGGCGCCCGGCACGATGCCGAGCTTGACCTCCGGCATGCCGAAACTCGCCTTGTCGCTGGCGATGCGGCCATGGCAGGCGAGGGTGATTTCGCAGCCGCCGCCGAGTGCCGCACCATTGACCGCGGCGACGATGGGCTTGTCGCATCTCTCGATGTCCTCGATGACCTCCGGCAGGGTCGGCTCGACCGGGGGCTTGCCGAACTCCTTGATGTCGGCGCCGCCGACGAAGGTGCGGCCGGCGCCCGTGACGACCATGCCGACCACCAGATCCAGCGATGCGCCATGGTCGAGCGCCTCGACCAAACCCTGGCGGACATGCGCCGAGATGGCGTTGACCGGCGGATTGTCGATGGTGACGACGAGCACGCCGTCCTGGATCGTGCCCGTGACGCTTTCGGAAAACCGCATCGCGCTCATCGGGCGTTACTCGGGAATGACGGCGGTGGCCTGGATCTCGATCTTGGCGCGGTCCTCGACCAGCGCCACGACCTGCATGGCGGCCATGGCCGGGAAATGACGGCCGATGACATCGCGATAGGCCTGGCCGAGGCCGCGCAGGTTCTCGGTGTATTCCTTCTTGTCGGTGAAATACCAGGTCATCGTGGTGATGTGTCGCGGCTCGGCGCCGCCGGCCTTCAGCACGGCGACGACGTTTTCCAGCGTCTGGCGCACCTGGCCGACGAAATCGTCGGTTTCGAATTCGCAATTTCCGTTCCAGCCGATCTGGCCACCGACGAAGACCGTGCGACCGGTGGCTGCAACGCCATTGGAGTAGCCGATCGGCTTGGCCCAGCCCTCGGGCTGCAGGATCTCATGCATCTGATGTCTCCAGATATTTTTCGAGCGCGGCGCGGAGGTCGTCCGGCCAGGCAAGCGATTTGTGGGTGTCGAGCGAGGTCGCGACCACGCTGTGGCGAGCGCTCCAAAGCAAGGTGCCGCCGGCCGTGATCCTGTGTTCGAGATCGAGCGACGAACGGCCGACGCGGCGGACGAAAAGAGCGAAGTCGAGGGTGTCGCCATGGAAGCCCGGATGGACGAAGGTCAGGTCGAGCCTGACCGTCGGCGTGCCGATGCGGCGCTCGCCGACGAGCTGTTTCCACGGTGCGCCGATCGAGCCGAAGAACTCCTCGAGAACACCGACGAGGATGTTCAGGTAGGACGGGAAATAAGCGATGCCGGAGGGATCGCAGTCCCCGAAACGCAACGGCCGGCTGGTGCGGAAGGGCATGGCAGCGCTCCCTATCTTGCGGCCTTCATCAGCTCGCGGCCGATGATCAGTTTCTGCACTTCGGTTGCGCCTTCATAGATGCGCAACGCGCGGATCTCGCGATAGAGCCGCTCGGTGATCTCGCCGACACGCACGCCGCGGCCGCCGAACATCTGCAGCGCCTGGTCGATAACCCACTGGGCGTTTTCCGTCGCCGTCAGCTTAGCCATCGCGGCCTCGCGGGTGATCGGCAGCTTCTGCACGTCGCGGCGCCAGGCGGTACGCACGGTGAGCAGCGAGGCGGCGTCGATGGCGGTCGCCATCTCGCCGAGCGTGCTCTGTGCCGTCGGCAGGTCGGCCAGCGTCGCCCCGAACATTTTTCGCGACTTGGCGTGAGCGACAGCTTCGTCGAGCGCGCGGCGGGCAAAGCCGAGTGCCGCCGCGGCCACCGACGGTCGGAAAATGTCCAGGGTGCGCATCGCGATTTTAAAACCTTCGCCCGGCGATCCCAGAAGCTGCGAGGCCGGGATGCGGCAATTGTCGAAACGGACACGCGCCAGCGGATGCGGCGCGATCGTTTCGATGCGCTCAGCGATCGAGAAGCCCGGCGTGTCGGCGAAGACGACGAAGGCCGAGATGCCACGCGTGCCGGGCGCTTCGCCGGTGCGGGCGAAGACGGTGTAGACATCGGCGATGCCGCCGTTGGAGATGAAGACCTTCTGACCATCAAGCACGTAGGCGTCGCCGTCGCGGCGGGCGGTGGTCGCCATCGCGGCGACGTCGGAGCCTGCGTCCGGCTCCGTCAGTGCGAAGGCCGAGATTAGCTCGCCCCGCGCGATTTTCGGCAGGATGGCATGCTTGAGCTCATTCGACCCCGACAGGCTGATGGCGCCGGTGCCGAGCCCCTGCATGGCGAAGGCGAAGTCTGCGAGGCCGTCGGCATAGGCCAGCGTCTCGCGGATCAGGCACAGCGAGCGGCTCTCGATTTCTTCGGATACGCCGCCGAATGCCGCCGGCACGCAGTTGCGCAGCATGCCCGCAGCCCCCAGCACTTTCACCAGCTTCTTGCAGGCGCCATCGGCATCGGCATGGTCGATTTCGCCGAGCCCGCCTCTGGCGATGAAACCGTCAAGCTCGGCCGCAAGCGCGCGGTGGCTGTCGGCGAAGAACGGCCAGTCGAGATGGTCGCGGGCCGGCGCACGGGCCGGCATGAGGTGCGCGGCCATGGCTCAGTTCCCCTTGAATTCAGGTCTGGACTTGGCGGCAAAGGCCTCGAAGGCGCGGCGGAAGTCGCCCGTCGCCATGCAGATCGCCTGCGCCTGCGCCTCGGATTCGATCAGCTGGTCGATGCCCATCGCCCATTCCTGGTCGAGCATTTTCTTGGTCATGGTGTGGGCGAACCACGGCCCGTCGGCGATGTCGCGGGCGAATTTCTGCGCAGCCCCCAGCAGGGCAGGACGCTCATGCAACGCGTTGTAGAAGCCCCAGGCATGGCCCTCGGAGGCGGTCATGACGCGGCCGGTGAACAGGAGTTCGGCGGCACGGCCCTGGCCGATGATGCGCGGAAGGATGCCACAGGCGCCCATGTCGGCGCCGGCGAGGCCGACGCGATTGAACAGGAAGGCGGTCTTGGCTTCGGGCGTGGCGACGCGATAGTCGGACGACATGGCCAGGATGGCGCCGGCGCCGGCGCAGATGCCGTCGACGGCAGCGATGATCGGCTGCGGGCAGGCGCGGATCTGGCGCACTAGGTCGCCGGTCATGCGGGTGAAGTCGATAAGGTCAGGCATCGACATCTTGGTCAGCGGCTCGATGATGTCGAAGACGTCGCCGCCGGAGGAGAAGTTGTTTTCGGCCCCGGTCAGCACCACGGCGCGGACATCGCTGGCGCGGCCGAGCGCACGAAACAGGTCGGTAAGTTCCTCGTAGCTTTCGAAGGTCAGCGGGTTCTTCTTCTCGGGACGATTGAGCGTGACGGTGGCGACGCGGCCGTCGGCATCGGTCTCGAACAGGAAGTGCTTCGCCTGGTGGCCCTGGAACGGACGCTTCTTGTCCTGCATCGGGTTGGTCATCGTCATCCTCCCAGTACTTCGCCGCCGGCGACCGGAATCGCCTGGCCTGTGATTGCCGTTGCCTTTTCCGAGGCGAGCCAGAGCACGGTGTCGGCTACTTCCCCAGGCGTGACGAGGCGTCCCTGCGGGTTGGCATGGGCAAGGCTTGCGCGGGCCTCGTCGGCCGTGCGGCCGGTCTTGCCGGTGATCGTTTCGACCGCACCGTCGAGCAGCGGCGTGTCGGTGAAACCAGGGCAAACCGCGTTGACCGTAACGTCGGTGCGGGCAAGTTCCAATGCCAGTGCGCGCGTCAGCCCGATCACGCCGTGCTTGGAAGCACAGTAGGCCGAGACATAGGCATAGCCGGTCAGGCCGGCGGTGCTGGCGACGTTGACGATACGTCCGTTGCCGGCACGCTTGACCGAGGCAAGGGCTGCCTGGGTGACGAGATAGGTACCGGTCAGGTTGATGCCGATCACCCGGCTCCACATGCCAAGGTCGGTCTTGTCGAACGGCGCCGACGGCGCTTCGCCGGCAGAATTGACCAGCACGGCGATGTCGCCGGCCTGAGCAATCGCCTTGGCGATACCTGTCTCGACCGACTGCGCGTCGGTGACGTCGAAGCCATCAAGTACAAAGGCTTCGCCACCAGCGGCGGCGATCTCGGCACGCAGGGCCTCGAGCGGTGCTGCACGCCGGCCGCAGAGGCTGACGCGATGGCCGTTGCTCGCCAGCGCAAAGGCGATGGCGCGGCCGATACCGCTGCCGGCACCGGTGACGAGGGCGTGGCGCCCGTTCTTGCTCTGATTGCTCATGCCTTGCCCGTGGGCGCTGCAGCCGCTGCGCGTGCAAGGTTGTTTTCGTATTGCGCACGAGCGGTCCGGTACTGCTTCGGCCAGGCCTGCTCGGCGTAGCCGATCTTCGCCGCCTCATGCATGACGAATGACGGGTCGGCGAGATGCGGACGAGCGACGGCGCAAAGGTCGGCGCGGCCGGCAGCAATGATCGAGTTGGCGTGGTCGGCCTCGGAGATGGCGCCCACCGCGATCGTCGGCACCTGGATCTCGTTGCGGATCTTGTCGGAGAACGGCGTCTGGAACAGGCGGCCGTAGACCGGCTGCTCTTCCTTCACCACCTGGCCCGACGAGCAGTCGATCATGTCGGCGCCTGCGTCCTTGAACATCTTCGCAAAGATCGCGGCATCGTCCGGCGTGTTGCCACCCTCGTACCAGTCGTGGGTGGAGAGGCGCACCGAAATCGGCCGGTCCTCCGGCCAGACAGTGCGGATCGCGTTGAACACCTCAAGCGGATAGCGGGCGCGGTTCTCGTGGCTGCCGCCATACTCGTCGTCACGCAAATTGGTCAGCGGCGACAGGAAGGACGACAGCAGATAGCCGTGGGCGGCGTGCAGTTCGAGGATATCGAAGCCGAGGTCGCGCGCACGCTCCGTGGCCCTGACGAAGTCGGCGGTCACCCGGTCCATGTCCTCGCGGGTCATTTCGCGCGGCATGTCGGAATGCTTGAGATAGGGCAGGGCGGAGGCCGAGATCAGCGGCCAGCCGCCTGAGGTCACCGGCTGGTCGATGCCTTCCCAGGCAACCTTTGTCGCCCCCTTGCGGCCGGCATGGCCCAGTTGGATGCCGATCTTCGCCGGTGTTTGATGGTGGACGAAATCGACCATGCGCTTGAAAGCGCTGGCCTGCTCGTCGTTCCACAGGCCGAGGCAGCCGGGCGTAATGCGCGCGTCCGGCGAGACGCAGGTCATCTCGGGGAAGACGAGGGCAGCACCGCCCATGGCGCGCGAGCCGATATGGACGAGATGGAAGTCGTCGGGCAGGCCATCGGTCGCCGAATACATCGCCATCGGCGACATGACGATGCGGTTCTTCAAAGTCATCCCGCGAATGCTGAAAGGCGTGAACATCGGCGGTGGGACCGAGCCGTTGGGGGCGGGGCTGACGCCGGCGCGCTCGGCGAACCAGCGCTCGTAGCCTTCGAGCCAGTCCTTGTCGCGCAGGCGCAGATTCTCGTGGCTGATGCGCTGCGAGCGGGTCAGCATCGAATACATGAACTGCTCGGGTTCCAGCGTGTCGGCATAACGGGTGCCTACGACCTCGAACCACTCCATGGCGTTGCGCGCCGCATTCTGGATGCGGGCGACATCGACGCGACGCACGTCCTCATAGGCTTCGAGCACAGCCGGGATGCTGGCCTTGTCGTGGCCGATGAGGTCGAACTGACGCGTCAGTTCAATGGCGTCGTCAATGGCAAGCTTGGTGCCCGAGCCGATGGCGAAGTGTGCGGTGTGGGCGCTGTCGCCCATCAAAACGACGTGGCTAGTGCCGTTGAAATGGCTCCACTTGTCGCAGATCAGGCGGCCGAAATTCAGCCAGGCAGAGCCGCGCAAATGGCGGGCGTTGGTCATCAACCTGTGGCCATCGAGCGTGCCGGCAAAAAGCTTCTCGCAGAACGCGATGGACTGGTCCTGGTCCATCTCGTCGATGCCGTGTGCCTGGAACACGTCGTCGGTGGTCTCGACGATGAAGGTCGAGGTGTTGTCGTCGAAGCGGTAGATATGGGCCTGGAACCAGCCGTGCTCGGTACGCTGGAAGTCGAAGGTGAAGGCGTCGAAGCGCTTGTCGGTACCGAGCCAGATGTAGCGGTTGGGCCGCATCACCATGTCGGGCTTGAAGACGTCGGCATATTTGTGCCGGATGCGCGAATTGACGCCGTCGGAGGAAATGATCAGGTCGGCGTCCGGAAAATCCTGGTCGCCCTGGACGTCGGTTTCGAACACCAGCTCGACGCCGAGTTCGAGGCAACGCTCCTGCAGGATGTTGAGCATCTTCTTGCGGCCGATACCGACGAAGCCGTGCCCGGTGGTGCGGATCTTGCGACCCTTGAACACCAGCTCGATGTCGTCCCAGTGGTTGAAGGCAACCTCGATGGTCTCAGCCGTCTGGGGGTCCCACTGGCGCATCGACTGCATGGTGGCGTCGGAGAACACCACGCCCCAGCCGAAGGTGTCGAAGGGGCGATTGCGCTCGACGACGGTGACCTGGTGCGCAGGGTGCTGCTTCTTCATCAGCAATGCGAAATAGAGACCGGCCGGCCCGCCACCGATACAGACAATGCGCATGCCGTTCTCCTCCGAAGGTGATGCAGCCGCCAGGACAGGGCTCGCCCGACCTTGACCGTACCGGCACCATGGACTCGTTTCAGAGAAACTTCAAGCTTAAAGTTATTTTCGCGATGGGCACTTCAGCCCGTCGTCAGTGATGAGTGCTGTGAAGACTACAGGGGATAGCGCGCGTAGCTGGGGTCAGCTCCCCTTGCCGAGCGACGCGACGATGGAGCGCTTGAGCTTGGCGAGTTCGTCGAGCAGGACCGCACCGTCCTTCGCGGCAAGGCCCCCGAACAGGTCGGCGATCCAGTCGGCATGCGCCGACGCCATCTTTTCAAACTCGGCGCGGCCGAAGGGCGTCAGCGCGATGATCTGGACGCGCCGGTCGGTCGGCGAGGTCGTGCGGCTGATATGGCCGCTTTCGGCCAGCCGCTCGACCAGCACGGTGATGTTGCCGGGCGACACCATCATGCGCTTGGACACTTCGCCCAGCACCATGCCGTCACTGGCGCGTTCGAGCTGGGCCATCAGGTCGAAGCGGGGCAGGGTGGAGTCGAATTCCTCACGCAGACGACGCCGCACCTCGGTCTCGATCAGGGTCGAACAGGTGAGCAGCCTGAGCCACAGCCGCAACTCGGCGCCATGGTCGCCGGGTGCTTCGAGAACCTTGGTCTCGCCGTCGACCCATCCGCTGGCGTTCGTCGTTTCTTTGCGCTCGTCCATCTTCTGCCCGGTCTTTCCCAGCCTCGCAGACCGGGGAAGCCAGCCGGTCCGAACAGGCTTTGTAGTGCCGTTTCGCCGGTTCGTACAAGCTTGAAAGATTTAGTGTGCAGGAATGCCGCCGCCGAGCACCGTGGCATAGGCCGCGGCGTCGATGTTGCCGCCCGACACGACGCAGACGACATTGCCCCTGGCGTGCTCGCTCGACAACGCTGCCGCCAGAGAGGCAGCGCCCGCGCCCTCGGCGACGACCTTGGCCTTGGTGAACAGCAGGCGCATCGCCTCGGTCACCTGCGCCAGACTGACGGTGATCGCGCCGTCGATCAGTTCGCGGGCCACCGGCCAGAGTTGCGGCACCAGCGAAGGCCCGCCGATGCTCTTGATGAAGGAGGGGCGCGTGTCGATCTCGACGATGCGGCCGGCAGCAAGCGCCGCCGTCACTGGCGCCGCGTTCTCGTCCTCGACGGCGAAGATTTTTGCCTGCGGCCGCAGAGCCTTGACGGCACTGGCGACGCCTGAGGTCATGCTGCCGCCGCCATAGGGAGTGAGCACCACGTCGACTTCGGGCAGGTCTTCCAGAATTTCCGTGCCGATCGAGCCGTTGCCCGACAGCACGGCCTGGTCGGTCACCGGATTGATCAGCAATTCGGGAAAGTCGGGCAATTCGGCACCGATGATGTACTGCCACCAGGTTTCCATCGAGATGAAACGCACCTCGCCGCCGAGCCGCCGCACCCCGTCAATCTTGGTCTGTGGCGCACCTTGGTACATGTAAGCGGCCATCGGCACACCAAGTCTGTTCGCCGCCCAGGCCATGCCGTAGGCCATGTTGCCCGAACTGACCGTGGCGACACCATTGCGCAAGACGTCGGCGTCGCGCGACAGCAGCGCATTGAGCGCCGGGCGAAGTTTGAATGCGCCGATCGGCGACAGCGTTTCGAGCTTGAGGAATATCTGGCGGTCCGGCAGGCCGAGATCGAGACGCATCGTGGGCGTGCGCGCCATGTGGGGTGCCAGCCGCAAGCGCGCCGCGGCAATCTCGTCCAGCGTCGGGCGATGCGGCGCGCTCATTCGGCTGCCGTAGGCGATTTCACGCGGCCGATGCGTGCAGCCAGTTTGCCTCCGCTGCCGTCTTCGGTATGGACATAGACATGCAGCGTATAGCCGATGTGGTCGATCATCAGCTTCTTGGCCCGCTCGACGTCGCGGTCGAGTGCCGCCTCCATCAGTGCCGTATGGTGCTCGATCGCCATGGCCTCGCGCAGCGCCGCAACCGCCGCTTCGTAGCCATTCTTCTGGCCAGCCGCAGCCTTCATCGTCGGCGACAGACCGAGGAAGCGGTGGTGGCGGCGTAGCTGGTCCGAAACTGTCGAGCGGAAGCGCAACAGCCAGTTCGACGTGGCCGCGCTCAGCAATGCGGTGTGAAAGGCCTCGTGCTTTTCGTCCCATTCGTCGACCGCCTCGTCGGAGGGGTCGTCAGGTGCGATCTTGCAGCGGGAGAGCCGGTAATGCGCCGTGACAACGGCTGCTTCCCAGTCGGCGTCGCCCTTGTCCATGGATTCGAGCAACAGCGGAATTTCGACCACCATCCGGGCACGGGCAAGGTCTTCGAGTTCGCCGCGCGAAACAGGCGCAACGGCAAAACCGCGATTGGAAATCGCCGTCACCAGGCGCTCGGCCTCCAGCCGCGACAGCGCCTCCCGCAGCGGCGTCCAGCCGACACCGTAGGTGTTGCGAAGCACGCTTAGCTTGAGCGGCGCACCCGGCATCAGGCGCGTGGTCAGGATATCGCGACGCAGCAGCCGGTAGGCCGCTTCCGTCTTGGTGGAGTGCTCGTCATCCTGCATCGCTATCCATCCGCGAGACCGCTTGACTCGAAGAATTATATATCATGGGAGCAGCTGGCAAGAATTATATATAATGTTGACAGGCGCGCTGCGACTGCGCATGATCTTGTCCATGCCGCCGTTCAGTGAGCGGCGCCTTGTCAATCTGGGAGGAATAGATGAGAAACCTGAAGTCCGGCCTGCTGTCGGGCCTGTTCGTGGCCGGCGCTCTCGCCGCCAGCCTCGGTGCTGCCATTGCCGATCCGATCAAGATCGGCATCGCCAATTTCGGCGAGCATCCGCAGCTCAACGCCTCGATCGCCGGCTTCAAGCAGGCGCTGTCGGAGAACGGCTTTGTCGAAGGCAAGGACGTCGTCTACACCGAGAGCCACACCAATTTCGACGCCTCGCTGGTGCCGCAGATGATCGCCAAGCTCCAGGCCGAACAGCCGAAGCTGATCTACACTGTCACCACCCCGGTCTCGCAGATCGCCAAGAAGGCGCTCGCCGGCTCCGGCATTTCGGTCGTCTTCTCGGCCGTCACCGACCCCGTCGCCGCCAAGCTCGTTCCGTCGTGGGATGCGGGCGACGAAGGCATGACCGGTGCCACCGACCTGCAGGACATGGCAGCCGTCATGGAATTCACCAAGAAGCTGCTGCCGAATGCCAAGCGCTTCGGCGTGCCCTACAATCCGGGTGAGGCAAACGACGTCGCCCTGCTCGAAAAGATCAAGGAAGTGGCACCCGCTGCCGGCTTCGAGGTCGTCGCAGTCGGCGTCGACAACGTCAACGACATCCAGCAGCGCATCGCTTCCTTCGCCGGCAAGGCCGACGTGATCTACACGCCTGCCTCGAACCTGCTCCAACCGGCGGTTGCCGCCGTGTCGGCCGCAGCGCGCCAGGCCGGCATCCCGATCGTCAACTCCGACGACGGCGCAGTCCGCAACGGCGTCGTGCCGGCAAGCTTTGCCGTGAACTACACCCAGGTCGGCATGAACGCCGGCAAGATCGCTGCCGAGATCCTCAAGGGTGCAGATCCCAAGACCATTGCACCGTCGCGTCCGGCTTATGCCGACCACGCCCCGACGATCTCCAAGAAGGCGATGGCGGCGTTCGGCATCGAGATCCCCGAGACGCTGGCCGATTGCGGCTGCATCGTCGACTGACATAGCACTTCGTCAAAACAGGCGGCGGCGTCCTTGACGCCGTCGCCTTTTTCGGGAGGGACGGATGCTCGAAATCCGATCTGCACGTAAAGTTTTCTACAAGGGCCAGGCCGACGAAAAGGTCGCCCTTGACAGCCTCAGCCTGAAGCTCGCCACCGGCGAGTTCGGTGTCGTCATCGGCTCCAACGGCGCCGGCAAGAGCAGCATGCTGAACGCCATATCAGGCGCGCTGGTGCTCGATTCCGGCCAGGTCATCATCAACGGCGACGATGTGACGGCCATGCCCGTCCACAAGCGCGCCATGCGGCTTGCACGCGTCTTCCAGGACCCGATGAAGGGCACCGCCGCCTCAATGACGGTCGCCGAGAACATGCTGCTCGCAGATCTGCGCAGCCAGAAGCGCACCTTGCGCCAGGGCCTCAATGCGACCCGCCTTGCCACCTACAAGGAACGTCTTTCGCTCCTCGGTCTCGGCCTCGAAAACCGCCTCGACACCCGCGTCGAGCTGCTTTCGGGCGGCCAGCGCCAGTCGCTGTCACTGATCATGGCGGTCGGCGGCTCACCCGACCTCTTGCTGCTCGACGAACATACGGCCGCGCTCGACCCGCGCACCGCCGAAATCGTCATGCAGGCGACCGTTCGCGCCGTCGATGCGTTGAAGCTCACCACGCTGATGGTGACCCACAACATGCAGCACGCCGTCGATTTCGGCCACAGCGTCATCATGCTCGACGCCGGCAAGCTCCGGCTCGAAATCTCCGGCGAGGAAAAAGCCAAGGTGACGGTTGTCGACCTGATCGGCCATTTCTCCGTGAAAACCGACCGCATGCTGCTGGCGAGCTGATCATCATGGACCTTATCCAGAACATCTTTTCGAGCTTCGTCGCGCTCGTCCCCGTCACCCTGGCGCAGAGCCTGATCCTGGCATTCGTCGTGCTCGGCATCATGATCCCGTTCCGCACGCTCAACTTCCCCGACCTCACCAGCGAGGGTGCCTTTCCGCTGGGCGGCTGCGTCTGCGGTGTGCTGCTGGCCGGCGGCGCTTCGCCGCTGACGGCGATTGCGGTTGCCGTCATCGCCGGCTTCCTCGCCGGCTGCTGCACCGCCTTCATCCATTTGCGCTTCCGCATCCACACGCTGCTCGCCGGCATCCTGATGATGACGATGCTCTACAGCATCAACCTGCGCATCATGGGCAAGTCGAACCTCTCGGTCTTCGGTTCGCCCAGCGTGTTCGACTGGGCGCCATATCTGCAACCCGGTTTCCCGGCGAGCAAGATCGTCATTGCGGGCCTGATCGGCGCTGCCGTCTTCATCCTGCTCAACATGTTCTTCAAGACCGAGAAGGGCACCGCGATCCGCGCCGTCGGGGCCAACCCCGACATGGCCGAGGCCCAGGGCATCAATGTCTGGGTCGCCACCATCGGCGGCGTCGGCCTCGCCAGCGCTTTCTCGGCAACGAGCGGCGCCTTGATGGTGCAGTCGCAAGGTTTTGCCGACGTCAATATGGGCCTCGGCATCCTGATCAACGGCCTTGCGGCACTGATGATCGGCGAAGCCATCGTCGGCAAGCAGACCGTGCTGCGCCAACTCGCCGCCCCGTTCGTCGGCGCGGTCGTCTATTACCAGTTGGTGTCGTTCTGCCTTGCCGCCGGCATGCCGCCCCCCGATCTCAAGCTCGCCACCGGCCTGTTCGTGCTCGCCATGCTTGCACTGCCGAGCCTCAAGCGCAGCCGCGGGTCGGCGCCCGCACGCGAAACCATTCGCGAATAATCAAGGACAAGCCGCATCATGAGTGGAATTCCTGATTTCGTCGCGATCGAGGCGATGGATGCAGCCGATGTGCTGCGTCCGATGCGCGATCGTTTCGTGCTGCCCGAGGGGCTGGTCTATCTCGACGGCAATTCGCTGGGCGTGGCATCACCCGCCGCCTTCGCGGAGCTCACCGAGGCCGCCAAGCAGGAGTGGGGCCAAGACCTCATCCGCAGCTGGAACAAGGCCGGCTGGTTCGACATGCCAGTCGAACTGGGCGACCAGATCGGCTGCCTCGTCGGCGCCGCACTAGGCCAGACGGTCGTCTGCGACACGACTTCGATCAACATCTACAAGGCGCTGCATGCGGCGATGGGGCTCCGGTCCGAGCGTTCGGTGATCGTCGCCGAGGGCGGCAGTTTCCCCACCGACCTCTACATGGCCGAGGGCGTCGCCTCGACACGAGCCGGCGCCGTGCTCAGGCTCGAGGGCGTCGACGCGCCGTCGATCGAAGAGCTGATCGACGAAAGCGTGGCCGTCGTCCTGGTCAATCACGTCAACTACAAGTCGGGCGAACTGCGCGACATGGCGGCCTTGACGAAGAAGGCCCATGAGGCTGGTGCACTGATCGTCTGGGACCTCTGCCACACCGCCGGCGCACTGCCGGTCGATCTCGACGGTTCGAACGCCGACTTCGCCGTCGGCTGTACCTACAAGTACCTGAATGGCGGTCCCGGCGCGCCGGCCTTCATCTACGTCGCCAAGCGACATCTGGCGGAAGCGCGCCAGCCGCTCAGCGGCTGGTGGGGGCATGCCAGGCCTTTTGCCTTCGAGCAGAGCTACGCCGCCGATGCCGGCATTCGCCGCTTCCAGTGCGGCACCCAGCCGATCCTGTCGCTGCGGGCGCTGAAAGGCGCGCTCGACATCTGGAACGACGTCGACATGCAGGCGCTGCGGGCCAAGAGCATCGCGCTCACTGACCTGTTCATCCAACTCGTCGAAGCGAAATGCGCCGGTTACGGTCTCGAGCTTGAAAGCCCGCGCGACGGCACAAGGCGCGGCAGCCAGGTTTCCTTCGCGCATGACAACGCCTACCAGATCATGCAGGCGCTGATCGAGCGCGGCGTGGTCGGCGACTTCCGTGCACCCGCCACGCTCCGCTTCGGCTTCACGCCGCTCTATGTCGGCTTCAAGGATGTCTGGCAAGCCGTCGAGGTGCTCGAAGACATCCTGCGCACCGATGCCTGGAAAGAAGCGCGTTTCGCCGTCAAGTCGGCGGTGACCTGAACGGCCAGAACCAAGAGATCAAGGAAAAGGGCGGCCGGGCCGCCCTTTTTCATACCCCGAGATAACGGTCCTGAAGTTCAGGCGTCAGCGCCTCGGGCGCGCCCGAAAAGACCGCCACGCCCTTTTCCAGGACGAAGCAGCGGTCGGCCACCGGCAGCAATTCGGACAAAGTCTTGTCGACGACCAGGATCGACTGGCCCGCAGCCTTGAGCTTGCGGATCGCCGCCCAGATATCCTGGCGGATGACCGGCGCCAGGCCCTCGGTCGCCTCGTCGAGGATGAGCAGGCTGGGGTTGGTCATCAGCGCCCGGCCGATGGCCAGCATCTGCTGCTCGCCACCCGACAGCGTGTTGGCGTATTGGTCGCGGCGTTCGCCGAGACGCGGGAACAACTCCACCACCTTGTCGTAGGTCCACTCGCTGCCGCGGGCTGCGGCGACGAGATTTTCGAATACAGTGAGATTGGGAAAGCAGCGCCGTCCCTCGGGCACCAGGCCGAGGCCGAGTCGCGCGATGCGGTGCGGCCGCATGCCGGCGACCTGGCGGCCGCCGAAGCTGATCGTGCCCGAGCGTGGTTTCGCCAGGCCAAGTATGGAATTGATCGTCGTCGTCTTACCCATGCCGTTGCGGCCCATCAGCGCCACGACTTCGCCCTCGCTGACGTCGAGCGTAACGCCGAACAGCGCCTGCGAAGCGCCGTAGAAAGTCTCGACGCCGTTGAGTTCGAGCAGGCTCACGCGGCTTCTCCGAGATAGGCCCGGCGGACTTCGGGGTCGTTGCGGATCTCGTCCACCGTGCCGGTAGCGACGACGCGGCCATAGACGAGAACGGAGATGCGGTCGGCGAGCGCGAACACCGCATCCATGTCGTGTTCCACCAAAAGGATCGGCGCCTCGTGGCGCAGGCCGTCGAGAAATTTTGTCAGGCTTTTCGAGCCTTCCGGGCCCATGCCGGCCATAGGCTCGTCGAACAGGAAGGCTTTCGAGCCAAGCGCCAGCGCAATGGCTATTTCGAGCTGGCGGCGCTCGCCATGCGACAGCTCGGCGGCGGGCATCTGCGCACGCCCGGCTAGGCCGACGCGTTCCAACATCGCCATCGCCGGCTCGGTCAGCGTCGGATCGCCCATGACGGGACGGAAGAAGCGGAAGCTCGAACCCTGCCGCGCCTGCACCGCCAGCATGACATTGCGCAGCGCTGAAAATTCCTGCACCAGCGACGATATCTGGAAACTGCGCCCAAGCCCCAGCCGGGCGCGTGCGGCCATGCCCAGCCCGGCCATGTCCTGGCGGAGGAAACGGATCGTGCCACTATCCGGCCTGATCGAGCCCGAAATCTGGTGGATCAGCGTGCTTTTGCCCGCACCGTTGGGACCGATCAGCGCGTGGATCTCTCCCGGCATCAGCGTTAGGCTGACGCCGTCAGTCGCCTTCAGCGCGCCGAAGGTCTTGCGCAACTCCAGGATTTCGAGGACCGGCTCAGCCATGACGCGCCTTTCCTGCCAAAAGGCCGAGCAGCCCGCCGCGCGCAAACAACACGACACCGAGCAGGATAAGGCCGAGGAAGAACTGCCAGCGTTCGGTGATGCCACCAAGCGCGAATTCAAACAGAACATAGAGCATGGCGCCTGCGACCGGCCCGAACAGCCGGCCTTTGCCGCCAAGGATGATCAGCACGATCAGTTCGCCCGACATGTGCCACGACATCATCGACGGGCTGACGAACTTGTTGAGGTCGGCAAACAGCGCGCCGGCCACACCGGTGACCATCGCCGAGACGGCGAAGGCGACCAGCCTGATGTTGAACGGCGCGATGCCCACCGCAGACAGCCGCGTTGCATTCTGCCGGGCTGCCTGCAGAGCAGCGCCAAAGCGCGATCCGCGCAGCAGCCAGAACAGGCCCAGCGCTGTCATGAGCACGGCATAGCAGATCAGGAAGAACGGCAGCGGCTGGGCGGTGTTGGCGCCGGGGAAGGCACTTCGGACGTAGATCGACAGCCCGTCCTCGCCGCCATAGGCCGGCCAGGAAATGGCGAAGTAGTAGATCATCTGCGCGAAGGCGAGCGTGATCATGATGAAATAGACGCCAGTCGTGCGCAGGCTGATCGCACCAATGGGCAAGGCGAGGAGCCCGCAAACCACCACCGTGACGAGCCAGATGATCGGCATCGAATCCGTGCCCGGGATGCCGGCGAAGAGCGGCACGCCGTCGAAGGCATGGGTCGCGAGGATGCCCGCCGCATATCCGCCAAGGCCGAAGAATGCGGCATGGCCGAACGAAACCAGCCCGCCAAGGCCGAGCGCGATGTTGAGGCCGACGGCGGCCAGCGCCAGCACAGCGATACGCGTCGCAAGCGTGATGTAGAACGGTTCGCCCATGGCGGAGGCGCCGAGCGGGACCGCCAGCAGCAGCAGCGCCAGGAGAACGTTGACGATGGTTTCGCGTGTCATCAGGGATGCGTTGGTCATGGCCGGCCTCACGACTGCGCCGCGAACAGGCCGCTCGGCCTGAAAGCGAGGATCAGCGCCATGACTATGTAGATCAGCATCGAGGCGAGGGCGGCGCCGATCGGGCCGGCCTGCGCCGCAGGTATCATCAGAGCGAGCGCCTTGGGCAGCAGGAAGCGGCCCATGGTGTCGACGACGCCGACGAGGATGGCGCCGAACAGCGCGCCCTTGATCGAGCCTATGCCGCCAATGACGATGACGACGAAAGCGAGGATGAGCGCCGGTTCGCCCATGCCGACCTGCACCGACTGCAGCGCGCCGACAAGTGCTCCGGCGAGACCAGCGAGGGCGGCACCCAGCGCAAAGACCACGGTGTAGAGCGTGCGGATATCGACGCCGAGGGCTGCAATCATCTCGCGGTCGGATTCGCCGGCTCGGATGCGCATGCCGAGACGGGTGCGCGAGATCAGGAAATAAAGCCCGACTGCGACCACGATGCCGACGCCGATGATGGCGAGGCGATAGAGCTGATATTGCCCGCCGCCGGGGAGCGGAACGGCTCCCTGGAGCAGCGGCGGAATGTCAAGATAGAGCGGGAACGATCCGAACAGCCAGCGCGTGCCTTCCGAAAAGATCAGGATGAGCGCGAACGTCGCCAGCACCTGGTCGAGATGGTCGCGGTCATAGAGCCGGCGAATGAAGGTCACCTCCATGATCGCGCCCGCAGCGGCTGCCGCTATCAGGCTGGCGACGAGGCCGATCCAGAACGAGCCGGTGGCGGCTGCCACCGCCGCACAGGCGAAGGCGCCGACCATGTAGAGCGAGCCATGGGCGAGGTTGATCAGGCCCATGACGCCGAAGATCAGCGTCAGGCCGGCGGCCATGAGGAACAGCATTACGCCGAGCTGCAGCCCGTTGAGAATTTGCTCGATGAGCAGTGCGATGGACAAGGGGACGCTTTCGCTGGCTGGGTTTAAAGATGCGACGAAGACGCCTCCCTCTCCCCGTTTGCGGGGAGAGGGTAAGGGTGAGGGGCAATGTTGAGGTTTGCGGGCGCCGCTCCGCCCCTCATCCGCCTGCCGGCACCTTCTCCCCGCATGCGGGGAGAAGGGAAGCCTACATCTTGCACTGTTCGGCGTAGGCGTCGCCGTGCTTCTCGAAGGCAGTGGCAACGATCTTGTTGGTCAGGACGTCACCTTCCTTCACCACCTCACGTACGTAGATGTTCTGGACCGGGTGGTTGTTGGTGTTGAAGGTGAAATCGCCGCGCACCGACTTGAAGTCGGCTGCCTTGAGGGCGGCGCGGAAAGCGTCCTTGTCCTTGACGCTGGCCTTGCCGAGCGCCGACAGGATCAGGTTTGCCGTGTCCCAGCTCTGGGCGGCATAGACCGAGGGCAGGCGCTTGTACTCGGCCTGGAAGGCTTCGACGAACGCCTTGTTGGCCTCGTTGTCGAGGTCCTTGGACCAGCTTGCCGAGTTCTTGACGCCGAGGGCCGCATCGCCGACCGCAGGCAGGATGTCCTGGTCGAAGGAGAAGCCGGGGCCCATGACCGGGATGTTCACACCGGACTGGGCGTATTGCTTCATGAAGGAGATGCCCATGCCGCCGGGCAGGAAGAAGAACACCGAGTCGGCGCCGGAATCGCGGATCTGGGCAATCTCGGCGGCGTAGTCGGTCTGGCCGACCTGGGTGTAGGTCTCGCCGGCCAGTTCACCCTTGTAGTAGCGCTTGAAGCCGGTCAGCGAATCCTTGCCGGCCGGATAGTTCGGGGCGAGGATGAAGGTCTTCTTGTAGTCCTTGTTGGCGTACTGCCCCATCGCCTCATGGAAATTGTCGTTCTGGTAGGCGACGTTGAAGTAGTTCGGGCTGCATTTGGCGCCGGCAAGGGCCGACGGGCCCGCGTTCGGCGACAGGTAGATCACGTCCTGCGCGACCGCGTTCGGCACCACGGCCATGGCGAGGTTCGACCAGATGATGCCGGTGAGCAGGTCAACCTTGTCGCTCTGGATCATCTTTTCGGCGAGCTGCACGGCAATCTCGGGCTTCTGGGCATCGTCCTCGATGACGAGTTCGACATCCTTGTTGCCGGACTGCTTCATGGCCAGCGCAAAGGCATCGCGCATGTCGACGCCAAGGCCCGCGCCGCCGCCCGAAAGCGTGGTGATGACGCCGATCTTGACCGGCTCGGCATAGGCCAGGCCGGATGTCGCCAGCGACAAGCCGAAGATGCCGGCTGCAATAATCTTCTTCATTAGGTTCTCCCTCCGAGTGTTCTCGTTGTAATGCAAAAAAGCTTCAGAGCCGGGTACGAACTTTCCAGAGTTCAGGGAACAGTTCAACCTCCAGCATCTTCTTCAGATACGATGCGCCTGACGTTCCGCCGGTGCCGCGTTTCATGCCGATGATGCGTTCGACCGTGGTGACGTGGTTGAAACGCCAGCGGCGGAAATAATCCTCGAAGTCGACCAGCTTCTCGGCCAGTTCGTAGAACATCCAGTAGCGCTGCGGATCGCGGTAGATCGCCTGCCAGGCGACAAGCACTTCCTCGCTCTCGGTGCGCGTCTCGCGCCAGTCGGTCTTCTTCGCCTCGGCGCCGACGTCGAAGCCGTTGCGAGCGAGCAGAAGGATCGCCTCGTCATAGAGCGAAGGCTGGGCTAGCACCGCTTCCAGTTTCTCGGTCAGCTCCGGCTGATGCGCATGCGGGCGCAGCATAGCCACGTTGCGGTTGCCGGCCATGAACTCGATCGCCCGGTACTGCCAGGACTGGAAGCCCGAGGACTGGCCGAGCGAGTCGCGGAACTCGGTGTATTCGCTCGGCGTCATCGTCCTGAGCACGTCCCAGGCATTGTTCAGTTGCTCGAAGATGCGCGATACGCGCGTCAGCATCTTGAAGGACGGCTCGAGGCGGTCGGCACGGATGGACCGGATCGCCGAGCTGATCTCGTGCAGGGCGAGCTTCATCCACAGCTCCGAGGTCTGATGCTGGATGATGAACAGCATCTCGTCGTGGGCAGTGGATAGGGGCTCCTGCGCGTCCAGCACCTTTTCCAAGTGGAGGTAGTCGCTGTAGGACATGCGGTCCTTGAACGACATCTGCGCGCCCTCGGCCGAGGGATCGTATGGCTTGCTCAATTCATCTTCTCCGCGCGGAGCCGGAAGCGCTGGATCTTGCCGGTCTGGGTCTTGGGCAGGGCGTCGATGAACTTCACCGAGCGCGGATATTTGTAGGGTGCGATCGTTGCCTTCACATGGTCCTGCAGGCGCTTGACGGTTGCGGCATCCGCTGCCACGCCTTGCGCCAGCACGACATAAGCTTCGACGATCTGGCCGCGATCGCCGTCCTCGGCGCCGATCACGGCGCATTCGGCGACTTCCGGGTGCGAGAACAGCGCCGCCTCAACCTCGGGGCCGGCGATGTTGTAGCCGGCGCTGACGATCATGTCGTCGGAGCGGGCGGCGAAGTGGAAGAAGCCGTCCTCGTCCTGCAGGAAGGCATCGCCGGTCAGGTTCCAGCCGTCGCGGACATATTCGAGCTGGCGATCGTCCGACATGTAGCGGCAGCCGGTCGGGCCGCGCACGGCAAGCTTGCCCACGGTGCCGCGCGGCACCTCGTTCATGTCCGCGTCGACGACACGCGCCTCGTAGCCACCGACCGGCTTGCCGGTGGAGGCGGGCTTCATGTCCTCGAAGCGGTTGGAAATGAAGATGTGCAGCATCTCGGTGGCGCCGATGCCATCGAGGATCGGCTTGCCGGTCTTTGCGGTCCATTCGTCGAAGACCGGTCCAGGCAGGGTTTCGCCGGCAGAGACCGCGACGCGCAGCGACGACAGGTCGGCGCCTTCGTCCATCGCCTTCAGCATCGCCCGGTAGGCGGTGGGCGCGGTGAACGAGATCGTCGCTTTGTAGGTCTCGATGATGTGGACCATGTTCGGTGGCGTCGCCTGCTCAAGCAGCGTCGCGGCCGCACCGAAGCGCAGCGGGAAGATGGCGAGGCCGCCGAGGCCGAAGGTGAAGGCGAGTGGTGGAGACCCGACGAAGACGTCGTCCGACGTCACCGACAGGACCTCCTTGGCATAGGCGTCGGCGATGATCAGAAGGTCGCGATGGAAATGCATCGTCGCCTTCGGAACTCCCGTCGTTCCGGAGGTGAAGCCGAGCAAAGCGACGTCGTCGCGGCCGGTCTTCACTGCTTCGAAGATCACCGGCTTGTCGAGGGCGACGCGGTCGAGCTCGGCATCATGATTGGCGGTGCCATCGAAGCCGATGACTTTTCTGAGGAAGGGGCTGTCCTTGGCGCAGGCGACCATCTCGTCCATTAGGCGGGTGTCGCAGAGCGCGATAGTGATCTCGGCCTTGTCGACGATCTTGGCCAGCTCGCCGGCACGCAGCATCGGCATGGTGTTGACGACGACGGCGCCGGCCTTGGTGGCAGCCAGCCAGCAGGCGACCATGGCCGGATTGTTGGCCGAGCGGATCAGCACCCGGTTGCCCGGCTTGACGCCGTAATTCTCAACCAGCGCATGCGCCAGCCGGTTGGTCCAGTCGGACAGTTCCTTGTAGGTGCGGCGGCGGCCGTTGCCGATCAGCGCCGTGTGGTCGCCCAGGCCTTTTTCGACCAGCCGGTCAGTCAGCTCAACGCCGGCATTGAGGTGTTCGGGATAGTCGAAACCGTTGAGCAGGAACGTCGGCCATTGGTCCTCGGGCGGGAGGTTGTCGCGCGTGAAAGTGTCGATATGCGCTGACGGTCCAAGCATTCTGCGGCTGTTCCCTATCTGCTTCCTCACCGTGGCGCGACTGTGCCCGGCTTCGTTGTTATCTGCATTCTCTGGGGGAGGGGTCGCATCGGCGGCCGCTGCGCAGTGCCTTCGAGAGAAGGCGGGCGTGGAAGAAACTTCGGCACGTCTTGCGAGCGGCGCAGCGAGACCTCCCATTCTCGACTGGACGGCAGGAGAATGGCATCAGTCCAAATTTATTTCAAGCCTAAAGTTTTTGGCGCGCAATGCATTGACGCCGCCGCTGGCGCTGGCCATTGCTACGACCTGAAATGATGCCGCCAGGGAGTGTGCCGGTGCTCGAACATCACATCAACGATTGGGACAATGCCTATACCAATGGCGCCAACATCCCCGGCGGCGACCGCTGGCCGGCGGCGTGGGTGGAGCCGGCGCAGGCGTTTCGCGACGCGCTGGCTTCAGCCGGGCGGGCCAAATTCGACATCGCCTACGGCGACAAGCCGCGCAACCGCCTCGATCTCTTCCTGCCCAAAGCTGCGCCGACGGGGCTCGTCGTGTTCGTGCATGGCGGTTACTGGATGGCGCTCGACAAGAGCTTCTGGTCGCATCTGGCGGCCGGCCCGGTTGCCAACGGCTATGCGGTGGCGATGCCGTCCTACACGCTGTGCCCCGAAATCCGCATCGCCGGCATCGTCGAGGAGATTGGCGCCGCGATCAGCAAGACGGCCGAGATGGTGGATGGCCCCCTGATGCTGACCGGGCATTCGGCCGGCGGGCATCTGGCTTCCCGCATGGTTGCGGCCGGTTCCCCGCTTGCGCCGGAAGTCCAGGACCGCATCCGCCATGTCGTGTCGATCTCGGGCCTGCACGACTTGCGACCGCTGATCAACACGGCCATGAACGGGACACTCAGGATCGACGAAGCCGAGGCACTGGCCGAGAGCCCGGCCTTGCTGCGGCCGATGGAAAATGCCCGCATCACCTGCTGGGTCGGCGGCGGCGAGCGCGCCGAATTCCTGCGCCAGAATGGGCTGCTCGCCAATATCTGGACAGGCCTTGGCGCCACGACGTCGGCCGTGGTCGAGCCCGATCGTCACCACTTCAACATCATCGATGGCCTTGCCGATGCGAACCACCAGCTGACCCGCACCCTGCTTTCGGAATAGCCCCTTCCGGCTCGGGGCAAATCAGCCCGTTACGACAGCCGCCTCCAGCACGGCGTGCAAAAGCACATCGCAGCCGGCGGCTGCCCATTCCGGATCTATCTCCTCGGCCTCGTGGTGTGACAGGCCGTCGACGCAGGGGCAGAAGATCATCGCCGTCGGCGTCACGCGGTTGACCCAGCAGGCGTCGTGTCCGGCACCCGAGACGATGTCGCGGTGGCTGTAGCCGAGCCTTTCGGCGGCATTGCGCACCATCTGCACGCACTCGCTGTCGAAGGCGACGGGATCAAAGTGGCCGACCTGCTCGACATCGTGCCCGATGTCGAGCGCCTCAGCGATCAGGGCGATGCCCTCGCGGATGCGCTGGTCCATGGTATCGAGCACGTCCTTTTCGGGCGAGCGGATGTCGATGGTAAGAACGGTGCGACCGGGAACGGTGCTGCGCGAGTTGGGATGAACATCGACGTGCCCGACATTGCCCACCGCGTCGGGCTGGTAGTCCATCGTCACTTCCTGGACCAGTTCGATCACCCTGGCCATGCCGAGCGCGGCATTGCGGCGCTTGTACATGGGCGTGCCGCCCGAGTGCGCTTCCTTGCCGACCAGCGTCACCTGCAGCCACTTCAGGCCCTGGCCATGGGTGACCACGCCGATGTCGATGCCTTCGTCCTCGAGGATAGGCCCCTGTTCGATGTGCAGCTCGAAATAGGCCTTCATCTTGCGGGCGCCGGTCCTCTCCGTCCCCTTCCAGCCAATCCGCTCGAGTTCGTCACCGAAGCGCTTGCCCTTGGCGTCCTCGCGGGAATAGGCCCAATGCTTGTCGATGGTCCCGGCGAAGACGCCCGACGCGACCATGGCGGGCGCGAAGCGACAACCCTCCTCATTCGTCCAGTTGGTAACGACGATGGGGTGCCTGGTCTGGATGCCCAGGTCATTCAGCGTGCGCACGACCTCGAGGCCGCCGAGCACGCCCAGCACACCGTCGAACTTGCCGCCGGTCGGCTGGGTGTCGAGGTGGCTGCCGATGTAGACCGGCAGGGCGGCGGGATCAGTGCCTTCGCGCCGGGCGAACATCGAGCCCATGTCGTCGACGCCCATCTCCAGCCCGGCCCCGTCGCACCATGTCTTGAACAGGCGGCGGCCCTCGGCGTCCTCGTCGGTCAGGGTCTGCCTGTTGCTGCCGCCGGCGATGCCGGGTCCGACCTTCGCCATTTCCATCAGCGAATCCCAGAGCCGGTCCTGGTCGATCCTGGCGTTCGTGCGGGTCACTGGCTTGTCCAACTTTCCAACTCCTCGTTTTGCCCGCACAGAACAGCCTTGCCGTGGCGGGGGCACCGCATCGGCATTTGGCCTTTCGCATCGCAAGGTCAAAGAGCCAGTGCATGAACCCCAGATCGGAAGCGATTTCCCGAAAGGATCATGCACAGGTTCAAAGTTCTGCAGCGTCCATTGCGCGTCCGGTTGGGCGTACAGCGCCGTAGCGGTCTAGCTGCTCGTGTTGGCGTCGTCGTTGCTGTTCATCCGATACCTGAAGTCGCAGCTGCCGTTGCCTTCCATGATGGTGCGGGTGCGCGTCATCGAAATGCGCGGATCGTAGCCTTCGCAGAACGTGCCGTCGCGCTGGCAGGACAGCAGCGTGCCGATCTCGCCGAGGCCCATCGAATGATACATCTCTGCATAGCGACAGCGGGTGACGTTGTAGTCGAACTGGTCGGCGGTCTCGGTCAGCACGTCGAAATGCAGCGCATCGTCCTGGCGCCATTTCGGCTGCAGCGCTGCGAACGACTTGAGGTCGACCGGCCCCTTCTCGGCCGCGGCAAACTTCTTGCCGGCTTCGATCGCCGCATTGGTGATTGCCGTACGCAGCGTTTCGCGCGCCGCCTCGCGGCCGAAGCGCGCCACCATCTCCTCGTAGATCGGCTTGATGATCTCCGCCTCGATGCGGCGGCGGGCAAGGATGCCCAGGCCATCGATGGCTGCCTGCACGTTCGACTGGGGATCGAGCGGATCCCTTTCGGGCGTGGTGGGTTGCTTGTCGACCATTTAAGCCTCTGCAGTTGCGCCCATATGGCGTCTCAAGACGAGACTAGAGGTAGCGCCAGACCATGACCATCGCAGATCCCTCAACTGCTGAACTCAATTCACGACTCTGGCTGGTGTCTGTCGCGTTCGGCCCGCATCCAGGCGACGAAGCGACGGGACATCTGTGGCAGCTCCCGGTCGGTCCTGGTGCAGAGATAATAGCTCCGGCCGTCGTCCAGCGAGCGGTCGGAAAGCACGACCAGCCTGCCATGCGTAATGTCGTCGGCGACGAGCGGCAGCCGGCACAGCGCAGCGCCCAGGCCGGAGACGGCAGCGGCGCGGACCAGCAACCCGTCCTCGAACAGGGGGCCGGAAAGATGCTGGTGATCCGCCCGCACGCCAGCCGCGCGAAACCAGTTCAGCCAATGGTCGCGGCTTTCGTCGTGGATCAGCGGCAGCCCGGCAATCGTTTCCTCGCCCGACAATCGGTCGCGGCCTTGCAGCAGGGCAGGGCTCGCCACCGGCACGACGGCGCCGCTGAGGACGAGCTCGCTCTTGTAGCCCAGCCAGGCGCCGGCGCCGAACCGCACCGATATATCGGCCGCATCGCTCGAATAGTTGCGGTTCTGGGCATACGTCACGCGGACGTCGATATCGCGGTTCTGGCGGCTGAACCCGGCAAGACGGGGGATCAGCCAGCTTACGGCAAACAGCGGGATGGCGCTGATCGAGATCTCGTGCGCACTCGCCCTGAAGCGCAGCTGGCTGGTGGCGGTGCGCAGCAGGAAGAACGCCGGCAGGATCGATTCCAGATATTCCCGGCCCTCGGCGGTCAGCGCCAGACCGCGTCCGCGCCGTTCGGTCAGCTTGGTACCGACGAATTCTTCAAGCTGCGCCAGGCGATGGCTGACCGCCGAGGCTGTCAAGCCGAGTTCGTCGGCTGCCGCCGTCACGCTGCCCAAGCGGGCAAAGGCCTCGAACGCCTTGGCGGCGTTCAGCGGCAACAGATCTGATTCATGAGCCAGCTTCATCGATTTCCGCCAGAAGGCACTCGTCGCCAACTTCTGACATACGCAAGCGGAGTGCAACGCGTCTCTGGGTCGAAAGCCAGCTTTCAGGCAGGCGGGGCGGGAAGACAGCCCCCTTGCCGATCAGCGTCGGTCCTGCCTACCTGGCCAACGTCGACGCCGCTGGCCGCATGCTTCAGTGGAGCGGCTGCATCGATCCTGGTGCCGGCTGTCCACGCATGTTGACGACGGGCTCGCCCTGATTGGCGGACATCTCGAGGCCTGTGGCAACGACGGACACCTTGAACTGCCCTTCGAGCGAATTGTCGAAGATGGCGCCGACGATGATGTCGGCATCGTCGCCGACTTCCTCGCGGATGCGGGTCGCGGCCTCGTCGACCTCGAACAGCGTCATGTCCATGCCGCCCGAAATCGAGATCAGGACACCGCGTGCACCCTTGATCGAGTTCTCGTCGATCAGCGGGTTGGCGATCGAAGCTTCCGCTGCCTTGCTGGCGCGGTTTTCGCCGGTGCCGACACCGGTGCCCATCATCGCCCGGCCCATGTCGCGCATCACCGTCTTCACGTCGGCGAAGTCGAGATTGATCAGGCCTTCCTTGACGATGAGATTGGTGATGCAGCTGACGCCCGAATAGAGCACCTTGTCGGCCATGCCGAAGGCATCCTCGAAGGTCGTCTTTTCGGTCGCGATCCGAAACAGGTTCTGGTTCGGAATGACGATGACCGTGTCGGCGGCCTGGCGCAAAAGCTCGATGCCGCGGTCGGCCATCTGCATGCGGCGCTTGCCTTCGAAGGTGAAAGGCTTGGTGACGATCGCCACCGTCAGGATGCCGGCGTCGCGCGCAGCCTTGGCGATCACCGGGGCGGCGCCTGTTCCGGTGCCACCACCCATTCCGGCGGTGACAAAGCACATATGCGTGCCGGAAAGCTGATCCATGATCTCGTCGATCGATTCTTCGGCCGCGGCCTGCCCGACCTCGGGCAAGGAGCCGGCGCCCAGCCCCTCGGTCACCAGCGCTCCAAGCTGGACCAGCCTCGGCGCCTTCGACATGGTGAGCGCCTGGGCATCGGTATTGGCAACGATGAACTCGGTGCCTTCCAGGCCCTCGGCGATCATGTTGTTGACGGCATTGCCGCCGCCACCACCGACTCCGATGACAGTCAGCTTCGGCCTCATCTCTGAGATTTCAGATTTCTTGGAAGTGCTCATGATGCCGTTTCCTGCGCAGCGCCCCTGCCCGAATCGGACAGCCCTAGGGAATCAGATAGATTCATACGCTGCAAGGATAGCTTGTGGATTGCGGCTTTTAGCCGGCCAGACGACACAGGTCCGCACGGCAGCGATGGCCGCCGTGCGGACCTGGCGCATCAGAATGACTTGGCGGCTTCGTCGATCAACGTGACGATTTCGAGCGGATGCGAGGCCAGCGAAGCGTGGCTGGCGTCGAGGGTGATGGTCTTGCGCGCCTTGATGCGCTCGGCCATCCATTGCTCGGTCTCCGGCGGGATCATGTTGTCGCGGCTCGATACCTGGTACCAGCTCGGCTTGGTGTGCCATGCCGCCGGTCCCGACTTGTCTTCGAAGCAGCGCGCGGCAATCGGCTTCTGCGTCACTGCCATGACCAGTGCCTCGGGCTCGCTGAGGTCCTGGCCAAAACTCTGGCGGAACGTGTCCTGGGCGAGCCACAGGAAGCCTTCCTTGTCGGGGCGGATGCTGCCTGCGCCCGACGGCGGTTCGCGCCGGGCGAAGATGCTGCCGAGGCTGTCGCCTTCTTCCGGCGCGAAGGCCGCGATGTAGACCAGCCCGACGACGTTAGATGCATGGCCGGCGCCGGTGATCACCGCACCGCCATAGGAATGGCCGACCAGCAGCGTCGGTCCGTCCTGCGCCGCGGCGAGCTTGGTCGTGCGTTCGATATCGTCTGCGAGCGAAGTCAGCGGGTTTTGCACCGCCGCCAACTTGTAGCCCTTGGCGTGGAGCGGCGGAATGACGTGGCGCCAGTGCGAGGCATCGCCCCATGCGCCGTGGACCAGAACGATATTCTTTACCGATGGCATAACCAGTCTCCTTCATTGATTGAATTCGAGCCGTTTTGCGTCTGGCGGCAGGTCGCCTTTCGAAATCTGGACGGCCGCCCCGACACGCAAGGGCCGGCAGCTTCGCCTTCAGGATCAGCAGCAGCAGGCAATCGGTGTTGCCTGGCGACGACTATGCGCGGGGGAGCCTATTCCTGAGCGAACCCGGCGTCGATTCATTGTCGTCCATCGCAAACAAATGTGATGCGGCTCACGCGAGCAGCTCTGCCTGCACGGCGACGATGCGCCGATTGGCAATGATGGGTGGCATATCCCATACATTGTGCATATATATGGAAAACGCTGTTGGAACCTGCTGAGCAATGACGACAACGAACTGGTCTCCCTCCATCTCCAAGGCTGGGGGCCCTCTTTACCTGGCGATCGCCGACGCGCTTGCGACGGACATTGCGTCGGGCAGGCTGACTGACGGTTTCAGGCTGCCGCCGCAGCGAACGCTCGCCGACCAACTCGGCATCGACTTCACCACGGTCAGCCGCGCCTATGCCGAGGCCCGCAAGCGCGGGCTGGTCGAAGGCCGTGTCGGGCAGGGCACCTATGTCACGGCGCGGCGTCCCGCATCCTCCGGGTCGGCGGTGACGGGGATCATCGACATGAGCATGAACCTGCCGCCGCGCTTCGACGATCCGGACCTTGCGGCGGCGATGTGGGACGGCATCGCCCAACTGCAATCGAGCCACGGACTGGACCTGCTGATGCGGTACCAGGAGGCCGGTGGCACCTCGCGTGATCGCGCGGCGGGAGCAGCATGGCTGGCCCCGCGGCTCGGCGAGATCGATACTGGCCGGTTACTGGTCACTCCCGGTGCGCAAGGGGCGTTGCTCGCGCTTCTCGGCGCGCTGGCCGCGCCGGAAGAAACGATCTGCGCCGAGGCGCTGACCTATCCGGGCCTGCTTGCCGTAGCGCAGCATCTGCGCATACACGTCGCCGGCATTGCGATGGACGCACAGGGCCTCATCCCGGAGGCGTTCGAGGAAGCCTGCCGCAAACACGCGCCCAAAATCTTGTACTGCACGCCGACGCTGCACAACCCGACGACGGCGACGCTGTCTCTGGCCAGGCGCGAACGCATCGTATCAATCGCCCGCCAGCACAATGTCCTGATCGTCGAAGACGACGCCTACGGCGCCTTGCCAGCCAAGCCGGTGGCCGCCTTGGCAGCACTCGCCCCCGACATCACCTATCATGTTGCCGGGCTGGCCAAATGCGTGGCGCCGGCGCTGCGCGTGGCCTATGTGGTCGTCCCGCAGGGACGCACCGTCGCCCACCTCGCCGGCGCGGTCCGCGCAACCGCCGGGATGGCTTCGCCATTGACGTCGGCCGTCGCCACGCACTGGGTCGAAAACGGCATTGCCCATTCCGTGCTGGCTGCGATCCGCACCGAAGCCAAGCAGCGCCAGGCGATCGTGTCGAAGATCCTGCCGGCAAAGCTGGTCCAGGCCGACCCCGAAGGCTTCCACGTCTGGCTGAAGCTTCCCGGCCACTGGAACCGTAGCGACTTTGCCGCGCGGCTGCGTTCGGCCGGCATCGGTGTGGTCACCAGCGATGCCTTTGCGGCCACGGAGCCCGCTCCCGAAGCGGTGCGGCTGGGACTGGGCGCAGCGCCCAGCCATGCCTCGCTTGCTGCCAGCCTCGAGGTCGTCGCCGCCCTTTTGGCTCAGCAGTCGGCCATGTCCTCGATGGTGGTGTGACGGCTGGCAGGGAAGGGGCCGGTGAACGGTTCGACCCGGCCCATGCCGAGGATCTCGTTGAGCGGGACCTCGTCGCTCACCCGCCGGAACATGCCGGGCGACATCCAGCGCGCATGACCGTCGACATTCGGCGCGCCGCGCCCGGTACGGACATCGTCGATCCAGAGCGTGCGGGTCTCCAGCGAGATGCGCGTCAGGCCGGTCGAGTTGGGCACGCCGGCATGGGCGTGGGCACTGGAGAAGGCGATCACCTCGCCCGGTGCCAGGACGACCGGCGTGGCGTCGGTAACCTCCAGCTGTTCGGTCAAATGCGGGATGGCCGCGTCGGCGTCATTGGCGTTGCGGCCGCCCGCCTTTGACCGGTCCAGCAAGGCCGCGAGATCGAATTCGGCACTGGTGTTGGCCACCGCACGCTGCCACAGCGACGGATAGATGGCGAAGGTGCGCCCGGCGTCGATGTCATAGATCGGCGCCCACCAGTTGGCCTGCGCATAGAGGTTCGAGCCCCACGTGTCGCGGTGGAACGCGATGGTCGCCGTGGTGCGGGCGCGAGGCACGACGGCGCCACGGTCCTGATGCGGCTGGAAGCGAAGATAGAGGCTGTCGCGCGCAAGCCCTTCGGCATCGAGTCCGGCCGCCTCGAAGAGGTCACGCCACAAGCGCTTGACCTCTGGCGCGCGGGCAAAGTCGCGCTGCCGCTGGGCAAAGCTCTCCATCTGCTGCTGATGCGTCAGGTGCTTGTGGATCTCGACCGGACTGAAAGGCGCAAACGCATCCTCGAGCATTGCGCGTGTGAAGTCGACGAGCTCGCGCATCGGCTTGAGATGGCCGAAGCGCAGCACGTCGCCGGCATAGATCCGGTCGTGGAGTTCGCGCTGGTCGAGCGCCCGGGCAACGTCGGTGTACATGGGCTTGGATCCGTTATTGAAGTCAGACGGTCAGGCCGGCGAGGCCCATCACGAAGCGGAACAGATAGGCCACGATGCCGAGGCCCAGCACGCTGGCGATCCAGATCAGCACCAGCCAGCCGATCCGCTTCGGCCAGGAAACCGGCGCTTCGGTGGGCGCGGCCATCAGTGATAGCCCTCGCCGGTCTTCACCTTGCCGCGGAACACATAATAGGACCACGCGGTGTAGCCGAGGATGAAGGGGATGATGAACAGCGCGCCGACCAGCGTGAAGCCCATGCTCTGCGGCGGGGCCGCCGCTTCGCGGATGGTGATGTCGGGCGGGATGATGTTCGGCCACAGGCTGATGCCAAGGCCGCTATAGCCGAGGAACAGCACGAACAGCGCAAGCAGGAACGGCGCGACGTGCGGCGCACCGTTCAGGCTGCGCAGGATCAGCCAACTGCTGACCAGCACCAGGACCGGCACCGGCGAGAAGAAGACGATGTTGGGGAAGCTGAACCAGCGCTCGGCGATGTCGGGATGGGCGAACGGCGTCCACAGGCTGACGATGCCGATGACTGCGAGGAGCGTCAGCGTGATCGGCCGCGCCAGGGCAACCATGCGGTCATAGAGGGCGCCTTCGGTCTTGATGATCAGCCATGTGCTGCCGAGCAGCGCGTAGGCGACGATCAGCCCAAGCCCGGTGAACAGGCTGAAGGGCGTGATCCAGTCGAGCGCACCGCCGGTATAAGAGCCATTTTCCATCGGGAAGCCGTTGAGGAATGCGCCAAGCGAAACGCCCTGGAAGAAGGTCGCGACATAGGAGCCGCCGGCGAAGGCCCGGTCCCAGAACGGCTTATGATGTTCGTCGGCCTTGAAACGAAACTCGAAGGCAACGCCGCGCCAGATCAGCCCGAGCAGCATCAGCACCAGCGGCAAATAGAGCGCGCTGAGGATGACGGCATAGGCGAGAGGAAACACCGCCATCATCGCCGCGCCGCCCAGCACCAGCCAGGTCTCGTTGCCGTCCCACACCGGGGCGACCGTGTTGACCATGGTATCCCGGTCCTGGCGGTCGCGGACGAAGGGGAACAGGATGCCGATCCCGAGATCGAAACCGTCCATGATGACATACATCATCAGGCCGAAGGCGATGATGACGGCCCAGACTACGGGGAGATCGATGCCCATGTTTCAGCCCTTCCTGTCCTGGTTCGTCGGCACGAACATGTCCATCTGGTCGGGCGCGGCCGAAAGCGGGCGCGCGGGTCGGCGCGCACCGGTGTCGTCGGTCGGCTCGTGCTCATGATCTTCCGGGCCCTTGGCCACCAGCTTCAGCATGTAGCGGGTTCCGATGCCGAAGACGATAAAATAGACCACGATGAAGGCGACCAGCGTCGTGCTCATGGCGAGCGCCGAATGGTTCGACACCGCGTCCTTGGTGCGCATCACGCCATAGACGATCCATGGCTGGCGGCCGATTTCGGTGGTGTACCAGCCGGCAAGGATGGCGATCAGGCCCGTCGGTCCCATGACCGTGGCAAAGCGCAGGAACAGGTTGGTGTCGAACAACCTGTCACGCCACCTGAGCCACAGCCCCCAGGCCCCGAGCAGCAGCATCAGCATGCCCAGGCCCACCATGATGCGGAAGCTCCAGAACACCACCGTCGAGTTCGGTCTGTCCTCCTTGGCGAACTCCTTCAGGCCGGGGAACTGGCCGTTCCATTCATGCGTCAGGATCAGGCTGCCGAGACGCGGGATCTTCAGCGCGTAGAGCGTCTCTTCCTTCTCCATGTCGGGCCAGCCGAACAGGGTGAGCGGGATGGCTTCGCCCGGCTTGTTTTCCCAGTGGCCTTCAAGTGCTGCGATCTTGGCCGGCTGGTGCTTCAGCGTGTTGAGGCCGTGCAGGTCGCCGATCAGGATCTGCAGCGGCGCCGAAGCCAGCAGCATCCACATCGCCATCGACAGCATGGTGCGGACGCGGCGGTTGTCGTTGCCGCGCAGCAGATGCCAGGCGCCCGAGGCGCCGACAAACAGTGCGGTGGCCAGGAACGCCGCCACCGTCATATGCGCCAGGCGATAGGGGAAGGAGGGATTGAAGATCACCTCAAACCAATTCACCGGCACGACGATGCCGTTGATGATCTCGAAGCCCTGGGGTGTCTGCATCCAGCTGTTCGAGGCTAGGATCCAGGTGGCCGAGATCAGCGTGCCGAGGGCCACCATGATCGTCGAGAAGAAGTGCAGTCCCGGGCCGACCTTGTTCCAGCCGAACAGCATGACACCGAGGAAGCCGGCCTCGAGGAAGAAGGCGGTCAGCACCTCATAGGCGAGCAGGGGGCCCGTCACGCTGCCCGCGAAGGCCGAAAAATAACTCCAGTTGGTGCCGAACTGGTAGGCCATGACAAGGCCCGAGACGACGCCCATGGCAAAGTTGACGGCAAAGATCTTCGACCAGAAGTGATAGAGGTCGCGGTAGACGGTATCGCGCTTCCATAACCACAACCCTTCCAGCACAGCGAGATAGCTTGCGAGTCCGATGGTGATCGCAGGGAAGATGATGTGGAAGGAAATGGTGAAGCCGAACTGTATGCGGGCCAGTTCCAGTGCCGTCAGTCCGAACATTCGGGACCTCTCTTGCATGAACAATCGGCTTGCGCACGATTGCCGGTCGAAGCGCGATACTCGCCAACTTTCGTCAGGTATTGCTCACAACTGCAATAGACCTGCATTCTGGTCCGCGCATCGCGGAAAGTCGACGCACCCCCACGGACATTTTGACCCACGCCAGGCTTGCCCGGGTTGCAAGCGGCATAATCCATACAAATCACCGCATCAATCCATATTGATTGGAGTGTATGCTAATTATATGCATCTCGTGTCTTGCACGCAAGCGCCATGAGGATTATGTATGGATGCAAATGGAGCGCCGGCATGTGGCGCCAGCCGCTTTAGCGGCTCCGAGATGGAGGCGAGTATGTCTGAGAGCAGATTTTCGGCGGAAGGCTTCACCCCGACCGACAACCCGATGAAGACAGGCATCAGGGGGCTGTGCCCGCGCTGCCAGATGGGGCACCTGTTCTCGGGCTTCCTGAAACTCGCCCCGCGCTGCGAGGTCTGCGGCCTCGACTATTCCTTCGCCGATCCGGCCGACGGCCCGGCCTTCTTCGCGATGACCATCGCCGCCGTGCCGGCGCTCGCGTTCGGCGTCTGGTTCCAGATGGCGTTCGGCCTGCCGCTTTGGGTGCATATCTTCATCACCTTGCCGTTGACCGTGCTGAGCTGCATGGCGCTTCTGCGGCCGCTCAAGGGCTGGCTGGTGTGTTCGCAATTCTTCCACAGGGCCGAGGAAGGCTCGATCGATTTCGACTGGCACGCCCAGGCCAAGCTGACCAAGCAACAGACCGGGCAAAAGCCGGGCGGCGCCTGATCGCGTCGGCGGCGCGATAACTGCGGGCATCGGCGGCAGCGCAGGGCATAGCCGTCAACCGACACCAATTACCGGCAAGGCCGAGTTGTCGGCCGGCCGTCGTGGCGTGTCAGATCATTGGTCTCGGCACGACCGCGCTCGATGCGAGCGTCATGGCAAAAAATCCACTGGTGTGAAAAAACAATTCATGGTATGAATTAGTCACATCGGATATCGCGTGCCGCAGGGCACCAACCGAAGCATCCGCAGGACACAACAACCGAAACATGCGCTGAAGCCATCCTGGCTGCAGGCAGGACGTTTTTGACCGGCGACGACCATGAAAACAGCATCGACCACGCTCCAGTTTGTTGCACTGACCGCCTGCCTGGTGGCGCGGCTTTGTTGCGCGGGCGAACTCCAGATGCCGGGCGTACGTCGCGCCATGCAGACGATGGCAGCTGCCGGCCAGTCGGCGATCACGGAGAGCATCGACTACGCAGCGCAGGCGTAGGAACGCAGCTCAACCGGCATGCACGGACGCGGCCCGAAGCAAGTGGCTCGATCATGCCCGCCGTCTCTCCGCCATCAGAAACACCACCAGCACACCGCACAGCAGGCCAAGGGACAATGGCAGCCCCTGATGTCCCATCAGTTGCATGGCGAGACCGGTGATCGGCGAGCCGACAAAGCCGCCGATTCCCCAGACCAGCGCAAACGCCGCGTTGCCGGCGATGAGTTGTTGCCCCGAGAACCGTTCACCGAGCTGTATCAGCGCCATGGTGTAGATTCCGAAGGTCACCGCTCCCCAGACGAACACCATCGGCCAGATCAACGCGGACGAAAACAGCAGTGGCAACAGGGCACAACCGAGCAGCGCCAGAGAGCAGCACAACAGCATCGCACGGGCCGAGCCGATCCCTTCCGCAAGGCGCCCGAGCGGTATCTGCAGGGCGGCATTGCCAAGGATGAAACAGGCGATCAGCGCGGAGATGCGGCTTTCGGGGCTGCCATAGGCAGCGCCGTAAACGGCAAGCATGGCAAGCAAACTCTGTTCAAAAGCAGCCGCTGCGAATACCGCAAGCAATAGCAGCGGCGCCAGTGCGAAGAAGCGACCGACCGATGTCGCCTCGCCTTCATGCGGCATGTCAGGCAAGCGTGGGATGACTGCCAGGACAATCAGCCCACACAGGAGGAAGGCAGAAATCCCGACCAGAAACGGTGGCCAGCCTTCAGTCCCGAAGAGCCGGAGGGTTAGCGGGCCGATGGCGAAGCCACCCGAAACGATGGATGCATAGAGGCCCATGATGCGGCCCCGGCGTGACGCGGGCGCGATCGTGATCAGCCAGGTCTCGCTGATCACGTAGAGCGGATTGGCGAAGAAGCCGAGCATGAAGCGCAGCGGCATCCAGGCCCAGACGTCCTGCGTCCAGGCAATCGCGGCTAGGGTGGCTGCTGCCAGGATCGAACACAGGATCGCAAGCCGCGCCGCGCCCATGCGCCGCACCAGCGCTGGAATAAGGGGCGCGGACACGATGAAACCCAGCGGCGTCATCGCCGCCGACAAGCCGATCAGGCCCGGCGTCGTCTCCTGCCGCTCGAGGATGAAGCTGAGCAGCGGATAGGTCAGCCCCTGCGCCACGGCGAACACAGTGACGGTCGCGATGATACCCGCCATCGCGGCCCATGGCATCCGATCCTCTCGTGGCGATGTCGTGCTTTCGGCAGTCATGCGGACCTCGAAGAAGGGCCGGCACGTTCCGGCAGGTGCACGTGCCGGCGAACCATCGCGGCACCCGGAAACTGGCGATCAAGTATCATTGCAGCATTCGCCTCACGCTTGCCAGAAGCGCTTGGCGATCTCTGCCTCGACCTGTCGCCTCGTCAGGCCGATATCGTCGACCAGATGGGGATTGTCCTTCAACTTTTGCTCAAGTTCCCAGCGAAAATGTATCCGCCAGCGCCAGGTCTCGACAATGCCCCGCAGGGTCGCCGGGTACCGACGCGACACGTCTGCCGGCTCCACAGGCACGCCCGGCCGCTCTGCCTGATGCGAGGCCGACGCAAAGCCATCGTTCATGGTAACCTCCATGCGGTCCAAGGGCACGGAGCCCTCGACCTGAAAGAGGATGAGTTGTGCAGGAGACGGACGGCGCCGTCGTTAAGCCCTGCCAAATAGTTCCAAAAACTCCCAAACGGGCTAAAGATGCGCCGCATGCAGCGGTCACGCTTTGCCTTTGGTCCGTTCGTGCTTGATCCGGATGCGGGAACGCTGCTCCGGAACGATGAACCCGTTGCGGTCGGCTACCGCGGGCTGAAGCTGCTCGCTGCGCTCGTCGAACGGCCGGGCGACATCCTCGGCAAAACCGAGCTGATGGACGCCGCGTGGCCGGGTACGGCTGTCGAGGAAGGCAACCTCACCGTCCAGATCGCGCAGCTCAGGAAGCTGCTTGGCCCGGCAGCCGGCGGCGGTGAATGGATCTCGACGGTTCCACGCGTCGGCTACCGCTTCACCGGGACCGTCGAAGAGCTCGGCGGTACGAAGCGAAAACCTTTGCCGCTGCCCGACAAACCATCGATCGCCGTGCTGCCCTTCGTCAATGTCAGCAACGATCCCGAGCAGGAATCCTTCGCGGATGGGTTGACCGAAGACCTGATCACCGACCTGTCCAGGATCCCCGGCCTGTTCGTCATCGCCCGCAACTCGGCCTTTGCCTACAAGGGCAGGGCGACGGACGTGCGCACGATCGCCGAGGATCTCGGCGTGCGCTACCTGCTGGAGGGGAGCGCGCGGCGCGCCGCCGGGCGCGTGCGCATCAATGCCCAACTGGTCGATGCGGCCAGCGGCGAGCATCTGTGGGCGGAACGCTTCGATAGCAGCCTGGATGACATCTTCGCCGTCCAAGACGAGGTTACCGGCAAGATCGTCGACGCATTGCTCGGCCGGCTGCAGACGCGACCGCCGCCGCGCAATCGGCCCAGAAGTATCGAGGCTTACGATCTCTGCGTGCGGGCGCGCAAGCTGATGGACGACTCCCCGCAGTCGGCCCGGGAAGCACACCTGTTGCTCACCCGCGCGGTTTCGCTCGATCCCGACTACGCCGAGGCCTATCGCTGGCTTGCCATGAACCACTGGATGGGATGGGTCCACAGCGGCGGGCCAAGCGAAGCTGCCCGTAGCGTTGCCTTGGAACTGGCGCGCAAGGCGGTGGCGATCGATCCCAACGATGCCGGCTGCCGCTGGGTCCTGGCTTACCTGCTGGCCTACGAGCGCAGCTTCGCCGAGGCAGATGCGGAATTCGCCAAGGCGATCCAGCTCGACCCCAACGAGGCCGACACCTGGGCGGCGCTTTCCGACATCGCGATCCTGGCCGGACGGGTCGAGGAGGGCCTGGACCACATTCGCAAGGCGTTCCGGCTCAACCCGTTTCCGGCGAGCTGGTACTACCTGACGCTCGGCCAGGCGCAATATGCGGCCGGCGACTACGAGGCCGCTGTCAAGACACTGCGCCGGGACGAGACCTATCGGACAAGCTCACGCCGTTTCCTGGCGGCGAGCCTTGCCCAACTCGGCCGGCTCGACGAAGCGCTAGCCGAGGTCGAACTGTTCCTCGTCGGCAACCCGCAGTTCACCACCCGCCACTGGGCCGCGACGGAGCCATTCCGCGACACAGCCACGCTCGAGCATTTCGTCGACGGCTACCGCAAGGCGGGTCTTCCGGCGTGACGCGGCGGCGCGACCTCCCATACTAACCAGGACTCGCAACGGGACAGTCCTCGGCCGCGTCCTACCCTGAGGTCTGTTTCCCCCACGCGACAGCCATCGTTGAGCCGCTCATCGCAGCGATTGGCCGACATGCGTCTCGCCCGGCGGCAGGTGCCACAGCGGCATTCATCGCGAAATGCGAATTATAGTGTCTATTTTAAGGATTGTTCCATCAGTCGATTGACGGTCAGATGAATGCACAGAGGGGTCGGCAGATTGCCTAAACGGGCCGCTGACATTTCAAGAATACGTGCTGCGCCGAAAGCAGCCTTTGACTATGGGAACGCTTCTCGAGTGGCCGGAGACCAATCCGGATACGCTGCCATTCGCCTTGATACATGGCGGCGCGAGGGAAGCAAACAGTTGAGGATTACGCTTGAACGCGTTGCAGACGTCCATGAATCTCGGCCGCTTTCGAATATTCACCAACATTGCCATCTTCGCCTCGTCACTGATCGTGACCATGCTGGTCGTGGCCGGTCTCGTCGAATTGATCGGAGGCAGCGCTACCAGCGCACTTTCCGCGATGGTCGAGGGCGTGCTCGGCAGCCGCCAGGCTATCGTTGAAACGGTGATCGAGGCTACGCCGACAGCACTTTGCGGGCTGGCGTTCCTGATCCCGTTCAAGGCTGGCTTCTTCAACATCGGCGCGCAAGGTCAGCTGCAGCTCGGTGCGCTGGCTGCCGTCTTCGTCACCACGGCCTTCACGCTGCCCGCTCCCTTGATGGTCGTTCTGGCATTTGCGGCCGCGGCGGCCGCGGGGATGCTTCTCATCGTTCCGCCTTTGTTGCTCAAGACGAAACGCGGCGCCAGCGAGGTGACGACGACGGTGATGCTGAACTTCGTCGCCGTTGAGTTCGTGCTCGCGATGGTCACCGGCCCGATGAAGCAGCCGGACTCGTTCTTCGCCGAATCCGCGCTGATCCCCGTCGAGTATCGCCTGCCGGTGATCGTCGTGCATGTCGGCGTGTTCCTTGCCGTCGCCATCGTGGTGATCGCGGGCTGGATCCTCAAGCACACGGTTTTCGGGTTCCGCCTCGAGGCGCTCGGCGGCAACCCGGGTGCGGCCGAGGCGCTGGGCATGCGCACCAACATCACATTGACCAAGGCCGTGCTCGCTGCGGGGGCCATCGCTGGAATTGCCGGTGGCATACAGGCGCTTGGGGTCGTGTTCCAGGTTGCCGAGCTTTGGGCGAAACCGTGGGGCTTTCTCGGTATCCTCGCTGCCCTTATCGGCCGCAGTCCGGTCGGCGTGATGTTTGCCGCCCTGCTGCTCGCCGGCCTCGAAACGGGCGGTAGAAACATGCAGGCGATGACCGGGGTGCCGGCGGCGCTGGTCTTCCTTCTGCAGGCATTGCCGGTGCTGCTGCTCCTTGCCGTCAGATCGACGCATCTTTTCAAAATGATCTCTTTTGGCGGAGTGGGACGTTGATTTTCGATCTCGAATTTGTGCTCTCCGCGCTGCGTATCGCCACGCCGCTCATGATCGTCGCACTGGGCGTGCTGATCGCCGAGCGGGCAGGCGTGCTGTTCCTGGGCGCCGAGGGCGTCATGCTGTGCGGCGCCTTGTTCGGCATACTCGGCGCCGTCTATGTCGGCGATCCCTGGATGGGCGTGGTCTGGGGACTGAGCGCCGGTGTGGTCATGGGGCTTGTCACCGCGGTGTTGACCGTCTGGCTACCGACAGACCAGGTGGTCATGGGGCTGGCGATGAACATCGCGGCCATCGGACTGACCAGCTTCATCTTCCGCATCGCCGCCGACGACCTGCAGCAGATGAGCCCGCCCATGGGCTGGTCGGCACCGAGCGCGCTCAGCGAGAACCCGATCGCCGCGTTCCTCTTCGCCGTCCCGCCATTGGCGTGGCTGGCGGTCATCCTCTACTTCGTCGTCTGGTACATGCTGTTCCGCAGCGCGCCTGGGCTGTTGCTCCGGTCAGTGGGGCAGAACGTCAAGGCGGCGCGCTCCGCCGGCATCAACGTCGTGCTGGTACGCACAGTCGCCCTGGCGCTTGCCGGCGGCCTCGCCGGCCTGGGCGGTGCTGCCCTGACGGTTGGCTGGGTCCGCAGCTTTGCCGACGACATCACCGCGGGACGTGGTTTCATTGCGCTGGCGGCAGTCTATTTCGGGCGCTGGTATCCGCGCTGGACGCTGTTCGGCTGCCTGCTGTTCGGACTCGGCGAGGCACTGGCCTTGCGCACCCAGGTGCTCGGCGGCAACGCCCATTTCTACCTGATGATCCCATACCTTCTGACGGTCGGCGTCCTTGCCTTCGCAGAGCGCGGCCGCGCGCCGCGTGAGGTCGGCAAGCCCTACGAGCAGCTTTGATCGCTGCGTCGAACATATTTCTGCAACTATAACTTGGGGAGAGAGCAATAATGGGTACCTTTACAGCAGCCATTGGCAGGCATTTCGGCCGAATGCTCGCGGCAGTCGCACTATGCGGTGCCATGATCGGCACAGCTTCCGCGCAAGACAAGATCAAGGCCGCCGTGATCTTCGGCGTCAGCAACCCGGCTTCCGTCAACGGATGGGACCGCGGTCATTACCAGGGCGTGCGCAAGCTGATCGACGAGCACGGCTGGGACGTGACCATGGCTGAAAACGTGCCGTTCCCGCTGATCGCCAGCACCGCCGAGAACTATGCCAAATCCGGCTTCCAGGTGGTGATCTTCACCTCGAGCGGCCAGGTCAAGGCCTGGGATCAGGTGGCACCGAACTATCCGAACACACTGTTCGCCATGCTGTCGACGACCAGCAGCCTGCCCAAATCCAACAACGTTGCCGCCTATGCGCCCGACTTCTATTCCTACGGCGTCATCAATGGGCTGATCGCGGGCCAGGCCACCAAGTCCAACAAGATCGCCGGCGTCGCCGGATTGCCGGTCAAGGCGGTCGAAGACATGTTCAGCGGCATCATCGAGGGCGCCAAGGTCGTCAATCCGAACGTGGAATTCCTGTCGGCGTTTTCCGGCGACTGGACCAACATCCCGCGTGCCCGCGAAGTTGCCGCGCTGCAGATCCAGCGAGGCGCCGATATCGTGCTCGGCAATGCCGGCGTCGGCACCCGTGGCATTCTCGACGCTTCGCAAAGCGGCAAGACCAAATTCGTCGGCTACGCGACCGACTGGGCGGTAGATGCGCCCGAAACTGTGCTCTCCAGCGTCATTCTGGATGTCGCCGGCTGGTACGATGCTCTCGCCAAGGACGTGGCCTCCGGCAAGGTCGAGCCGAGGATCAACGAATTCGGCGCCAAGACCTTCTCCGTGATGCCGCTCAATAAAGAGCATCTGACGACGGAGGAAATCACCAAGATCGAAGACAGCGTGCGCCGGTATCAGGCAGGCGAATTGTCGGTTCCCGTCGTCGCGCACAAGTTCAAGTAAGAGAGCCGGATGATGGTCGAGGCAAGTCCTGGAAGCGAAGCGGTAAGGCTTGAAGGAATCTCCAAGGCATTTGGCTCCTTCAAGGCCCTGGACAATGTCAGCGTTACTCTTCGGTACGGCGAAATCCATGCGCTGGTCGGCGAAAATGGCGCCGGCAAATCCACGCTGATGAACGTGTTGTACGGGATCCTGCAGCCAAGCGCAGGTCGCATGCTCGTCGGCGGGCAGGACGTCGGCTCTCATTGGTCGACACGGGACGCGATCGCCCACCAGATTGGCATGATCCACCAGCATTTCTCTTTGGTGATGGAACATTCCGTGCTCGACAACATCGTCATGCCGACGCTGAAATGGACCGATCTGGCCCCCAAATGGGGCCAGTATCGGGAGCGGTTCAGCGAGTTGTCGGGGCAGTTCGGTTTCGATCTGTCGCCTGACACATTGGTGGGCAAACTGTCCGTCGGGCAGCGCCAGCAGGTCGAGATATTAAAGATGCTCTACCAAGGGGCAAAGATCCTGATCCTGGACGAGCCGACGGCAGTTCTGACGCCGCAGCAGAGCGACCGCCTGCTGGAGATGCTGCTGCAGTTCCGCGACCGCGGCTATGCGGTGGTGATCATTACCCACAAGCTGGAACACGCGCTGGATCTTGCCGATCACATCACCGTCCTGCGAAACGGCCGCCAGATCGCAACTGTAGCGAAGGGCGAGGGCACGATTGCCGACATCGCCCGCATGATGGTGTCGCAGGAGGTGAACACGACGCAACGGCGAAGCCGTTCCGCGATGGGCAAAGTCGTGCTCGACATGGACAATGTCTCGCTCGACGTCGACGGGGTTGCCTTGCTCGACAAGATCTCTTTGCAAGTCAGGGAAGGAGAAATCCTGGGCGTGGCCGGCGTTGCCGGGAACGGCCAGTCCGAGTTGGCCGAAACGATCATCGGCCTTCAATCCACCACTGCCGGCAGTATCAGGATCTACGGCAAGGAACTCGGGACCACCTCGGTCGAGGCGCGACGCCGGGGCGGTATCGCCATCATTCCGGAGGACCGTCACGCCCATGCGGTGGTCGGCGAGATGGACATCGCCTCCAACTTCATCATGGGCCACGAGGGCGATCCGCAATTCTCCCGGCGCGGAATACTGAATCGCAAGAACATCGCCGAGTTCGCAAGGCATTGCATCGCCGAGTTCGACGTCCGTACGCGCACGGCGGAAACCAAACTCGAATTCCTGTCCGGCGGAAACCAGCAAAAAGTGGTCATCGGCCGCGAACTGTCGGCCAATCCAAGGCTGATCATCGCGCACGAGCCGGCGCGGGGACTCGATTTCGCGGCCACCGCCTATATCAGGCAGCGCCTGGTGCAGGCGGCGGAAGCAGGGGCAGGCGTACTGCTGATTTCGAGCGATCTCGATGAGTTGATGGAGCTGTCGACCCGTGTCGTGGTGCTCTATTGCGGACGCGCCGTGGGTACCGTGGATGCCGACGCATACGATCCGCAGCATTTCGGAAGCCTGATGGCCGGCGCCGAGGCAGCTTGACGCCAGTTGGTCCTGCGCAGCCGCCCGGCAAATGCCCGGCTGCTGCGCGGCATTCGCACAATCCACATCCGGGCCGCAGCCACTGTGCAGGTTCAAGCCAAGCCGCCGCTCCCAATCGTTGTGCCGCAAAAGCATTGATCGTTTTCTCGAAACAAAAGTATCGATCTTCGCGATTGAATGATCACCGGCATTCGCCATTCTTAGCGCAGGCCGAACACCAAGCGGCCGCTGGATTTTTAGTGAAGGCATATCCCAGATTATGGAAAACTACATTGCCGAATGGCTCCATCTGGTACTGCGCTGGTTCCATGTGGTCGCCGCGATAACCTGGGTCGGTTCGTCGTTCTACTTCAACAAGATTGACCGTTCGTTCCGGCCGCCGGAGCCGCCGGTAGACGGTGTCAGCGGTCAGCTCTGGTCGATTCATGGCGGCGCGATCTACAACTACAGCCGCTACCCGCTTGGCCCCGGTTACGTTCCGGGACAGCTGAAATGGTCGAAATGGGAATCGCTGGGCACCTGGATGTCCGGTGCGCTGCTCCTGGCCGTGGTCTATTGGTATGGCGCGAGCCTGAACCTCGTATCCGGCAGTGCCGATGCGCTTTCGCCGGTACTGGCGATATGCGTAAGCATCTTCTCGATCGTCTTCGGCTGGATCGCCTACGACGTGATCTGCAAGCAGATCAACGACGAGCGCATCCTGTTTGCCGTGCTCGGCGTCCTACTCTCGGGTTCGGTGTGGGTGTTCTTCCAGATATTCAGCGGCAAGGCGGCGTTCCTGCATGTCGGCATCGTCATGGGCACGATCATGGCGGGTAACGTCTGGTTCGTCATTCTGCCGGGCCAAAAGCGCATGCTCAAAGCCATGGCGGATGGAACGATCGCCCAGTTCGACGTCGGTGCCGAAGCCAAGAAGCGCAACTATCACAACAACTACCTGACCCTGCCGGTGGTCTTCGCGATGATCGGCGCCCATTTCCCGATGGTCTATGGACATGAACTGGGCTGGCTTGCCTTCATCCTGATCAGTGCCGCCGGCGTGTCGGTGCGCTACTTCTTCAATACGATGCACGCTGGCGAGGCCAGGCCCATCTACATCGCCTTCGGCGCGGCGCTGATCCTGGCCACCATGTTCATGATCGCTCCGACCCCGCGCAGCGTTGTGTCCGGCGAAACATCCGCCGTCACCTACAGCCAGGTTGCCGACATCCTCACCCAGCGCTGCGTGGCTTGCCATGCGGCAGATCCGTCGAAGGCGGGTTTTGTCGAGGCGCCGCCCAAGGGGCTGGTCCTGGACGCCGCGCCATCTGCGGTGAAAGCCGCCCAACTGGTCTACCAGCAGGCTGTCCAGACTCATGTCATGCCGCCTGGAAACGTAACCGAGATGACCGACGACGAGCGCGAACTGCTTCGTCAGTGGATCGAAGGCGGAGCCAAGGCGGAGTGAACATGAGCGAACAGGACAGCCAGGGCCCGGCGCGGGATTTCATAGGCTACGGCGCAACCCCACCAAATCCGAAATGGCCCGGTGGTGCCAGGCTGGCGGTGAACATCGCCCTCAATATCGAGGAAGGTTCCGAATACTCGCCACTCGACGGCGATGCCAAGACCGATACCGCGCTGACCGAAGGCGAGGGGATGGACACCGGCATCGCAGGGCGCGATCTCGCCGCCGAGTCGATGTACGAATATGGCAGCCGTGTGGGCGTCTGGCGGCTGCTGCGCATGCTTGCCGACCGCAACGTGCCCTACACCGCCTTTGCCTGTGCCCTGGCGCTGGAACGCCACCGCGAACTGGCCGAACGCATTGCCGTCGACGGAGCCGATATCTGCTGTCACGGCTGGCGCTGGGAGAAGCCCTGGCTGCTGACGCGTGAGCAGGAGCGCGAGCACATACAGCGCGCCATCGACAGCCTGCAGGCAACCGTCGGACGCAAGCCCGAAGGCTGGTGCTGCCGTTACGGGCCTAGCACGAATACACGCGAACTGCTGGTAGAGGCGCAGATCGGCTACGATTCCGACGCCTATAACGACGAAGTCCCCTATTGGGTCGAGGTCAAGGGCGTCCAGCAGCTCATCGTGCCCTATTCGCTGGTGACCAATGACTGCAAGCTAGTGCCCCGCGGTCTTCAGACGGCCGACGAGTTCCATGCTTTGCTGAGAGATGCCTTCGACCAGCTCTATGAAGAGGGCGCTGAGGCGCCGCGGATGCTGAATATCGGGCTGCATCCGCGTATGGCCGGCCACCCCGGCCGAGCACGCGGCCTTGCTCGATTCCTCGACCACATTGTCGGCCACAAGGACGTCTGGATCTGTCGACGCGCCGACATTGCCAGCCATTGGAAGACACATTTTCCTGCTCCGGCCACAGGTGCGGAGGCATGAGCGATGGGTCATGTTCCACCTCGGTCGATCGCATACTGCGCGGAGCCGATGCCGTCGTGTTGTGCCTGACGGCTGATCACTCGGATCACCCGGAGCTTGCCGCGGTCGAAACGAGACTTCGCCTCGCTTCAGGCTCCGTTCCGCAGCCGCTCTTCCTGGAAAACCGGAATATGCCAGTCGTCGCCGCCCTGCTCGGCGCCGACATTGCCGACGGTCGACGCCAGGCGGCGCAGGCCGTGGGCACCTTGCGCAAGATGAAGGTAGAGGGAGCGGCTATCGTCATCCCGTCTCGCTGCCAACTGGGGGACGATCCGGAACTCAAGCTGCAAGCGATCGCCGAAGGCGCTTTTCTCGCAAACCATGACTTTGTTTCGCGGGCCTTTCCCCGTTCCGGGGAACCTGCCCTGAGGCTGGGTTTTGCCTTTGGCAGTGGATGGGAGAGTGCCAAAGCCGACCGCGCGCTCGAGAGGGCGCGAGCGATAGCCGATGCCGCCGCGCTGGCGCGCGACCTTTGCACTGAGCCGCCGAACGTGATGACGCCGCCGCATTTTGCGGCTCGCATGAAAGAACTCGCAACCGAGGCCGGCCTGACCATCTCGATCATGGGTCGGGCGGAACTCGAAAATCAGGGCATGGGCGGGCTGCTGGCCGTGGCTTCGGGCAGCGCCTTCGAGCCGTTGCTGATCCGCATCGACTACAGGCCAGAGGGGGTGACTCAGAAGCCGGTCGTCCTCGTCGGCAAGACCGTCACCTTCGACAGTGGCGGCATTTCGCTCAAGCAGGCCCACGGCATGGAGCAGATGAAGGCCGACATGGGCGGCGGGGCGGCAGTCGCCGGCGCCATGCAGGCGGTTGCCAGACTGAAGCCTGATCTTGCCGTGACGGCGATCTTCGCGGTCGTGGAAAACATGCCGGGCCCCAATGCGATGCGGCCAGGGGACGTGCTGCGTACCCATTCCGGCAAGACTGTCGAGGTCATCAACACCGACGCCGAGGGCCGGCTGATCCTGGCGGATGCATTGTCATACGCCCGGTCGCTCGAACCACAGCTGATCATCGATCTGGCGACGCTCACCGGCGCGACCATGGGCATCTTTGGCCCGCTCGGCATTGCCACTTTCTCGACGGCGCCTTCCTGCCTGTCATTGCTCATCGAATCCGACAGGGTCGCCGGCGAGAAGATCTGGCCAATGCCGCTGTGGGATGAATATCTCGCCTTCCTGGAGAGCCCGGTCGCCGACCTGCGCAACTTCTCGAAGACCGGGCAGATGGGCAGCACGCCAGTCGCGGCGATGTTCCTGAAGCAGTTTGTGGGCGACGCGCCATGGCTGCATCTCGACCTCTACAACACCTGCTGGTCGGAACAGCCGCACGTCTTCGGGCCTTCCGGGCCGACCGGCAGCGGGACCCGCGTGCTCACGCAATTCGTGCTCGCGCTCGCCGACCGTGAGACCACTCGCAGCTCTTCAATTTAAGCATGAGGACTAACTGAAATGGCAATTCGTACCATCTACTCGCCCAAGGTTCTTGTTTCGCCGAACCCGCATTCCCAGGCCACCATGGCCGGCAATCATTTCTACACCGCGACCGTGGCGCTGGATCTGGAAGGCAAGGTCGTGGGCGTCGGCGACATCCGGGCGCAAACCAGGCAGGCCCTGACCAACCTGACGCACTTGCTCGAAGCAGCCGGCGGCACCCTCAAGGACGTGGCACGGGTCATGATCTACCTGTCCGACATGCGTTATTTCCAAGGCATGAACGAGGCCTACCGGGAGTTCTTCCACGGCGACGTGCTGCCGTCGCGCGCAACCGTCACCGGCACCTTCGGCATACCGGAACTGCTCGTCGAATTCGATGTGATCGCTCATATCGAAAACGACTGAGGTTCTGAACATGGCGTTATGGAAGCATGATGTGGCCGAGCTCAACGCCGGCTACAAGTTTGGCAGGTTCGATCCGGTCGACGTCTTGTCGGAAACGCAGGCCAGGATTCGCGTCGCCAACCCGATCCTCAATGCCATCATCACACCGGACGAGAAGGGGGCGGCTGAAGCCGCTCACGCCAGCGCCATGCGCTGGCGCGCCGGTCAGCCGCTTGGGCCGCTTGACGGTGTCCCGATCACCGTCAAGGACAACCTGCAGGTGCGCGGTTTGCGCTGCAGCTGGGGCAGCAAGCTGTTTGCCGACCATGTTCCCGACGCCGACGAGAGCCCGGTCGAACGCCTCAGGGCGGCGGGCGCGATCATTCTGGGCAAGACGAACGTCCCTGAATTCACCTTGCAGGGCTTTACCGACAACCTGCTCTTCGGCGCGACCGGCAATCCATGGGACCCGAACCTGTCTCCAGGCGGGTCAAGCGGCGGCGCGGTTGCGGCGACGGCTTCGGGCATGGGCGTGTTTGCCGTCGGCACGGATGGGGGCGGCTCGATCCGTCGGCCATGCGGTCACACCGGCCTCTATGGGCTCAAGCCGAGTCCGGGCTTCGTTGGCCGTAGTGGCGGGTTGCCGGGCCTGCTGCTCGATTTTGAAACCGTGGGACCAATGACGCGAACGGCGCGGGATTTGCGTCTCGCGGCGTCGGTCCTGGCTGCCCACGATCCGAACGACCGCGCCTCCTTCGCTTTCCCCGCCAAGGCGCGCATCGGCAGCTATCGCGTGCCCAAGACCACCAGGATCCTCTATGTGCCACGGTTCGGCTCGGCGCCAGTTGACACCGAGATTGCGGCAAGCGTCGACCGCGCGGCCTCGCGGCTCGTCGATCTCGGCTGTCGCGTCGACCAGGGCGAGACGCCGTTCGACGCGGAGGTGCTGGACGCCATCTGGGGCATGGTCGGGCCGGTTGGGCTGGCCTGGCTGATGCAGACGAGGGATGCGACCCAGGTCAACGAAAGCCTCGTGCCGATGATACGCACGGGCGGCGAAGTCAACGCTATGTCCTATTTCGACATGCTCACTCAGGTGGGCAGGCTGAGGGCGCAACTGGCGAAGGTCTTTGCCACCTACAATTTCATCATGACCCCCAGTATCGCGGCCCTGTCATGGCCGAAGTTGGAGACGCATCCGTCCCGGATCAACGGCATCGAGGTCGGGCCCCGCGGTCATGCCGTCTTCACCGCCTTCGCCAACGCAGGTGGATTGCCCGGCGTAGCCATTCCCGCCTCGCCATCATCTGGCGGCCTGCCAATCGGCTTCCAGCTTGTCGGCGCGTTCGGGTCGGACAACAGCCTCATCGACCTGGCCGAACACTACGACAACGCCTACGGGGGTTACCAATGGCCGGCGATCTGACCTCACAGGCAGGCGAACTGCTGCTATCGGCTCACCGCACCGGGGTCGGTGTGGAGCCTGACATGCCCGCTCCGCAGAGCCGTGCCGATGCCTATGGCATCCAGGATCATGTGTTGCGCCAGCTCGGCTCGGCGATCGCGTGGAAGATCGGACGGGCGGCCAACGATCCCGAGCCCTATATCGCGCCGATCCCGAAGCTCGGCATCGTGCGGCCGGACGGGCGCTGCGTGTTGCCCCCGGGCGCTGCCCAGCTTGGTGTCGAGGCGGAACTGGGCATGCGGCTTGGCAAGGAGATCACCCCGGAGATGGCAACGTTGGGTCGGGCTGAGTGCCTGGCGCTGTTCAGCCATGTCGTTCCGTTGCTTGAGATCTTGCACACTCGACTTGCCGGGGCCAACGCCGCAGCGCCGCTTTGGAAACTGGCGGATTTTCAGGCCAGCGGCGGTGTTGTCCTTGGGGCGCCGGTCACCTGGACCGGGCAGGATCTGGCTTCGATTCAGGTCATGGTCAATGGCGAGGCGAGGGAGGCCAGGCATCCCTTCGGCGATCCGCTCGAACTGTTGCACTGGGCGGTCCGGCATCTCGCGCGGCGCGGCGGGGCGCCGACAGGCACGGTGCTGACCACAGGCAGTTATACCGGCATCACCCAGGTTGGTGCCGGCGGGCGGTTCGAAGCTGAGTTCTCCAGGTTCGGCGAAGTCAGGACGCAGGTCATTTCGCCCGGCCATTGATGAAATAACCTGCATAAAAGCCGATAGTTTTTCAATTGTAAGATCAAAGACGTTCGCCGAATACTCTCGGAGACGATTGGGAGAAGACTACTATGATGCACCAAGGGACCCACTTCCTGCAGATACCGGGACCTTCGCCCGTGCCGGCGGACGTCCTGGCGGCCACGGGCCGCCAGGTGATCGATCACCGCGGCCCCGAGTTCGGCGAACTGGGTTCCAAGCTGCTCCGCGACATCAAGAAAATCTTCAAGACCCAGCATGACGTGGTGATCTTCCCGGCTTCGGGCACCGGTGCGTGGGAAGCTGCGCTGGCCAACCTGTTCTCGCCCGGCGATCGCATCGCCACCTTCGAGACTGGCCATTTTGCCAGTCTCTGGAGCCGCATGGCGATCAAGCTGGGGCTCAAGCCGACCACGCTCGGCACCAACTGGCGCGCCGGTGCCGATCCGGCCGTGATCGAAGACGCGCTGCGCCAGGATCGCAACCATGAAATCCGCGCAGTGTGCATCGTGCACAACGAGACCTCGACCGGTTCGACCTCCCGCCTGGCCGATATCCGAGCAGCCATCGACGCGGCCAACCATCCGGCACTGTTCGTGGTGGACACGATCTCGGGACTGGCGTCGGCCGATCTGCGCATGGACGAGTGGGGCATCGATGTCGTCGTGTCTGGTTCGCAGAAGGGGCTGATGCTGCCGCCCGGCCTGTCGTTCAACGCGGTTGGCCCAAAGGCCCTCGAAGCGTCGAAGGCTGGCAGCATGCCTCGCTCCTATTGGGACTGGAGCGAGATGATCGCCATCAACAAGAGCGGCTACTTTCCCTACACCCCGGCCACCAATCTGCTGTTCGGCCTGTCGCTCGTGCTCGACAAGCTGCTCGACGAAGGACTGGAGGCCGTGTTTGCTCGCCACGAGCGCCTTGCCGAGGCCACCCGCCGCGCAGTCCAGGCCTGGGGACTCGAGAACCTCTGCAACTCTCCGATCCACTATTCGCCGGTGCTCACCACCGTCATGATGCCGGAGGGCCATAGCGCCGATGCCTACCGTCGGATCGCGCTGGAAAAGTTCAACATGTCGCTGGGCTCGGGTCTGTCGAAGGTTGCGGACAAGGTGTTCCGCATCGGCCATCTTGGCAACATCAACGAACTGACGCTTGCCGGCACGCTTGCCGGCTGCGAGATGAGCCTCGACCTCGCAGGCGTTCCGCATCAGCGCGGTGGCGTCGACGTGGCGATGAAATACCTCGCGGAAACGGCTTGAGGGTTGGTCGCCATGACGGCACTGGGAGAGGCTGGGCACGTCCCCGTCTTCGCCGATGTTCGCGATCGATCTAAACGGCGCGAAATGAATTTTGGGAGGACATCATGAAATCGACGACGAAAATCGAACAGGGCGACATCGAGCGGGTGTTGGCGGCGGCTGTGGCTGAGGCAGCCTCCAACGGCTGGAATGTCAGCGTCGCCGCGGTCGATCCCGGTGGCCACCTTTTGGGGTTCATCCGGCGTGACGGCGCCAACGCCGCTTCGGCCGAGGTGGCCGTGGCGAAGGCACGTACGGCTGCAATCTTCAACGGTCCGACAGGTGCACTGGAGGATCGCATCGCAGGTCGTCCAGGCGTCATGACCTTGCCGGGTGCAACACCGCTGCGTGGCGGGCTGCCGCTTGTCGCAGGTGGCGAGCTTGTCGGCGCTATCGGCGTTTCCGGCGTCGCACCGCAGCAGGACGAGCAGATCGCGCAGGCAGGGGCCGCAGCACTCGGTTGACTTGCCATCACCCGCTCGCAACGGTGCCTCGGCATCACCCGCTTCAAGAAGGCAACGCCGTGTCCAATCTGAAAGTCCTGTTTGCTACCTTCCGCGCCCCACGGCATCAGAAGATAGCCATGGAGGCAGCGCCCGAGGGGCTCGACATTACGATGTGCGAAGCGCCGTCGCGTGCCGAGCTCCTGGAGCAGCTGCCGCTCGCCGATGTCTTCATAAGCGAGCGCAGCGGCTTGATCGATGCGGAGATGCTTGCCACCGGCCGCAGGCTTCGCCTTGTCCAGCGGCTCGGTCGCATGACACATGACGTCGACGCGGCCGCGGCGCGAAAGGCTGGCATACCCGTTTGCCGATGGCCGTTGCGCGGCTGCTCGATGGTTGCCGAGCACGCCATGATGCAGGTGTTGTCCTTAGTCAAGGCCAGCCGCGAGGCGGAGCATGCGCTGGTTGCTACGCCGGACTGGGGGACGCCGCCCAAGAAATGCGACGAGAACCATTTTGCCTACAACTGGACGGAGCGCCGCAAGATCCGCTCTCTGGCCGGCGCGACGGTCGGCATTCTCGGATTCGGCGAGATTGGTGCCGAACTTGCCGTTCGGCTGCGGGCCTTCGATTGCGAGGTCTTGTACAACAAGCGGTCGCGGCTGCCGGCGGCGGTCGAAGCCGAGTTCGGCGTCGAATATGCGGATATCGATTCCATACGCGCGCGCAGCGACGTCCTCTGCATCCTGCTGCCGCATGGCGAGGGCATTGGCGAGATGATCGACCATGCTTTCATCGAGCGGATGAAGCCGGGCGCCTATCTCGTTTCGACGGGGGCAAGCACGGTTCTCAACGAGGCCGACGTGGCCGCCGCCTATCGCGTCGGCATCCTGTCGGGCGTGGCGACGGACGGCTGGACCTGGGAGCCAGTGCCGCGTGACAACCCGTTGCTGCGCCTTGCCGACGACCCGCAGGCGAATGTGGTCTTTACTCCCCACATTGCTGGCGGCGTGCGCTCGAATGACAGGTCGATGCGCGAACTCGAATGGGAGAACATCCGGCGTCTGATGGATGGCCGGGAACTGCGTCACCGAGTTGCCTGACAAGGCTGAAAGGCGGGAGACAAAGGCATGACAGGACAGCCTCGGCTACTGCTGCGAAATGGTATGTCTCCCGTGGGCACGGGTGGCTCGGCCCCTGTCGACATCCTGATTTCCGCAGAGGGGCGGATGCTCGATATCGCACCGGGGATCAGCGCCAGCGAAGTGATGTCGATAGACGTCGGCGGACGTCTGGTTACACCCGGCTTCGTCGACATGCACCAGCATCTCGACAAGAGCTTCACCCTGGCTGACGCGCCCAACCGCGACGGCACGTTGATGGGCGCGATCGAGGCGTTCCGCGCCTATTCCAAGGGGCTGGAAAAAGAGAACATTCTCAAGCGTGCCGAAGCGACGCTCGACACATGCGTCGCGATGGGCACGAGCGCTATCCGCACGCATGCCAATCTCGACTACGAGCTGGAACTCAAGAGTGTCGAGGCCATGTGCGAACTGCGCGCGAAAAGCCGTGGCAGGATACACCTCGAGGTCGTGGCCTTTGCGACGTCGAGTGCGGCGCGGGGCGACCTGGCTGTCGCACGCGAACTTCTCGAACGCGCAATTGCGGCCGGTGCCGACTGCATAGGCGGCACGCCCAATCTCGCTCCCGATCCCAGGAGCTATATCGACATGCTCCTTGACGTAGCCGAACGTCATGACCGCTGCATGGATCTGCATATCGACGAAACGCTCGACCCCGGCGCACGCTGGTTCGACTATCTTGTCGAGCAGACAATGCGGCGAGGCATGGGCGGCAGGGTGGTCGGCAGCCATGTGTCGTCGCTTTCCGCGGTCTCCGACGACGAGGCACGACGTTCGATCGATGCAGCCGCCAAGGCCGGCGTCGCCGTATGCACGTTGCCCGCAGCCAATCTGTTCCTCCAGGGCAGGGACAGGCGTCAACTCGTTCCGCGCGGCCTTACCCGCGTGGCGGAGATGCTCGACGCTGGCGTGCCGGTGGCGACCGCTTCCGACAATATCCAGGACGCCTTCGTTCCCGTCGGCTCCGGCGATCTGCTCGAGATCGCGCGATGGACCATCCTTGCCGCTCACTTGATGGAGGATGCGACCGGCCGTGCCTTTCGCATGATCACCGACGCACCCGCGCAGATCATGCAACTGGGTGCCGACTACGGCTTGCGTGCCGGCGCCTTCGCCGATCTTGTCGTGAGCCGCAGCGAAAATGTCGGGCGTCTCGTCGCCGGTGGCGCTGCCGACCGTTCGGTCATGCATCGTGGGGAATTTGTCGCGGGCCCGCTTTGCGCAATCCACACGGCTGCTCCCGCCTAGAAGACCAGGCACGATCTGCCGCCTGCATGAAGGGCCAGATGGCTCGTCGTGCGCCATTGCCGCCGGGGCCTTCATGCGCTGCCTGGAGTTCGGCCGCGCGATGGACCTTCGAGCGGCTTTCTGCAATGGTATTGCTTGGGGGAGACGACACGCATTTCAATGAAAAATGTCACCATCAAGCAGTTGCGCGCATTCGTTGCGGTCGCGGAATTGGGACGCTTTCGGCTCGCAACCGAGCATATCGGCGTGACGCAGTCCGCCATCAGCGTCTTGATCAAGGAACTCGAGTCGCAATTGGGCGTGATGCTGTTTGATCGGCATACGCGCATGGTCGGGTTGACCTATGCGGGAGAGATATTCCTGCCGCTGGCTCGCCGGGCCATCGAACAGGTCGACAATGCCATCAACACGATGGATGACATTGCGTCGCTTCGAACCGGCAAGGTTACGATCGCTGCGGCCATCGTACTTGCTTCGTCGCTTCTGCCCGACGTGATTGCACGCTTCAAGAAAGAGCATCCGCTGGTCAAGGTGTCGCTGCTGGACTTGCCGGAGAACCGTATTCGCGATCTCGTTGCGGACGGTTCCGTCGACATCGGTGTCGCCACCAGCCGTCCGATCGAAGAAAAGGTGCGCGAGCACCATCTCTTCTACGACCGTTTTGCGGTGTTCTTTGCAAAGGGCCATCCATTCGAATCCGGCACGCAGGTTCGCTGGATCGACATGGAGGGGCAAGATCTTGTTGGCTTTCCCCCCGACAGTCCGATCCAGAAGATGGTTGATCGCGTGCTGGGTGAGAACGAGATTTCCGTAAACCGGCTCTTTGCCGTCAATTTCTCATCGACGATGCTGTCCCTGGTCGATCGGGGTCTCGGGGTGTGCATTGCTCCAGAGAACTCTCACTCGCTGTCGGCCTCGACACTGACCGAGGTGCGCCCCTTGGTAGAGCCGCAACTAGATCGGGAGGTGGTCACCCTGACCTTGCGCGAGCGGACCCCGAGCACGCCGGTGCGCAGCTTCCTCGACATGCTGATTGCAAGCGCGGCGAAGCAATATCCGAAGGTATCGAAACCCGCATTGACGGTGGCGACGGCAAGGTCGGCGGGTTGACGCGCAAAGTGACCCACGGGTGTCGAAGAGGCTGAGCAATCGGCTCCGGCTCGGCATCATGGCGATCATCGCTGCGGTACCGACGACAACGCCACACAGAACCGCACCACCATCGCTCGGCGCTTTCCAATAAAAAAGCCGCGCCAACGATTCAGTCACGCAAGGAGCGGCTCCAAGCCGCCGGCCGGGAAGCCCCCGTGTCAGCCGTCGAGGGCAACCCCAGCCGGTGCTACGTCAATGCCTGGATCTAGTGAACGACCTCGCTTTCGGAGGCGGCCATCGTCGCCCCGATGTTGCGTTCACGCCGCAGCACAAACCGTCTGATGACCACGTAGAAGACGGGCGTCAGGATCAATCCGAACACCGTAACGCCAAGCATGCCGGCGAACACGGCGATGCCCATGGCATGGCGCATCTCGGCGCCAGCGCCGGTTGCGATGACCAGAGGCACGACGCCGGCAATGAAGGCGAGCGACGTCATCAGGATCGGCCTCAGGCGCAGGCGCGCGGCTTCGAGCACCGCCGCCAGAGGATCGCTGCCTTTCTTTTCCTCCTCATGGGCGAACTCGACGATAAGGATCGCGTTCTTGGCCGCAAGCCCGACAAGGACGACAAACGCGATCTGCGTGAAGATGTTGTTGTCGCCGTTCGAGAGCCAAACCCCTCCGATTGCCGAGAGCACTGCCAGCGGCGCGATGAGCAGGACAGCAAACGGCAGGGACCAGCTGTTGTACTGTGCCGCCAGGATCAGGAACGCCAACAGGACCGCGAGCGGGAACACGATCATGGCCGTGTTGCCTGCCTGTTTCTCCTGGAAGACCAGGTCGGTCCATTCGTACGCCATGCCGGCCGGCAGCGTCTCGCGCATGATCCGCTCGATTGCCGCCGTCGCCTGACCGGACGAATAGCCGGAAGCTGGCCCTCCCGTAATGTCCACTGACGGATAGCCGTTGTAGTGCATCACACGGTCGGGGCCGGAGCTGGTTGCGATGGTGGCAAGTGCCGCAAGCGGAACCATTTCGCCAGCGGCGTTGCGAACCTTCAGGCGCGCGATGTCGTCCACCTCGGCGCGGAAGGGCGCATCGGCCTGGACGATGACGCGATAGGTGCGGCCGAAGCGGTTGAAGTCGTTGGCGTAGAGCGAGCCGAGATTGACCTGCAGGGTCTCGAAGATCCCTGTCAGCGGAACACCTTGTGCCTTGGCCTTGACTCGATCGAGATCGACATGGACCTGCGGGGCATTGACCTGAAAGCTCGCCATCATGCCGGCGAGTTCAGGTGCCGCGGCCGCCTTGGCCATGATCTCGCCCTGCACCTTGGCCAGGGCCTCGAGGCCCATGCCGGCGCGATCCTCGACCTGAAGCTTGAAGCCACCTGTCGTGCCGAGCCCGGGGACCGGAGGCGGCGGGAAGATGCCGACGAAGCCGTCGGGGATCTGGCTGTATTTGCCCATCAGGCGACCTGCGATGGCGTTGGCCGACAGCGACGGATCCTTGCGCTGATCGAAGGGGTCGAGCATGGCGAAGACCACGGCGGCGTTGGGCAGGTTGACGAAGCCGTTCACCGAGAGGCCGGGAAAGGCGACGATGCTTTCGACACCGGGCTCGGCCAGCGCAATCCTGGACATCTCCTTGACGACTGCTTCGGTACGATCGAGCGAGGCGCCAGAGGGCAACTGCGCGATGCCGACGAGGTAGTACTTGTCCTGCGCGGGCACGAAGCCGCTCGGGATACTTTGGAACCCGAGATACGTCGCGCCCAGCAGCCCCGCATAGATGACGAACACCACGCCGCTGATGCGGATTGCGCGGCGCGCGGTTCCGACATAGGCGTTCGACGCCCTGTCGAAGAAGCGGTTGAACAGCCGGAAGAACCTGCCGAACAGGAAGTCGATGCCGCGGGTCAGCCAATCGCGGCGGGCACCGCCATGGTGCGGTTTCAGCAGCATCGCAGCCAATGCCGGCGAAAGCGTCAGCGAGTTGATCGCCGAAAGCACCGTCGAGATGGCGATCGTCACCGCGAACTGACGGTAGAACTCGCCCTGAAGACCCGACAGAAATGCGGACGGGATGAACACGGCAGCCAGGACGGACGTGATCGCAATGATCGGTGCGGTCACCTCGTCCATCGCCTTGCGCGCCGCTTCCTTCGGCGTTTCGCCAAGGCCGATGTGCCGTTCGACATTCTCGACCACAACGATGGCGTCGTCGACCACGATGCCGATCGACAGGACCAGGCCGAACAGCGACAAGGTGTTGAGCGAGAAACCCATGAGATACATCACCGCGAGCGTGCCGACGAGCGATATGGGCACGGCCACCAGCGGAATGATGGACGCACGCCATGTCTGCAGGAACAGGACGACGACGATGACGACCAGGACGATCGCTTCGAGCAGCGTCGTCATGACGGCGGCAAGCGACGCACGCACGAAGACGGTCGGATCGTAGGCAATACGGTATTCCAGGCCCTCCGGAAAACCTTGCTGCAACTGCTCCATCTCGGCGTGCACGGCGTTGGAGACGTCCAGTGCATTTGCGCCGGGCCGCTGGATGATCTGTATCGCGACGGCCGGCTCGCCGTCGAGCAGGCTGCGCAACGCGTAGCCATCGGCGCCGAGACCAATCCGGGCAACATCGCGCAGGCGCACGATCTGCCCGTCATCGCCTGTCTTGATCACGATCTCGCCGAACTGTTCCTCGCTGGACAGCCGCCCCAACGTACTGACCGTGACCTCGTAGCTGGCTGCCGCCGACGGCTGCTGGCCTACCGAGCCGGCTGCGACCTGGACGTTTTGTTCGCGAATGGCAGCGACGACATCGCTCGCGGTCATGCCGCGCGCGGCAACCTTGGCGGGGTCCAGCCAGACGCGCATGGCGTACTCGCCGGCGCCCCAAATGATGACGTCGCCAACCCCTGGCAGGCGGGCGAGCGTGTCGCGAATCTGGAGGGTAGCAAAGTTGGAGATGTAGAGCGGATCGTAGCGTTTGTCGGGCGATACAAGATGTACCACCATCAGGATGTCGGGCGACGTCTTCTGGGTAACAACGCCGATGCGCTGAACTTCTTCCGGCAGGCGTGGCAGCGCCCGCGACACGCGGTTCTGCACCTGGATCTGGGCCATATCAGGATCCGTGCCCTGCGCGAAGGTGACCGTGAGCGTCATCCGACCGTCGGTCGCGGCCTGCGAGCTCATATAGAGCATGCCTTCGACGCCATTGATCGACTGCTCGAGTGGCGATGCGACCGTTTCGGCGATCACCTCGGGATTGGCGCCGGGATAGCTTGCCGTCACCTGCACGGTCGGCGGGGTGACGGACGGATATTCACTCAGGGAGAGACGGAACAGTGCCATCGCGCCGGCAATCAGCATGAGAGCCGACAGCACGATCGCAAAGATCGGGCGATTGATGAAAAAGTGCGGCAGGCTCATCGACGTGCCTCCTGCGTGTCGCCGTCGGCAGCGCCGTCGACCGAACGCTGATCGGGCGCCATCGCGATCCGATTCGGGGTAACCTGCATGCCGGGCCGGACAAGCCCCTTGATGATGACCGTGTCGCCGGGGTTGAGGCCGCTTGCAACAACGCGCAGTCCCTCGTTCATCGCGCCCAGTTCGACCGGCCGGTATTCGACCATATCGCCAGCGCCCAGCACCAGGACGTAGCGGCGTCCCTGATCGGTCCCGACTGCCTGATCGTCGATGAGAACGGTTTCTTGGGGCGCGCTGGTCGCAAGTTTCACCCGCGCGAACAGGCCAGGTGTCAGCCGGCCGTCGGGATTGGCCAGCACCGCTCGGGCGCGGATCGTACCGGTGCCACGATCGAGACGATTTCCGACGAAGTCCAAGGTACCCGAATGCGGGTAGCCGTTCTCGGTGGCGAGCCCGACTTCCACCGGGAACGAGGCGCCCTTGCGCCCGGCGGCGGCGGGGCGGGCTTGGCCCAGAAAGTTCAGATAAGTCGCTTCATCGATATCGAAATAGACATGGGCAGGGTCGACCGACACGATCGTGGTGAGCAATGTCGCGGCGCCTCCGGATGCGCCGGTGACGAGGTTTCCTTCTGTCACAAGTACCCTGTCGACGCGTCCGGCGATCGGGGCGGTCACGCGGGAATAGGAAAGGTCGAGGCTGGCTGCTGCATTTGCGGCCTTTGCCTCAAGCACCTGCGCTTGCCGCTCCTGCCTCCCGGACACGTCGTCATCATAGGTCTTGCTGGCGATGGCTCCACTCGGGAGCAGCCGCTGCGATCGATCGAGGTCGGTCTCGGCCTGGGAGAGCAGAACCTCGGCCCGTTGCAATTGCGCTTCCGCATTCTGGAGTGCAACCTCAAACGGGCGAGGGTCGATCTGGAAGAGCAACTGGCCGCGCTCGACGAGCCCACCCTCGGGAACGCTGACCGATTCGATGGTGCCGCCGACACTGGAGCGGAGTTCGACGGTCTTGGCGGCTGCGACGACGCCGGTAAACTCGGACGACGGCGCAAGCACGCGGGTGATGACTTCCGCCACCGGCACCTGTGGAGGCGGGGGTGTTGGCGCGGTCTGGCTCGTCTCGCCGGAGGCCATAGCCTGCCTGACATAGGCTGGCACGCCATCGGTATAGGAGAACCATGCAGCGCCACTCAACGCGGCTGCGGCCACCAGTATTATTCTAGTCTTCCCAGTCATTTGAAACGATCCCGTCGACAAAAATGCGACGTCTGTGACGACGCCGCTTGATGATTTTCGGCGAAGCTAGAGTTTCCAGTTACAGGAAGGTCAACCGTCTTCTGTTGCTGCAGCCAATTTGCATGCATCGCCGCAGAAAACCTCCGATCGGCAGCGAATCAACCGCGCTCACATCCTCATGAGAGATGGCCAGATGCCCATGCACGAGGGTGCTAACCGCCGATTTGCAAAGAGGTTTCTACCCGGCAAAGCCATCAGACACAGCTGTCCATCGACCCGCTTGACTTTCCAGTAACTGGAAAGCGCAGCCTTCAACAACGGCTCGAAAAGCCGCCACCAGGAAGGAGACGGAAATGCCCTGCTGATACTCGAACATGGCTAGCGGCCAGTCCGCAGGCCCGCATCGCCGGTCATCGGACCGAAGTCAGATCTTTACGAAAAACACTGGCGTGGACGATCCAGGCATCAGCGATGCCAGGAGCGCCCCTCCATTGTCCAAAATAGAAGGCACACCTAAAATGAAGACCATCCTCCTCATCGCTTCGCCTCTCATTTTCCTTGCGGGCGCAGCACTCGCATCGTCCAGTGGCGGCGTCGTAGCCAAATACAATCACGACGTGCGTGTCATCACGCTCGAGAACGGCAGAAGCTACACGGTGCCGCGCGACGTCGCCTTGCCCCCGCTCCAGGCCGGCGACAACGTGTCGATTCAACTGAACGACGAAGGAGACCGCGTGACTGCCGTGCTGAAGTAGTCGACTCGCACGTCCACGACGACAAGCGCCACGGGACTCCCACCCGTGGCGTATCGTTCGCCGAGGTTCCATTCCGCTTTCACCGGGTGAGCTTCCCGATGCCGGTGATGCTCGTAGCGCGCATAGACTGCGGGGCAAACTGTCTCTGTTGCATTTGAAAATCTGCGCGCGGCCAACGCGAAAGCCGCACGATAGTCGCATAAGATATCTTATGGAACAAATCTCGAGCTGTTCTCTTGTGGGCTCGATTCTTGCCGAAATCCATCTTGTCGGCCGCTCAATTGCCCGCATTCGAGTTTTGACATCGAGATCAGCATGCTGGGCTCGTATCAATTTTAGTTTCAGCCGATATTTCGATTAAGCGTCTGATTAACAATAGTTTTTATCTACATCATCAAATTTCAAAAGGGCGAACTCCGGTCAAGCCCGCCTCAGATATTAACCATTCGTTAACCATTTCCTCGGTACACCGGAGCAACCGAAAATTAACCAAGATGACCGAAGTGTTAACTCAACCCCGGCCGATCCGCCTCAAGGGGCGATCCTTCCTTGCGCTCGCGCTTACCCCGGAACTCCCTTTCGAGGACTGGCTGGCGCGCCTCGACGATTTGGCCGCCCGCTCGGCCGGATTTTTCCTGCGACGCCCGATCGTCCTCGACGTGGGCGGGTTACCCATCGATCGCTTGCAGATTCGCGAACTCGTCGACCAACTCGGCAGACGCAATGTGCGGATCATGGGCATTGAAGGCGCGATGCCCTCATTGCTCGGCTCGGACATGCCACCGGCGATGAGCGACGGACGCCCGGCCTCGGACTTCGAAGCGCCGGTCGCGCATGAGGACGACGAAGCCGGCCCCACCCAACACGTCGTGCCTTCCGACCCGCAGCCGGCCAAGGCCACGCCTTCGATCGTCGTTACCCAGCCGGTGCGCTCGGGGCAGTCGCTGTTCTTCCCCGAAGGCGATGTGACCATTGTCGGATCGGTTGCATCCGGCGCCGAGGTCGTTGCCGGCGGATCGATCCACATCTACGGCACGCTGCGGGGTCGTGCGATGGCCGGCACGACGGGCAACGCCTCCGCGCGCATCTTTTGCCGCAAGCTCGAAGCCGAACTCATCGCCATCGACGGCTTCTACAAGACAGCCGAGGACATGGAGCCCAATCTGCGCGGGAAGGCCGTCCAGATCTGGCTCGAAGGCGACGCAATCAAGGCGGCAACCCTCGGCTGAGCCGAAGGCGTGCCCAATCGAATAAACAGGAGAGAGGTCTATGGGCAAAGTGGTCGTGGTCACTTCGGGTAAAGGCGGCGTCGGCAAGACGACGTCGTCCGCCGCACTGGGCGCGGCCCTTGCGCAAAGCGGCGACAAGGTCGTGGTCGTGGACTTCGACGTCGGCCTTCGCAATCTCGACCTCGTCATGGGCGCCGAAAGACGGGTGGTCTACGACCTCGTCAACGTGATCCAGGGCGAAGCCAAGCTGGCGCAAGCGCTGATTCGCGACAAACGGCTGGAGACCCTCTACCTGCTGGCGGCCTCGCAGACGCGCGACAAGGACAACCTCACGCCTGAAGGTGTCGAGAAGGTCATTGCCGCTTTGAAGAAGACTTTCGACTGGGTCATCTGCGACAGCCCGGCTGGCATCGAGCGCGGAGCAACGCTTGCCATGCGCCATGCGGACGTGGCCATCGTCGTGACCAATCCGGAGGTTTCTTCGGTGCGCGATTCCGATCGCATCATCGGCCTGCTCGATTCCAAGACGCTCAAGGCCGAGAATGGCGAGCGCATGGAAAAGCACCTGCTTCTCACCCGCTACGACCCGGCTCGCGCCGAGCGCGGCGACATGCTGAAGGTCGACGACGTCCTCGAGATCCTGTCGATCCCGCTGCTCGGCATCATACCGGAAAGCATGGACGTGCTGCGCGCATCCAATGTCGGCTCCCCGGTCACCCTGGCGGATGGCCGCAGCGCGCCGGCGGTCGCCTATTTCAATGCCGCGCGCCGGCTCAAGGGCGAGGACCTGCCAGTCACCATCCCGGGCGAAAAGCGGGGTTTCTTCGGCAAGATCTTCGGAAGGAAAGCGGCATGAAATTCTTCCAGCTCTTTTCCCGCCCCCAGTCGGCCCCCGCCGCGCGCGAGCGCCTGCAGGTGCTGTTGGCCCACGAGCGTGCTTCGGCAGGCGATTCGGACCTCGTTGCCAAATTGCGCGACGAAATCCTGCGCGCCATCTCCAAGCACATGCAGATCGACGACGACAAAGTCAGCGTCAAGATGGAGCGCGGCGCCAAGGTCTCGACGCTCGCCGTCGACATCGAGATCCCGTTCGACGCAGGCAAGAAGGCGGCCTGACGGCCGCCACCCGCCAGCTCGCCGTACGTCCCGCAGGGTTCGTTTGGGATGCTCTCAACGACCACTCCCTGCCAGCAAAGGAGGGAAATCATGACCCGACTCGCACTTCTGGAAAGGCTGAAGGAGGTCCAGCAGATGCCCAAGCATCAGGGACGCGACATCACCACCATCAGCGCAGTCCTTTCGAATCAGGCGCTGGCCAGGCATTTGGAACTCTGCGAGGAAGCCGCGGGCGCCACGCCGCGGTTCGCAGCAAAAGCCGGCAGTGCGGCTGGGCAGCCGCACACCGGCAGGGATTGAAGCGACCGCCCTATTGGCATGTCGCGTGCGGCGCAGGCCCGCCAACCAAATCCGGTCGGATCGGCGCCGCTGGGGCGTTCAGGCGCCCAGACTGTAAGGCGCCGATGTCGCGGCCCCACCCAGCACCAGAACACCAAGCGTTGGGAAGCGCGGTGTCCAGATCAGGATCGCTGCCAACGTGATCGCGATCGCTGCTGCCAAAAGGCCGCGGCCCGAAAGTGAGCGGGCCCAAAGCCCAGCAGTCATCATTCAGCTGGCTGCGCTAGTTCTCCCACTGACGAGCGCTGTCCAGTAGCGAACGCCATGGATGATCGCGTCGTCGTTGAAGTCGTAGGCGGGATTGTGAAGCCCGGCCGAATCGCCGTTGCCCAGCCAGATGATCGCCCCAGGTCGCTTCTCGAGCATGTAGGAGAAGTCCTCGGCGCCCATCGTGCACTGGCAGTTGCCGTTGACCTTGTCCGCGCCGGCAACGTCGGAAGCGACCGAAATCGCGGCCTTCGTCATCTCCGGATCGTTGACGGTGACCGGATAGCCGGGGCGCCAGTCGATTTCCGCCTGAGCTTCGAAAAGGCGCGCGGTGTTGGCGACGATATCCCTGAAACGCTGCTCGACGGCCTGGCGCGTCCTGGCGTCGATCGTCCTGATCGTGCCGCCGACGACGGCCTGCTCCGGGATGACGTTCAGTGCCGCAGCACTGCCGCCGGCGAGATAGGTCACCGAGACCACGACCGGATCGAAGGGATCGACGTTGCGCGAGGCGATCGACTGCAGCGCCGTCACCAGATGCGCGCTTATCAGGATAGGGTCGCGCGATTCGTGCGGCGAAGCGGCATGCGAGCCCTTGCCGTTCAGCGTGACCACGAAGCGGTCGGCGGCCGCCAGCATCGGACCCGGCCGAATGGCGAAGGAGCCGACGGGCAGGCCCGGCTCGTTGTGCATGCCGAACACCTCCTCGATGCCAAAGCGTTCGAGCAGCCCCTCTTCGAGCATCACGCGCCCGCCGGCGCCGCCCTCCTCGGCCGGCTGGAAAATGAGCACGGCCGTGCCGGCGAAATCCCTCGTCGAGGTAAGGTGACGCGCAGCGCCGAGCAGCATCGCCGTGTGGCCGTCATGGCCGCACGCATGCATCTTGCCCGGTGTCTTGGAAGCATGGGCTAGGTTGGTCTGCTCGGCTATCGGCAGCGCGTCCATGTCGGCCCGTAGGCCGATGGTGCGACCGGCACCCAGCTTTCCCTTCACCACCGCGACGACACCCGACGTGGCAATGCCGGTGACGACCTCGTCACAGCCGAACGACCTCAGCTTGTCGGCGACGAAGGCCGATGTCGCGGGCAGGTCGAACAAGAGCTCCGGATGCTGGTGGAGGTGGCGGCGCCACTGCCCGGCTTCTTCCGCAATCGTCTCGATTGTCTCTTGTGCTGGCATGTCTTCCTCTTTCAGGCGGCTGGATCTGGAAGTGTCGGCGCGACGGTCAGTCGACCCGTGCCTCCGTTCACGTCTTCGACGCCCTAGGACGAAACGCTTGCCTTCACAAGACGCCAGTGCCACAGACGGGCAAAGCCACGAATGACGGTCCGCCATGCCTGTGATTGAACAGATCGCCCAGTTCGCCGACGATCTCACCGCGATACGCCAGGATTTCCACCAGCATCCTGAACTCGGATTCGAGGAGCATCGCACCTCCCAACGGGTGGCGGAACTGCTTGAAAGCTGGGGCGTCACCGTCGAGCGCGGCATCGGCGGAACCGGCCTGGTCGGCGTCATCGAGGGTATCAGGCCGGGGCGCAGCATTGGCTTGCGCGCCGACATGGATGCCCTGCCGATGGATGAACTGACCAACCTGCCCTATGCGTCGAAGAACCCCGGCGTGTTTCATGGCTGCGGTCACGATGGCCACACCACCATGCTGCTCGGCGCCGCGCGCTATCTTGCCGGCAATCGCGATTTTTCGGGTCGCGCCGTGCTGATCTTCCAGCCGGCGGAGGAAGGCCTTGGCGGCGCGAGGGCGATGCTGCGCGACGGCCTGTTCGACCGCTTCCCCTGCGACGAGCTCTATGGAATGCACAATTCGCCCTACCAGGGGCACTCCCAGTTGACGATCCGGCCGGGCAAGGCGCAGGCCGGCGCCAGCTTCTTCGACATCACCCTTCATGGCCGTGGCAGTCATGGAGCGATGCCCCAGGCAAGCCGCGATCCGATCACCATCGGCTCAGGCCTGGTGAAGGAGATGCAGGAGATCGTCTCGCGCAACACCGATCCGACACATCCCGCCGTCGTTTCGGTCACGCAGTTCCATGCCGGCTCAGCCTACAACGTTATTCCGGAAACGGCGATCCTGCGCGGCACCTTCCGCTATTTCGACGACGCCGACGGCGTGATGATCGAAAACCGCATCCGCAAGCTCTGCGCCGGCTTCGCGCTCGCCCACGAAATCGAGATTGTGGCCGACATCCGCAACATCTTCGATGTCCTTTCGAACGATCCGGAGCGGGTGGGCAACCTCATCGAGGTGGCGCAGGAGATCGTCGGCGACAAGGCGCAACCGAATGCCGAACTGACGATGGGATCGGAGGACATGGCCGATCTCCTGCGCGTGGTTCCGGGTGCTTTCTTCAATCTGGGGCATGGCGGAACCGTTCCGCTGCACAATTCCGGATTCATTTTCGACGACACGATCCTGCCCGTCGGCGCCAGCCTTCTGGCCCGGCTCGTCGAGGTGCGCGGCGCCGCCTGAGGCGACTGCGCCCAATAAAATCAATTTCTTGATCTGAGGACTTCGCTCAATCCCGGCATCACTGCCGGGATTGGCGGAGCATTGCCTTTGCGATTCGCGATGCCGCCTGTCCGGTGGCATCGGGAAGTCGGCTCATTTTTTAACTTGACCGAATGAACAGACGAGAGCATTGGTTGCATAAAGTGGAACCAGAGTTCCATTTAATGGAACGACTCGGAGGAGCAATGTCGGTCCTGAACAACGCCGCGGATGTGCTGAGGTGCTTCGGCAACGACTGTCCCGACCTCACGGTCTCGGACGTCGTGAAGCTGCTCGGCATGCCGAAGGCCAATGCGTCGCGCCTGTTGAAGGCGATGCGCGAAGCGAACATGCTGGAGACGATCGGCGACAGCCACCGGCATCGCCCTGGCCGCCTGATGCTCGACCTTGCCGCGGCCTACCGTCGTTCCTCGCTACTGATCGGCCGCGCCAGCGAAGTGGTCGCCGAAGCCAGCACCACCTTTGGCCATACCGGATACATCTCCGTGCGCGACGGCAAGGAAGTGACTGCCGTGGCCGACTTCCAGGGCACCAACGCACTGCGCGTCGTCAGCAACATCGGCCGGCGCCTGCCTGCCCATCTCAGCGCTACCGGCCGCTCGCTGCTGGCGCGACTTGGCGACGAGGCAGTCCATGCACTCTACACCGGACATGGCGTGCTGGCCGATCTCACCGAACAGCTCTCGAAGGTACGGCACCAAGGCTTCGCCTATTCGAGCCAGGAGGCGACACCTGGGGTGGACGCCATCGCGATATCGGTCGCCGACCCCCGCACCGACGAAGCCGTTAGCCTCTGCATCGTTTACCCCCACGCACTCGTGGACATCAAAGGCCGCGACGAGATGATCGCTGCCCTCGCCAAAGGTGCGGCCCGCATTGCCGAGGACCTTGGCGACAGCGCCTTCGTCGCACCCCGGATCTGAAGAAAAGGACATCATGTAATGAGTGATCTGCCCAACCGCTGGCGCGTCGGGTTCGACATTGGTGGGACCTTCACCGACTTCGTGCTTTACGACAGCCAGAACCACTCCGTCACGCTTCACAAGCGCCTGACCACGCCTCACGACCCCTCCCAGGCCGCACTTCTTGGCCTGCAAGAGCTGCTTGCCCTGCAGAACATCACGCACCGGGATGTCGGTGAGATCGTTCACGGCACCACGCTGGTCACCAACGCCGTCATCGAGCGCAAGGGCGCGCCGGTCGGCCTCATCACGACACGCGGCTTCCGCGACCTGCTCGAAATGGGCACCGAGCAGCGCTACGACATCTACGACCTTTTCGTTTCCTTCCCCGATCCCATGGTCAGGCGCGACCTGCGCCTCGAAGTCGATGAGCGCATGACGGCCGCCGGCGACGTGGAGACAGCCCTCGACGAAGCGCAGGTTCTGCTGGCAGCGAAATCGCTGGTCGCGCAGGGCTGCGAGGCCATCGCGATTGCCTTCATCCATTCCTACGCAAACACCGCGCATGAACGCCGCGCCGCCGACATCATCCGCGCCGCCTTCCCTGATCTCTCGATCTCAATGTCGAGCGAGGTCGTGGCGGAAATGGGCGAATACCAGCGCACGGTCACGACCTGCGCCAATGCCTTCGTGCAGCCTTTGATGCACCGCTATCTCACCAAGCTGGAGAAGTCGCTGCGCAGCGCAGGCTTCACGGGCTCGCTGCGGCTCATGCATTCCGCCGGCGGGCTCATGTCCCTGGAAACCGCACGAGACTTCCCGATCCGCCTGCTGGAAAGCGGCCCTGCGGGCGGCGGGCTCGCCACCGCGCTGTTCGGCCAGGCAGCCGGGCTTTCCGACGTGATTTCCTTCGACATGGGCGGCACGACCGCCAAGGCCTGCATGATCGAGAACGGCCGCGCCGAAATCTCGCCGATGATGGAAGCCGCGCGCGTCCACCGCTTCGTCAAGGGCTCGGGGCTGCCGATCAAGGCGCCAGTGATCGAAATGATCGAGATCGGCGCCGGCGGCGGCTCGATCGCCGCCATCGACGACGTCGGCCTCTTGAAGGTAGGCCCTCATTCCGCGAGCTCCGACCCGGGCCCGGCCTGCTACGGCATGGGCGGAAAGCAGCCGACGGTTACCGACGCCAACCTCACGCTTGGCTACTACGATCCCAACTTCTTCCTCGGCGGTCGCATGAAGCTTGACCTCGAGGCCGCCCGTGCAGCCATTGCGCGCGTGGCAGAGCCCCTGAACCTGACCATCGAAGAAGCTGCCCTCGGCATCCACAAGGTGGTCGTCGAGAGCATGGCCTCGGCCGCGCGCGTGCACCTGGTCGAGCGCGGCAAGGATCCGCGCGAATATTCCATGGTCGGTTTCGGCGGCGCCGGTCCGGCCCATGCGGTCGACGTGGCGCGCGCCATGGGCATCAGCTCCGTCCTGATCCCGCCGGCATCGGGTGCTGCATCGGCGCTCGGTTTCCTTGCAGCGCCCTTGTCCTTCGAAGGCGTGCGGTCGCTGCGCGTCGAGCTGAAATCAGGTTTTGATGCGGAAGCCGCCAATGGCGTGCTGACGGGCCTCGAAGACGAGGGACGTCACCAGCTTACCCGTTCGGGCATCGCGGCAGCCGATATCGTGGTCGAGCGCAGCGCCGACATGCGCCTTGTCGGGCAGATGCACGACATCAGCGTGCCGCTCCCCAACACCACGCTCGGCGAAGCCGACCTGCCCTCCATTCGCGAAGCATTCGTTCGTGCCTATTCCGCCCGCTATGCCGAGCCTTTCGAGGGCGCGCGCTTCGAATCCGTCAACTTCCGCGTTCGCGTCGCCGGCCCCACGCCGCAGCTTTCGCTCACCGGCGCCACGGGCGGCGGCGACACGGCTGCCCTTATCAAGGGCCATCGCCTCTGCTGGTTCGACGAAGGCGAGTTCGAGACTGCGGTCTACGACCGCTACGCGCTGCGAACCGGCGACACGATCCCCGGCCCGGCAATCATCGAGGAGCGGGAATCCACCACCGTCGTCGGCCCGTCGGATAGCGTGACGATCGACGCCAGCCAGAATCTTTGCGTGCAGGTCGGCGCGCTCAAGGCCGCCGATGCGTTCGTCACTGCTGACATGACGAGGGCAGAAGCGGTGGCCCGCATCAAGGCGGACCCTATCGGCCTCGAGATCATGTGGTCGCGCCTCGTCAACGTCGTCGAGGAAATGTGGCTCACCGTGTGCCGGACCGCATTCTCGCTGGTCATCGCCGAGGCGCAGGACTTTGCCTGCGAACTGCTCGACAAGGACGGAGAGACACTGGCCCACAGCCCGCGTGCGATGCCGGTCTTCAACCTGACGCTTCCCCGCGCGGTCAAGGCGCTGCTGGCACGCTACCCCGCCGAGACGCTCAAGCCCGGCGACGTGCTGATCACCAACGACCCGTGGCTGTGCGCCGGTCATCTGTTCGACATCGCCATCGTCACACCGGCCTTCCGCAATGGCAAGCTGGTGGGCCTGATGGGCACTGTCGGCCACGTCTCGGATATCGGCGGCACCAAGGACTCGCTCCATGCCCGCGAGATCTACGAGGAAGGCCTGCAGATCCCGCCGATGAAGATCTTCGAGGAAGGCAAGCCGAACGAGACGCTGATCCAGCTCATTCGCCAGAACGTCCGCAACGGCGACCAGGTCCTGGGCGACATCTTCTCCTTCGTCGCAGCCAACAAGCTCGGCGCGGAACGTCTCGACGCCTTCATGCACGACTATGGCATGCATGACCTGGGCGCGTTGGCCGAGGTCGTGCAGGGCTTGTCGGAAAAAGCCATGCGCGACGCCATCCGGGCGTTGCCCGACGGCGACTACCGCTCGGTCATCACCAACAACCCGCTCGGCGAAAAGATCACCTACCCGGTTCTGGTGAAGGTCGAAGGCGACAGCATCACCGTCGATTTCGACGGTGCCCCGCCGCAGCTGCCGCAGGGTGGCCTGAACTCGACGCTGAACTACACGGCGGCCCACGCGACCTATCCGCTGAAGTGCATGCTGACGCCGACGGTGCGCGGCAATGCCGGGTGCTATCGCCCGTTCACCGTGAGTGCGCCGGAAGGGTCAATCCTCAACCCGACCTATCCGGCAGCGGTGAACCTGCGCACGCGCACCGGCTGGTATCTCGCGCCGAACATCTTCGCGGCACTCGCCTCGGCCTCGCCGGAAATGGTCCAGTCCTTCACCGGACTTGCCGTGGCCGCAAATGTCTACGGCCAGACCAAGGACGGGCAGTTCTACTCGGACATGCTCTTCTGCGGTGGCGGTCAGGGTGGCTCCGAGCGCGGCGACGGCCATTCCTCTCTGCTCTGGCCGACATCGGCGGCCAACACCTCCATCGAGCTGATGGAAAGCCGCGTGCCGGTTCTGGTAATGGAGAAGGCATTCCTTCCCGACAGCGGCGGCTCCGGCAAGATGCGAGGCGGACTCGGTCAGGTCTTGCGCTTCCGCAAGCGTGACGAGGACGGCCTGGAGATGCTCGTATCCGTCTACCCAGAAGGCGTCGACAATCCGATCGATGGCCTGTTCGGCGGACAGGCCGGCGGCGGGGCGCGCGGACGCGTTCTCTCCACGGATGGCCGCGTGCTGCGCGATTGCGGCACGGGCGAGCTGGTTTCACTGCACCGCACCGACCAGGTGGTGGAACTCGTCCTTGCCGGGGGCTCCGGTTACGGCAATTCGGCGGAACGCGATCCCGCGGCGATCACCCGTGATCTCGCACTTGGTTTCGTGACGCCGGACCATGTGGCGCTCAACTACCGCAAGGAGCCCGGAACTCCCGGTTCCGCCGCGCTTCAGGACAACAAGGCCTGGGCGTAAGTCCGAGCCCTACAAGGCGGCGCCCGGCCGATCAGGCGCCGCCCCATTTTGCAATGACGACCAGACATCCGACATGGAGCAATGCAATGACTGACCATTTCAATATCTCGCGGCGCGGCCTGCTGGCCCTGGCCGGCGTTGGCCTCGCCACCACCGTTTTCCCCCGCGCACTCTTCGCGCAGTCGGGCGGCGTCCTGATCATCGCCGCCGGCCAGGACATCCCCAATTTCGATCCGCACACCGCGACCGGCTATTCGGCGTCCTTCTTCATGCGCAACGTTTACGACCCGCTGGTGCGCATCTCGGGCAATCCGCCCGTGCCCACTCCGGGAATTGCGGAGAGCTGGACGGTCAGCCCCGACGGAACGGAATACACCTTCGTCCTGAACAAGGCCGCGAAGTTCCATTCCGGCAATGCCGTGACGGCCGACGACGTCGTCTATTCCTTCGGCCGCGCGCTCAAGCTGGCCAAGGGCAATTCGTGGATGATCCGCGATATCGTCTCCGCCGAAGGCGTGACGGCGGCCGACGCCGGCACGGTGAAGTTCAAGCTCGCAACGCCGTTCGCACCGTTCCTGCAGGTCCTGCCGTGGATCTTCATCGTCGAGAAGGCGGTGGTCGAAGCCAATCTCGGCAGCGACTCCGGCGAAACCTATCTGATGACCAATACTGCCGGTTCGGGTCCGTTCGCAGTCGCCCGCTTCGAGGTCGGCACGCTCTACCAACTGGCCCGTGCACCCGAGGCGTGGCAGGCCGGCGGCGGCAATCTCGAAGGCGTCATCTGGCAGATCGCGCGTGAAACCGCGACGCAACGGCTGTTGATCCAGCGCGGCGAAGCCCATCTCGCGACCGATCTTACCAGCGAGGACATGGACGCCCTGAAGGATGCGCCCGGCGTTGTCAGCATCATCGAGCCGGAATACCGTACCTTCTCGATCAAGATGAACACGCAGCAGGGTCCCTGTGCCGACATCAACCTGCGCAAGGCGATTTCCTATGCCACGAACTATCAGGCGGTGCTCGATGCAGCGGGTTATGCCGACCTGATGACCGGCCCGCTACCGAACGGCATCCTCGGCTTCAATCTTGATCTCGTCGCCTATCGTACCGATCTCGCCAAGGCGAAGGAGTACATGGCGAAGTCGGCAAAGCCGGAAGGCGGCTTCAAGCTCAAGATGTACCACGTCTCGGGCCTCGAGCAGCAGCGCCGCTGGGCGCTCATCATGCTCGACAGCCTCAAGCAGCTGAACATCGACCTTGAGATCGTGCCCATGAACTGGCCCGACATGGTGACCGCCTGCAAGTCGCCCGAAACCTTCCCGGACCTGTTCCCGGTCTACCAGACGGCGAACTACGGCGACCCGGACAACATCGCCTATGCAGCCTACCACTCGTCGCGCAACGGCGCCTGGCAAAACGCCGTCTACAACAACCCGGAAGTCGATGCCCTGATCGAAGCCGGGCGCAAGGAGATCGATCCGGCCAAGCGCGTAGCGATCTACGGCGAGTTCCAGAAGAAGGTTGTCGACGACGCGCCCGACGTCTTCGGCGTGGTGGAACGCCGCAAGCTTGCCATGCGTGACGCCGTCAAGGGCTACAGCTTCACCCCGGTCGCTTCCAACGCGATCGAGGCGTGGGGCCTGTCGCTCGGCTAAGTCGACTCTTTGGCGGGCCTCCGGGCCCGCCAAAGCCCCAAACAGAGGACATCGGCAATGCTGCGTTTCATCCTGCGGCGACTCCTGCTGCTCATACCGGTCATCATCGGGCTGACGATCATCATGTTCGCCATCGCTCGGCTTCTCCCGGGTGATCCGGTGGCGCTCGCCGCGGGTCCGAACGCGACCCAGGCCGAGATCGCGGCGCTGGCCGTGGAATACGGCCTCGATAAGCCGGTCTGGACGCAGTATGCCACCTATGTGTCGGGCCTCGCCCATGGCGACTTCGGCACGTCGCTCCTCACCCGACGTCCCGTCGCGACCGACATTGCCGCCTACCTTCCCGCCACGCTCGAACTCGTTTTCGCCGCGATGATCATCGCCGTCGCGGTCGGCATTCCGCTCGGCCTCGTCACCGCCGTGTGGCGCAACCGCTGGCCGGACTATCTCGCCCAGGTCGGCGCGATCGGCGCGATTTCCATGCCGCGCTTCTTTCTCGGGCTGCTCCTGCAGCTCTGCTTTGCCATGTGGCTGATGTGGCTGCCGCTCGGCGGCCGCCTGCCGATCGTCGTCATCCCTCCGCCCAGCGTGACCGGGTTCCTGACGATCGACTCGTTGATCGCGGGCAACTGGACGGCTTTCGTCATGTCGCTGCGCCACCTCGCGCTTCCGGCCATCGCCATGTCGCTCTCGCCGCTTGCCACCATCATGCGCATGATGCGCTCCTCGACGATCGAGGTTATGCAGCAGGACTATGTGATGACCGCACGCGCGCTCGGCCTGCCATCCAGGAAAATCATCACCAAATACGTCGCCCGCAACGCGGTCTCGGCGACGCTGACCGTGATCGGACTGTATTTCGGCTGGCTGCTCGGCGGCACGGTGCTGGTCGAGACCGTGTTCGACTGGCCCGGCCTCGGGCTCTACGCCACCAAGGCCATCGTGTCGCAGGACATGATGCCGGTGATCGGCGTGGCACTGGTCATCGGCCTGCTCTTCGTCTTCGCCAATCTCATCATCGACGTGCTCTACGGCGTCATCAACCCCAAGGTCCGCTACTCATGACCACGATGGAGCAGAACACCGCGGACGATCCTGGCACGCCTCGCCGCGACAGGCTGCGCCGTGCCTTCTTCCGCTTTTCGCAGAGCAAGCTGTCGATGCTCGGCGCGGCCATGGTCGCGGCGGTGATCTTCTTCACCATTTTTGGCACCGTGCTCGCCCCCTATCCCGCCCATGTCGCAGGCGGCGTCGATACCGCCTCGCGCTTCCTGGCGCCGTCGGCGGCTCATCCTTTCGGCACCAACGAGCTAGGCCAGGACGTGCTGTCGCTGGTCATGGCCGGCACGAGCGTATCGGTGCTGGCGGGCCTTGGCGTTGTGCTGATCGGCTCGGCCATCGGCACGCTCGTCGGCGCCATCGCCGGCTTCGCCCGCGGCTGGGTCGACGAAGTGCTGATGCGGCTGACCGACCTCACGCTGACCATTCCCGGGCTGATCCTTGCCATGGCCATCGCCGCGGCCCTCGGGGCGGGCTTCGGCAACATGGTCATCGCCATCGCCCTGTCGTGGTGGCCCGGCTATGCGCGGCTGGTGCGCGGCGAGGTGCTGGCTGCGCGCGAGGAAGTCTATGTCACCGCGGCACGCGCGCTCGGCGCCACGCCGAAGCGTATCCTGTTCCGTCATATCCTGCCCAACGTCGTGTCGCCGATCATCGTCAAGATGTCCCTCGACATGGGCTTCGCCATCCTCACCGTGGCGGGCCTCGGCTTCATCGGCATCGGCGTCCGCCCGCCCACGCCCGAATGGGGCACACTGCTTTCGGTCTCGCGCTCCTACATGCCCGACTACTGGTGGACGGCCATGGCCCCGGGCATGGCGATGTTCCTCGCGGTATTCGGCTTCAATCTTCTCGGCGACGGCCTGCGCGACGTGCTCGATCCGAAAGCGAGGCGCTAAGATGACCGCACCTCTGCTTTCGATCCGCAACCTCCACCTCAAGATGTCGAGTTTCGACGGCCGGGCGCATGTCCTGAACGGCATCAACCTGACCGTGAACCGAGGCGAGATCTGGGGTCTCGTAGGGGAAAGCGGCTGCGGGAAATCGCTGACCGGCCTGTCGATTTCGCGCCTGCAGCCGACGCCGCCGGCGCACTACGTCGCAGGTGAGATCCTGCTCGAGGGGCAGGACCTTCTCAAGCTCAGCCAGGCCCAGATGCAGCGCCTGCGCGGCAAGCGCATCGGGATGATCTTCCAGGACCCGACGACCAATCTGAACCCGGCCTTCCGCATCGGCGAACAACTCGTCGACGTGGCGCTGGCCGCGGCGGAGCATGATGCTGGCGTACTCGATTGCCCGCCCAATGCCGGCCGGCGGGCGCGCCGCCTCGCCGCGCGCAAGCTGGCCGGCGACATGCTGGCACGTGTCGGCATTCCCAATGCGCAGGCGAGGCTCGACAGCTATCCGCACCAGTTCTCCGGCGGCATGCGCCAGCGCGTGCTGATCGCCATGGCCCTGATCGGCCGGCCTGACCTCCTCATCGCCGACGAACCGACGACGGCACTCGATGTCTCGGTCCAGGCCCAGATCCTCGAACTCATCAAGAACAGCGTCAACGACTTCGACATGGGCGTCGTGCTGATCACCCACAATCTCGGCGTCGTCGCCCAGACATGCAGCCATGTCGCGGTGATGTATGCTGGAAACATCGTCGAAAGCGGCCCGGTCGCGGCGGTGATCGGCAGTCCCGTTCATCCCTATACGCGCGCGCTGATGTCGGCGATCCCGACCCGGGAAACCAAGCGCGGCATGCTGCGCGGGCTGGCGGGTTCGGTGCCGAACCTCATCGTGCCGCCGCCGGGCTGCCGTTTTGCCCCGCGCTGCCAGTTTGCCTTGCCCGCCTGCAGCGCGGCCATGCCGGCGGCAGTTCCCGTCGGCGACGACCACGCCGCCGCCTGCATCCGCGTGGCCGAGATGGAGACGCTTGTCCATGGCTGAGATCATGCTTGAAATCGACAACGTCTCTAAGATCTACCCCGGCCGTCGCGGCATTTTTGGTGCATCGCCAGAAGTCCATGCTTTGAAGAACGTCTCGCTCACCGTGCGCAAGGGTGAAAGCTTCGGTCTCGTCGGTGAAAGCGGTTCGGGAAAGACGACGCTCACCCGCTCCATCCTGCATCTTGAAACGCCGACCTCGGGCAGCATCCGTGTGCAGGGCCAGGATTTGGGCAAGCTCTCCGATGTCGAATTGCGGCGGCTGCGCGCGCGCGTCCAGATCGTATTCCAGGATCCCTATGCCTCGCTCAATCCGCGCATGTCGGTGCACGACATCGTGACCGAGCCGCTGCTGATCCACCACGAAACGCTTGGCCTGACCCGCAAGCAGCGCAGCGACCGCGCCGCCGAGCTGCTCTCGCTCGTCGGCATGGGCCCGCAGCATCTTCACCGCTATCCGCATGAATTCTCCGGCGGCCAGCGCCAGCGCATCTGCATCGCGCGTGCGCTTGCCTCCGGGCCGGAGCTCCTGCTCCTGGATGAGCCGACTTCCGCGCTCGACGTGTCGGTACAGGCGCAGGTCCTCAACCTGCTGTGCGACCTGCAGGATCGCCTCGGGCTGACCTATTTCTTCATCAGCCACGATCTGGCAGTGGTGCGTTACCTCTGCGACCGCGTGGCGCTGATCAATCGCGGTGAAATCGTCGAACAAGGCGATTGCGCCGACATTTTCGACGCCCCAAAAAGCGACTATGCCCGCATGCTGATCGGCGCGATGCCGGAGGTGAAAGTACCGGCAAACACCGGCCGCGGCGGCTAGCTAGCGCGGACGGGCGACGTCGTTGGTGCCCTCAGCGTCCGGTGCCAGGCCGTAGCTCATGCGGCGCATCTGTTCGATGACGCGCGCCATCTCGTCGTCGGGCAGGACCGGCGGCTCGCCGAGGGTGAGCGCCTGGACATAGATGCGCGACAGTGTCTCCACCTCGATCGCCAGCCACAGCGCATGTTCGAGATTGGTGCCGAGCGAGATCTGGCCGTGCTGGCCGAGAAGGCAGGCGAGCCGGTCCTTGAGCGCGACCAGCGCATTGTCGGACAATGCCTGGGTGCCGAACGTCGCGTAGGTGGCGCAGCGGATGGTTGTGCCGCCGGCAACGCCGGTCATGTAGTGGAAGGAAGGAATGGCCTTGTGATGGCAGGCGAGCGTCGTCGCATAGAGCGAGTGGCAATGAAGCACCACGCTGATGTCCTCGCGTGCCTTCAGGATATCTCGGTGGAATCGCCACTCCGAAGACGGGCGGCGACCGACATATGTGCCGTCGAAATCCATCTCGACAATGTCGTCCGGGCCCATGATGTCGTAGGGCATGCCCGACGGCGTGATCAGGAAGCCTTTGCCTGAGCGCACTGACAGATTGCCAGCCGTTCCCTGGTTGATGCCGCTCGAATTCATGCGCCGGCAGATCGACACCATCTCGTCGCGCAATGCCTTGTCAGTCATGGTCTACTCCAGATGAAAAACCTTGTGCAGCGGCACGACCAGAGGCTCGTTGCGGTCGGTGTACTGCATGATGTCGGCCATGAAGTCCCACCAGCGGCGGTTGACCTCGGTTTGCGGTAGCCTGTCCATGCTGTGGTCGTCGGTGCGGACCAGGGTCGCGAACAGGTGATTGGTCTCGGGATCGAGCCAGATCGTGTAGTCCGACACCCCCGCCTCGCGAAGAGCGGTGCTGAGCTCCGGCCAGATCTCGTCGTGCCGCCTCTTGTACTCGGCGGCCTGGCCCGGGTTGAGGACCATGCGGAAGGCGATGCGCTCTGGCATGTCTGGCCCTCCCCCTCAGACGATGCCACCACTACCACCGGAGATCGCCGGCCGCTCGGCGGCGACCTTCTGGCGGTAGCCGCTAGCACGATAGGCCGCGACCGGATCGATGGCGCCGCCATTGTTAAGCCGAGCCATGGCGAGTATGGGCTCGACATCGGTGCGGTACGCGGCCTTCAGCGTCTGCGTCGCCATCAAGGCGTCGTTTGCCTCCTGGAAGCCTTCGAGCGCCTTGCGATCGACCAGCAGTGCGGCCGCATAGGCGCGCTGCACCTCGACAGCCGACAGCATCAGGCTCTCGATCGGGTCGGTGACGTTGTGGCTCTGATCGAGCATATGGGCCGGGTGAAAATCCTTCGCCCCCGAAAGCTCGGCATCGACCAATTCGTTGAAGACCAGGAACAGGCGGTAAGGATCGATCGAGCCGGCGTCGAGATCGTCGTCGCCATACTTGCTGTCATTGAAGTGGAAGCCGCCCAGCTTGCCGAACTGGATCAGCCGCGACACTATCATCTCGATGTTGACGTTGGGGGCGTGGTGGCCGAGGTCCACAAGGCAATAGGCCTTCTCGCCCAGCTCCTTCGCGATGAGGTAGTTGGTGCCCCAGTCCTGCACCACCGTCGAATAGAAGGCCGGCTCGTACATCTTGTGCTCGGTGAACAGCCGCCAGTCGTCGGGCAGCGCAGCGTAGATCGCCTTCATCGCCTCGAGATAGCGCTCGAAGGCACGGGCAAAATTGACCTGGCCGGGAAAGTTGGAGCCGTCGCCGATCCACACCGTCAGTGCCTTCGACCCCAGCGCCCGGCCGATCTCGATGCATTCGATGTTGTGCTCGACCGCCTGTCGCCTGGTGGCTGCGTCGGCGTGGCTGAGCGAGCCGAACTTGTAGGATTGCTTCTGGTCGCGGGCGTCGGAGAATGTGTTTGAGTTCATCGCGTCGAAGCCTAGGCCAAAGCGCGCAGCGGATTGCTTCAGCCTGTTCGGATCGGCCTTGTCCCAGGGGATGTGCAGCGAAACGGTGGGCGTGGCGCGCGTCAACTGGTTGATGACCGAGCAGTCCTCGATCTTGTCGAACACGTCTCGCGGCTCGCCAAGCCCCGGAAAGCGAGCAAAGCGCGTGCCGCCGGTGCCCACGCCCCAGGACGGGATCGCGACGCCAAAGGCCTCGACTTTTGCGAGGATGGCATCGATGGCAATGCCACGACGATCAAGCTGCTCGCCAAGTGACGCGTAATCGGCGCGCAGCGCCTTTTCGTTCATGGCATTGCTCTTTTCGACGGCGTCGCCTGATATCATCGTTTCCATCACATCCTCCTCCTGCGCAGCCTCACCACGCAAATGTCCGCACGAGAAAATCGGGCGTCGCCCGGTGCTCGGCGAACAGCTGTTCCCGCGCGGCTTGGCTGCTCGTCTCCAGCACGCCGGTCATGACAAGAGCGGTGCAGAGCCCCGCCCCCTGCCCGCCCGCAATGTCGTGCTCGATGCTGTCGCCAACGCAGACGACGCGTGCCAGGTCGGGAGCACCGAGCATGTCGAGCGCTGCGGCGTAGATCTCTGGGAACGGCTTGCCGATCCACGTCACCGCGCCGCCAAGTTCGGCGTAGAGCTCGGCGATGCGCCCGGCACCGAAGCGCGGGCCGACCGAGGTCAGCATGACCTTGTCCGGATTGGTGCAGAGGCACCTTGCGGCTCGCGCGACTGCCGGCTGGAGCAGCCGCCGGTAATCGTCGAGGTCGTAGCGGTCACCCTCGCTGGCTGAAAGCAGCACGATGTCGGCCTCTTCGCCTGCGTCGACCAGCGTCAGCGGCAGGCCCTCGACCGCCGAACGGTCACCATCGCGGGCGATGAGCAGGCAGCGGAGACCCGCTTCGCCGACGAGCTGCTTTCGCAGGCTCTGCCAAGCGACTTCTCCCGAGGAGAGGAAAAAATCCCAACTGCCGGGTACGAAGCCGAGCCTTTCCAGCCGCGTCTCATTCGGCGCCGAGCGCTTGCCCGAATTGGACAGCAGCAGCGTCCGCTTACCGGCTTGCTTCAGCTTCACCAGCGTTTCGACTGCGCCGGGATAAGGGGCCGTGCCGTCATGCAGCACGCCGAACTGATCGAGCATAAAAATCTCGAAGCGGTCGGCCAGTTCGCGAATACCTGAAAGCTGCTGGGCGGACATCACAGGTCTCCCACCGCTTCGAGGCCTATGAGCGCCAGTCGTGCCGTGCCGGCGGCTGCCTCCTGGGAATGTGCCGGCAGGAACGGCACGCCGAGTTGGCGCTGCCGGATCGCGGTCCAGGCTTGGTTTGCCGCGCCGCCGCCGAGACTACGGATTGAATGCAAGGGCGGCGCACCGAGTTCGGTGAGCCTGTCGTAGCCAAGCTTCTCAATGGCCGAGATGCCTTCGAGCATGGCCTTCAGGAAGTCGGCATCGTCTGCAGGACGGGGCTCCAGACGTGGCGCCCAGGCCGGATCAAGCACTGGGAAGCGTTCGCCCGGTTCGAGCAACGGGTAGAAGTCGAGGCCAGTCGAGATATCTGCGTCGATGCCGTTCGACATCCGCGCGATCTCGTCGGTCGAGAAGAAATGTGCCAGCACCTTGCCGCCGCTGTTGGAAGCGCCGCCGGCGAGCCACATGCCGTTGATGCGGTGGCTGTAGATGCCGAAGTCGGGCGCGAAGATGGGCCGGTCGCAAAGCAGCTTGAGCGTCAGCGTCGAGCCCAGAGCCGTGACGCCATCGCCCGGCCTGTCGGCGCCGGTCGCCAGGAACGAGGCGCAGCCGTCGGTGGTGCCGGCAATGATCTCGACCTCCTCGCTCAGTCCGAAGGTGCTGGCCATCTCCGGCGCGATGGTCTCAATCGGCGCGCCCGGAGCCACGACGCGCGGCAGAAGCTCGGTTCGGAGTCCGGTCGCGGCGATCCACTCCGGCCAGTGTCGGTCGATCGGGTCGTAGCCGGTCTTCAGCGCGTTGTTTTCGTCGGTCGTGCCGAAATGACCGGCGAGCCGGCCCGCGATCCAGTCAGCCTGGTGCAGGATTTTTGTCACCCCCGGCACCGACTGGAAGACCAGCGCCTTGGCAAGCCCGGAGGTGGCGCCGTGGGCACCGCTTTCGGCCGGGATGACGGCAGCGATGCGGGCAAGCAGCGCGGCATCGCTGACCTTGTCGTCATACATCAGCGGCTCGGCGAGCGGCGTTCCATCGACATCGACCGGCAGCAGCGTGCCGGAGGTGGCGTCGACGGCAATCGCATGGATCCAGGCGCGGTCGACCTTGGCAAGCACTGCGCGCAATGCCGCTTCGACCGCCTGCCACCAGATCCTTGGCTCGCGCCGGCTGGCGCCGAAATCCGCGAGCCTTGCCGCCCCTTGCGCCACGATCTCGAAGTCAGGCGTCATGGCCACGGCGCGGGCGCCTGACGTGCCGAGGTCGATGCCGATGGCAAGCGGGGTGTTCATCTCAAGCGGTCTTCTTGGCGGCGGCCCTGCGGGCCAGGTCCTGCCGGTACTTTTCGGCGTCCCAATCGGTCAGTTGGAGGTGCTCCTCAAGCGTCAGTACACGCACCGGCGCGGCTTCCTGCAGACGCGCCAGCACATCGGCAAGGCAGCGGGCCATGGCGTCGGCACCCGGCGTCGCGTCGTCGCGCATCAGGATGCCCTCGCCGGGAAACAGGATCGAGACCGGCGATGTTCCGAGGCGAGCAACGACGGCAGACGCGTCCTCACCATCCTTTGCGATGACCGAGCCGGTACCGAGGAAGATCACATGGTCGGGATAGAGGCTGCCCTTGGCGGCCAAGCCGGTGCTTTGCGGGTCGGTCGCGGCGGCATGGGCGGCTTCCGGTTGTGGAAGCCGGTAGCCGGTGCCGGCGGCACGTTGGACAAGCTGGTCCAGACGAGGCCCGGATGCGGCGCGCGGTACGATCCGCAGCCTCGCCTTGACATCGTCGAGCAAGGCTTCGGCCTTGGCGACCGTTTCAGCCGCAACGACCAGCCCGTGATTGGCGAGGATCAGCACATCCGGCCGCTGGGCGCGATGTTCAGCAATGGCGAGCGCAAGCGGCAGGCCTGGCCGCGCATAGGGCACATAAGCCCAATTGAGCCCGGCAAGACGCGGGCCGACCTGTTCGATACAGTCGCTGCGCACGGCATGGGCGATGGTGTCGACACAGTGGACGTGCAGCACGACACGCTGCGGCATCAGCGCGTGTACAGTTGTCTCGATCGACGGGCGCAAGCCGGAACTGTTGAGAGCCGCAATCGTGAACTGATGCGCCTGCTCGGCCGCGGGATCGATCGCTTCGACCGCAGCAATCAACGGCGCCATCTCCACCGGCACCATGATGTCGCGCTCCAGCGCATGCACCAGCCAGGTGCCGGACGCCTTAATCCAGAGCGTGCCGCCGACCTTGAGAGACGTGTTGCCGCCGGCGCCTTGCGTCAGCAGCGGGTCGCTACCGATACGGGCCGACACGGCTTTCAGCTCTTCGAGTTCGGCTTGCCAGCCGGCCGATTCTGGCATGGCGTTTTTCCCTTCCATTGCAGTGGCGGAGCTGGCCGGCGGTGATGTCGCCGGCCAGCTCCGAGAATTGGAAAGACGCGCGAGCGCGTCTCCCGTTTCGACCTCAGAAGTCGAAATTGTTGATGTTGTCCTTGTTGAACACCGTCGGCGCGCCGAGCAGGATCTCCGAGCCGTTGATGACGGAGAGATCGCCGAGCTTGCCGGCCTTCACCGAGGTCGCGCCCGATGCCAGCGTGCCGTCCGCTGTCGCGCGCAGAACGTAGGCCGCGGCATAGCCGAGGTCGACAGGGTTCCACAGAACCACCGACTTGACGCAGCCGGCGCCGACATAGGGCTTCATCGCGTTCGGCGTAGCGAGGCCGACAACGGCGACGCTGCCGCATTTCTTGGCCTGGGTCACGGCGTCGGCAGCGGCCGGCGTCGCCACGCTGGTCATGCCGAAGATGCCCTTGAGCTCGTCGCCATACTTGTTGATGAGCGTGTTCGACTGGTTGAAGGACAGGATGTTGTCTTCCTGCGCCTCGACCGTCTCGAGCCACTTCATCTTGGGATGGCACTTGGCCTGGTAGGCGGCCATCTCGGCGATCCAGCGTGCCTGGTTCGGCGTGGTGAAGGTCGAGGTGACGATGGCAAACGCACCCTCGTCGCCGATTTCGGCGGCCATCGAGTCGACCATCGCCTTGGCGATGCCGTTGAACTCGGCCTGGTTGACGAACCACTGGCGGGCGTCAGGCGTCGAGTTGGCATCATAGCCGACGACGTTGATGCCGGCGGCGAGCGCCTTCTTCAGCACCGGCGCAATAGCGACCGGGTCGTTGGCGGCGAACAGGATGCCGTCGACACCTGAGGTGATGTAGTTGTCGATGAGCGTGACTTGGTCGTCGATGTTGGCCTTGGACGGACCGTCGGTCTTGGCGTCCATCGAGCCCATTTCCTTGGCCGCGTCGGCGATGCCCTTGGACGTGGCATTGAAGTAGCCGATGCCGATAAGCTTGGGCACGTCGACGACCTTGATCGTCTTGCCCTTGCGGTCGGGCGCATTGGTCGGCTGGCCGCCATCGTAAGGCTTGGCCGCAGCAGTGGCCGGGGTGGCGTCACAGGCCAGCGGGTTGGTGGGCAGGTCGTCGCCGCCCGTCCAGACGGACTGGGCATGGCTGAGGCTTGTCGAGACGGACAAGGCCAAAAGCGCAGAAAACACTATTTTACGCATTCCATCCTCCAATTGATCGTCCGGACACTTTAGAGCGGCAGTGAAGGACGTTTCTCTCCCTAGGTTCGAGTGCCGCTCCTCTCGAAGAGGTTGCTGGCGAGGATCGCCAGAATAAGAACGGCGCCGATCAGCATGATCGTGCCGTCACCCTTGACGCCTGCAAGCGACAGGCCGTTCTTCAGCGCCTGGATGAGGCACAGGCCGATGATCGTGCCGACGATCGTGCCACGCCCGCCGAAGATCGAGGTGCCGCCAAGCACCACGGCAGTGATGGCGTCGAGCTCGATGCCGGTGCCCATGTCGGAGCGCGTGGTCGAAACCCGCGACACGAAGATGACGGCGGCAACCGCAGCGGCGAAGCCCGAGGCGGTGTAGAGCGCAAGCTTGGTCTTTTCGACCGACAGGCCGGAAAAGCGGCTGGCGACCTCGTTGGAACCCACGGCGTAAACCGTGCGGCCCCAGGTTGTGTAGGCGAGGATGATCGAGGCGACGACAGCTGCGAGAAACAGGATCCAGAGCTGCGTCGGCACGCCGAGCACGTCCTGCTGGCCAAGTACGTAAAACCATTCGGGGTAGCCGCGCACCGAGCGTGCCTGGCTGATGCCCTCGGCAAGACCGCGATAGAGTGCCAGCGTCGCCAGCGTCGCGATTAGCGGCGGCACGCGGAAGCGCGTGATGATGACGCCGTTGACGAAGCCGGCGAAGGTACCGGCGGCAATCGCAGCAGTTGCTGCTACCGGCAGCGGCAGGCCGACATTCTGCCAGAACACGCCGGTCAGGATGGCGGTGAGCCCGAGGATCGAGCCGACAGACAGGTCGATGCCGCCGGTGGCGATGACGAAGGTCATGGCAATGGCGATCAACCCGATCTCGGTCATCAGCCGGCCCTGGTTGAGCAGGTTGTCGACGGTGAAGAAGCGGTCCGACTGGAAGGACAGCACGATCAGGACGACGACCAGCAACAGTGCCAGCAAGGTCTCGTGGCGGATGAGGGATTTCACGTTCATCTCGCAGCCCCTCAGCTTCTGCCGCGCCGGCGCAGCATGTCGGCCAGCACGGTTGCCAGGATCAGCAGCCCGATCACGGCGCGCAGCCAATAGGCCGAGACGTTGACGAAGATCAGCGCCGAACCGATGGTGGCGAACAGGATGGTCGCCAGCGTCGAGCCGATCACCGTGCCCGAACCGCCGAGGATCGACACGCCGCCGATGACGACCGCGGTGATGACGGTGAGTTCCAGGTTCGGCGGAACCGTCGATTGGATGACCTGCAGCTGGGTGGCGAACAGGATGGTGGCGAGGCCGGCAAAGGCGCCGTGGATGACGAAGACGGCGACGATGCGGCGGGCGATCGGGATGCCGGTCGCAAGGGCTGCCTCGGCATTGCCGCCTATGGCGTAAAGCGAGCGGCCGAAGGCGGTGTAGCGCATCCACAGTGCCGCAAGCGCTGTCAGCACGACCATGAATACGAGCGGCACGGGCAGGCCGAGAACCTGCTTCTGCGCGATCAGGTAGGCGGGCGGCAGGTCGGTGATCCAGGTACCGCCAGTGACGCTGATCAGGCCGCCGCGCAGGATGGACAGCGCGCCGAGCGTCACCACGATGGACGGTATGCGGGCATAGGCGACGAGGATGCCGATGATGGCGTTGATCGCCATGCCGACCAGCACCGGCGCCAGCCAGGCGAACCAGATCGGGTAGCCGGCGACCGCCAGCGTGCCCGAGATCGTCGCCAGCACGCCGATCAAAGCGCCGACCGAAACGTCGATGTTGCCGGTGACGATGACCATCGCCATGCCGATGGCCGCGACGGCAATATAAGCATTGCCCGCAAAGATGGTGGTGAGGTTGTTGGCGCTGATGAAGCGCGGATTGACCATCGTCACGACGGCGAACAGGACGACGATGGCGGCCAGCACCACGATCTCCTGGCCGTATTCAGCGAAAAGCCGCTTGAAGAAGCCCGGACGCTGAGGGACCGAGCGCGAACGGGCGGTCGCTTCGACTGTCGTCGTCATCATGCGGCCTCCCCGGTGCGATGCGCGGTCATTGCTGCGCCGACGCGCTCCGGCGTCGCTTCTGCACGGGCGATCTCGCCGGTGATGCGGCCGCCACTGATCACCAGGACGCGGTCACTCATGCCGAGCACCTCAGGCAGTTCGCTGGAGATCATGATGATGGCCACGCCCTGCTTCACCAGTTCCCCCATGATCGTATGGATCTCGGCCTTGGCGCCGACATCGACCCCTCGCGTCGGTTCGTCGAGGATCAGCACCTTCGGCATGGTCTCAAGCCACTTGGCAATGACCACCTTCTGCTGGTTGCCGCCCGAGAGCTCGCCGACCGGCTGGCCGATGTTGCGGCAGCGGATGCTGAGCCGCTTAACCGCGTCGAGCGCGCGCTGCGCTTCCTCGCCGGCCTTGATGAAGATGCCCGACGACAACTGCTCGATGGTCGCCATCGACACGTTCTTGCGGATGGCCATGGATTTCACCAGCCCCTGCTGGCCGCGATCCTCCGGCACATAGGCAATGCCCAGATCGCGCGCCTGGCGCGGCGATCCGATACGAACCACTTTGCCGTCCATGGCGATCTCACCAGAGGTTGCCGGCGTCATGCCGAACAGCGTCAGCGCCAGCTCGGTGCGGCCGCTGCCGACGAGGCCGGCAATACCGAGAATCTCGCCACGCCGCAGATCGAAGGAGATGTCGCGCACGTGGCGGCCGTGATTGAGGTTCGTCACCCGAAGAACGGTCTCGCCGATGGTTGCGTCGGCCTTGGGGAACAGGCTCTCGATCGAACGACCGACCATCATCGAGACCAGTTGGTTCTCGTCGACCTCGCCGATGTCCCTGGTGGCGACATGGGCGCCGTCGCGCAGCACCGTCACCCGGTCGGCAAGCGCAAAGATCTCGGACATGCGATGGCTGACATAGACGATACCGACGCCGCGCTCACGCAACTGCCTGACGATCATCATGAGCCGCTGCACGTCGGATTCGACCAGCGATGCGGTCGGCTCGTCCATGATCAGGATGCGAGCATTCTTGCTCAGCGCCTTGGCGATCTCGACACGCTGGCGCTGGGCGACCGACAGGCTGAGCACCTTGGCATCGACGTCGAGATCGTAGGTGTCGAGCTGGTCGAGCAGATCGCGGGTGCGGCGGCGCACTTCGGCCCAGTCGATTACGCCCAAGGCTGTGCGCGGATAGTTGCCGAGGAACACGTTTTCGGCCACCGACAGCTCAGGGAAAAGCAGCAATTCCTGATAGACGGTGGCGATGCCGACCGCGGCCGCATCGCGGGTCGAGGAGAACTTCACCTCCCTGCCATCTACCGTAATCGTGCCGGCATCGGGTGTGTAGAGACCCGACATCATCTTGATGAGCGTCGACTTGCCGGCCCCGTTCTCTCCCAGAAGCGCGTGCACCTCGCCGGGACGGACGTCGAAGTTCACCTCCTTCAGCACCTTCACGCCGCCGAAGGACTTGGACATGCCGGAGAGGCTGACATAGGCGGTGCTCATCGGCTCGCCGCCTTCGCTTCCGACTTCGCAGACCTCGCATCGACCCGCGCGCCGTCGGCCAGTTCGCGCCAACGGGCGCGGTAGTCGTCAAGCCCGGGAATATGTCTTGCGGTTACGGGAACGGTCTCGTCCTTGAACGGCTTGAGGCCTAGCGCCTTGAAGGCGAGTGCCGCAGCGCCCGTCGCCGAGCCTTCGCTCATCGTCGAGCGCACGACGGTCTGGGTCGGGCGCAACTGCGCCAGCATCGCAGTGAACAGATCGACCTTCGCCAGGCCGCCATCGACGACGAGGAGATTTTCCGACTTGATCAGGTCGAGCGACAGGTCGGTCATCATGGCGACATAGAGGACGGCAACCGCCGCACGCTCCTCGCCGCTGACCTCGCCGCCGACGATTTGCCCTTTCGTCTCCGGGAAAGGTCCGCCGGCTGCCCAGGACGGCATGGCGAAGACGCCGCGCTCCATCACGCGCTCGACTGCACCTTGCGAGATCGGCTTGTTCCAGCCTTCGCTAATGAGATCGTATTCACGCCCGCCCATGAAGCGCAGCGACGGCGCCGGCTCGCCATCGACGGTGACGTTGGCGATCATGTCGCGATCCTGGTCGAGCGCGCCCAGCGGACAGTCGAGATTGATGATGATGACCCAGGTGCCGGTCGAGACGAGCGTAAAGTCGCTCAGCCCCGTCATGCGGTAGTAGGCCAGCGCCGCATTGGAGTCGTGCACGCCGTTGTGGACAGCAATGGCGCGGGTGCTGCCATCGGCCAAGGTTACCTTGGCTTCACCGACCACCGCGCCAGCCGGAGCGATCGCCGGAAACCTGTCGCGCCAGCCAAGCCGCTCGACCAGCGAGCTGTAGTCCCGCTCGAGCGGCGCCCAGAGCTGGCTGTGTGCGCCGAGATAGGACCATTCGGCCAGTTTGCGGCCGCTGAAGCGCCACACCCAGTATTGTGGATAGCAAAGGATCGCCTCGGTCACGGCGAAAGCCTCGGGCTCTTCAACCTCAAGCCAATAGATGTGGCGGGCAATGGAAAAGCCTAGAGGCAGCCATGGCGTATAGGTCTCGGCGAAGTCGGGCAGGATCGGGTCGATCGCATCGGCAACCGCATCGGGAATTTCCTGCTCGTAGTCGAGGATCGGATGCAGGAGCTCGTTGCCGCGCACCAGCGCAAAGGCGCAGCCATGGGCCGATATCGTCAGCCGCGTCACGTCGTGCGTCGCTGCGACCTCGGCCAATTCATGGTTCATCCAGGCGAACAGCCGTTCGTCGTCGAGCACGCTCCGCCCGTGAAAACCCTGCCAGATCGGCTTGGTGCGGCGTTCGTCGAGCAATGCGCCATCGGGCGAGAACACGAACAGCTTGGAGTTCGTCTTGCCGAGATCGAAGACTGCGAGCGCGCCGCTCATGCCCCGCCCCCGTTGGAAGCGATGCGAAGCGTTATGCCTGCACTCTCCAGCATCTTGGCATGCTGGTCGGACAGGCCGTCGTCGGTGATCAGCATGCCGACACGCGACAGCGGCAAGGCCGCATTGCGGGCATGGATCGAAAATTTTCGGCTATCGGCCAGCACGACGATCTGGTCGGCATTGCGGCTGAGTTCCTGGATCGAGCGCACCATCAGCGGATGCGATTCATGCAGACCGTCGGCACTGATCCCTTGCGCCCCGAGGAAGAACTTGGAGGCGTAGAAATTGATCGGCTGCGACGGCGAGTAGATCACACGTGGCTCGCGATGCAGTTCGCCGCCGGCAAGTGTCAGGCTGCATTTGCCGTGCTCGCCGAGATAACCGGCCAGCGGCATGGAGTTGGTGAACAGGCGGACATTGCGGTCGGCCAGCATGACGCCGAGATGGAAGCAGGTCGAACCGCCATTGACGATTACCGCGTCTCCATCGGCAACCATGGTCGCGGCAAGCTCGGCGATCAGCCGCTTGGGCTCGACGGCCAGATCGCGGTTCTCGTCATAGGGCCGCGCGAAGGCCGTGCCCTGCGCTGCGCCATCAAGCGCGGAGACACCGCCATAGACCTTGCGGGCACCGCCTGCCTCATCGATCTTGTCGATGTCGCGCCGCACGGTGGCCGCGGAAACACCGAGATGCTCCTGCAACTCGCGCACCGAAGCAAAGGGTCTGTCGCGCAAGAGCTCGACGATCTGCCGTTGGCGGACCATGTCGTTCACGAAAACACCTCCCATGGCGTCGCGAAAAGGCAGTGCCATGAGCTAACTTACGCAAATCAGATTCTTGCGCAAGCGGTTTGTGACGAAAATTGCTCATATCGCGCTGCAACTAGATCATACCGCGCCGCACAATGACAAAGTTCAATCTTTTTGCGATTGACAAACCGCATGGCTTGGCCTGATTTTACGGCCAAACGAGAGCGGCGCCCGATCTCGCGCCGGGAGGAATCCGACATGCCCGACACCAACTCCACGCGGCTTGCAAATCTGTGGGACGACGCGAAGGCCGCCGCCATGAGCGAGCCGGAGCGGCTGGTCTATCGCTCCAACATCCTGGGTTCGGACAAGCGTGTCACCAACTATGGCGGCGGCAACACCTCGTCCAAGATCATCCAGCAGGATCCGCTGACCGGCGCCGAGGTCGAGGTGCTATGGGTCAAGGGATCGGGCGGCGACAGCGCCTCGATCAAGCTCGACGGCTTCGCCACCCTTTATATGGACAAGCTCAGGGCTCTGAAGGGGCTCTATCGCGGCCTCGCGCATGAAGACGAGATGGTCGGCTACCTGCCGCACTGCACCTTCAACCTCAACCCGCGCGCGGCCTCCATCGACACCCCGCTTCATGCCTATGTTCCAAGGGCTTACGTCGACCACATGCATCCCGACGCGATCATCGCGATCGCCGCGGCCAAGGATTCCAAGGCACTGACCGCCAGGATCTTTGGCGACGAGATCGGCTGGCTGCCGTGGAAGCGGCCGGGCTTCGAGCTCGGCCTCTGGCTGGAAAAATTCTGCCTGGAAAATCCCTCAGCCAAGGGCGTCGTGCTCGAAAGCCATGGCCTGTTCACCTGGGGCGATACGCCAAAAGAATGCTACTCGATCACCATCGACACCATCAACAAGGCCATCGGCTGGTTCGAAGGCGAGACGAAGGGCAAGCCGGCTTTCGGCGGCACGGCCGTGAAGTCGTTGCCGGCGGTCGAACGCCGTGCAATCGCTGCGCGCTTGATGCCCCGCATCCGCGGAATGATCTCGCAACAAGGCGTGCGCAAGCTCGGTCATTTCGACGATAGCGACGCCGTGCTGGAGTTCGTCAACTCGCACGACCTGAGCGACCTTGCGGCACTCGGCACTTCCTGCCCCGACCATTTCCTGCGCACCAAGATCAGGCCGCTGGTGGTCGCCTTCGATCCGTCAAAGCCGGACGTGGATGCCGTGGTCGCAGCCCTGCCCCAGGCGCTGGACGATTACCGCGCCGGCTACCAGGCCTATTACGATCGTTGCAAGCATGCGGATTCGCCCGCCGTGCGCGACCCCAATGCCGTGGTCTACCTGGTGCCCGGCGTCGGCATGTTCACCTTCGCCGCCGACAAGGCGACCGCCAGGATTTCGGCTGAGTTCTACGTCAACGCCATCAATGTCATGCGCGGTGCCTCGGCGGTGTCGACCTATATCGGCCTGCTCGAGCAGGAGGCTTTCGACATCGAGTACTGGCTGCTCGAGGAAGCCAAACTGCAGCGCATGCCCAAGCCGAAGTCGCTGGCAGGGCAGATCGCCTTGGTCACGGGCGGCGCCGGCGGCATCGGCAAGGCAACCGCGGTCCGGCTTCTGCGCGAGGGCGCCTGCGTGGTGATCGCCGACATAGACGAGCAGGCACTGGCGACTGCCCATGACGAGTTGGGCAAAACTTTCGGCAAGGATGTGGTGCGGCCGGTGCAGCTCGACGTCACCGACGAGGTTGGCGTGGCTGCAGCCTATACCGCAAGCGCCGTCGAGTTCGGCGGCGTCGACATCCTGGTCTCGAACGCCGGCATCTCGTCGTCGGCGCCGATCGAGGACACTGAACTTTCCATGTGGAACCGGAACATGGATATCCTCGCCAAGGGCTACTTCCTGGTGTCGCGCGAGGCCTTCCGGACCTTCAAGCAGCAGCAGCTCGGCGGCAACATCGTCTTCATCGCCTCGAAGAATGGGCTTGCCGCCTCGCCCAATGCGGCGGCCTACTGCACCGCCAAGGCGGCCGAGATCCATCTTGCCCGCTGCCTGGCGCTCGAAGGGGCGGAGCACCAGATCCGGGTCAACACGGTCAATCCGGATGCCGTACTGCGCGGCTCCAAGATCTGGACCGGCGAATGGCGTGAACAGCGCGCGGCGGCCTATGCGATGCAGCCGGACGAACTTGAGGAACACTACCGAAAGCGCTCGATGCTGAAGCGCTCGGTCTTCCCGGAAGACATCGCCGAGGCCGTCTACTTCCTCGCCTCCGACATGTCGGCCAAGTCGACCGGCAACATCATCAATGTCGACGCCGGCAACGCCCAGAGCTTCACGCGATGAGGTGGACGCAAGTCCAGGGCTATGCCGTGGCCCTGGAGCGCAGCGCCGAGTCTTCCACGCCGGGTAGTGACGCCCTATGGCGGCCTGAGCAGCAGCGATCGCCTGCGAACGACAGGCTGTCCAGCCTGATGTCGAAGCGCCGTTAGCGTCGACGCCTGATCGTCACGCCGCGGGCGAGCGCAACTTGCTCGGCAGGACCTTGAAGTGGTCGCGAAAGCTTTTCGAGAAATGCGAAGACGAGACGAAGCCGCAGGCAACGGCGACGTTCATGATGGGCATGTTGGTGAGTTCGATCAGTTGCCGCGCCTTGGCGAGCCGCAGGCCGAGATAATGCTGCCATGGCGTCGTCGCGAGATGGCGTTCGAACAGCCGTTCGATCTGGCGCCGCGACAGCGACACCTGGGCCGAGATCTCCTCCAGCGACAGCGGCTCCTCGATGTGCTTTTCCATCATCTGGACGATGCGCAACAGTTTCTTGCCGGTGCTGCCATAACGAAGGCCCGGCGGTACCGACTGGCGGGCGGCGCCGTCGCGCCAGCGATCGGCGGTGACATGCTGGCAGATGCTGCGCGCCAATTCCGTGCCGCAGCGTTCCTGCACGATGTCGATGGCGAGATCGAAGGCGGCGAGTTCGCCGGCGCAGGTGACGATCTGGCCGTCGCGCACGAACAGCGCGTCGTCGATGGCGAGATCGTAGAAGGTTTCGGAAAGTGCTGCCATCTTGCCCCAGTGGATGGTGCAGCGCGCATCGCCGAGCAGACCCGCATCGGCCAGCAGCCAGGTCGCGGTGCCCAACGCATAGATTGGGAGTTGGGCGCGGCCGATACGGCGCAGGCAGGCGCGCAGCTCCTGCGCGCCGTGTCGCTCCACACCCTCCCCGGCGCAGATCGCCAATGCCGCCTGCGGCTCGAACGGCAGCGCCTTGGCCGCCTCGGCGAAACTGCCTGATACCTCGACGGCAATGCCGCTGGCGCTCGCCACCGAGCGTCCGTCGAGGCTGACGAGCTTCCAGCGAAACAGCTCGGTGCCGGCCAGCGCATTGGCAAGCCGCAATGGCTCGACCAGTGACGACAGGCAGAGCTGGGAAAAGCCCTGCAAGAGCAGGATGGAGAACTCGGCAGATGCTTGTGCCACTTGGGATCGCGGCACCGGACGCTGGAAATCCACACCCGGCCAGCGAGCTCCAACATCGAAGTCCGTGTGCTTGCTTGGCGCGTTCATGTGGCCCTCCCGGCGCATGCGGCAAGGCAGGAGCTCGACTTTTCCCAGGCCAAAACCGTTGAGTCACAAATTGGCGCAAAATAACACAAAATGCAACATTGCAATTTGCGGCAAGCGTCACCCCAGGCAGTCCGAGATCACGCCCCGACGGCCGCCACGGGCGCGGTCATGCTCAACAGCCAGTCACGGAAAGCCGTCACCTTCGGTGTCCTGGCTTTCTGCGGCGTGGCAAGGAACCAGTAGGATCCCGCCCCGCGCAGTCGCTGCTCGAACGGCGCCACCAGGAGGCCGCTCGCCAGTTCGCGTTCGATGAGCGCCGTCCTGCCGAGCAGCACGCCCTTGCCTTCGATCGCGGCACGAATGCCCATGATCGACTGGTCGAAGAACGAACCGGCCGATGTGTCGATGCCGGTAACGCCGACATGGGCGAGCCAGGTGTCCCAATCCTCGTCATAGCCGGGCACATGCAGCAGGTCTCGAGCCCTCAGGTCCTCGGGTGAATTCAGCGACTCGGCATATTTCGGCGTACAGACCGGAAAGGTCTCGTCGCGCAAAAGCAGCGTCGCCTCGCGCTTCGGCCAGTTGCCCCAGCCGAACTCGATCGCGGCATCTACCTTGCCTTCGCCATGGTCGAGCGCGGTCAGCCTGAGATCGATGGTCGGATGGGAGGCACGAAACAGGTCGAGCCGTGGCGCGATCCACTGGCTGGCAAACGACGTCGGCACATGCACGACCAGCATTTCGCGCGTGCCGCGTCCGGCGATCCTAGCGGTCGCCTCATCGATCAGGCCGAAGGCACGTCCGAGCTCTTCGGCATAACGGCGGCCGCGGTCGGTCAACCTGACGCCATTGGCGTGGCGGTCGAACAGCTCTTTGCCGAGCCTGAGCTCGAGCGCCCTGATGTGCTGGGAGATAGCCGAGGGCGTGACGTTCAGCTCCGCGCCGGCTCCGGCGAAGCTGCCGAGCCGTGCGGCGGCCTCGAAGGCCCGGAGCCAGTTCAGGGGTGGTCGGGCAGAGGCCATGGTACCATTAGATTTTCTTGTGCTTCCCCCAAGGTAATCGCGTTTGCTTGGGCAGGCAAGAACGTTTCCAATCTGCCCAGTTCAGCATCTGGGAGGCACTGCTATGAACGTCCACTGGCTCCAGGGCTATCGACCCGGCTACGGCCTGCCACGCGATTTCTATACCAATCCCGAGATTTTCGCCGAAGAGCAGGCCCGCATCTTCCGCAACAGCTGGTTCTTCGCCGGCCACTCGATCGAGCTGCCCAAGGCGGGCGACTACATGACGCTCGATGTCGGCGGCGCGCCCGTCGTCGTGGTGCGCGACCGCGACAGCAAGGTGCATGCCCACCATAATGTCTGCCGCCACCGCGGCTCGATCATCTGCACCAAGGAGAAGGGCAAGGCGACACGACTGGTTTGCCCCTATCACTCCTGGTCCTACGCCCATGACGGCACCCTGATCGGCGCACCGATGATGGGCGAAGATTTCGACAAGGCCGCACACGGCCTGAAGCGGGCGCATGCCGAAGAGTTCGACGGGCTGATCTTCGTCAACCTGTCGGAAACCCCCTCGCCTTTCCAAGAGCTGCGCGACCACCTGTCGCCGATCCTGAAATCGCAGGGCATGGCCAAGGCAAAGATCGCGCTGATCCGCGATTACGAGATCGACGTGAACTGGAAGATCGTCGTCGAGAACAACCGCGAGTGCTATCACTGCGAAGCCAACCACCATGGCTATGTCTCGGTGCAGTACGACACCGAAAACGACAATCCCGACCTCAAGGACGAGATTTCGGAGCGGCTGGGCGACTGCCGCATCCGCTGGGAAAAAGCCGGTCTCGACACGGCCCGCGTCAACACCTCGTCTAACAACACGTCCGAATGGTTCCGCGCCAACCGCACCCCGGTGCGCAAGGGCATGGTCACCGAGAGTGCGGACGGGCAGCTGGTCTGCGACGTGCTGATGGCCGGCTTCATCGATCCCGACATGGGCACGGCGCGCGCCAACACCAACATCAACTTCTGGTGCCACGCCAATTCCGACTATGCCCACACGGTGCGGATCACGCCGGTGTCACCGACCAGGACCATCGTTCGCGGGTACTGGCTGGTCGATGAAAACGCTGTCGAGGGCCGCGACTACGACCCCGAGAAGATCGCCGCCTTCCACGATCAGGTGATGTCGGAGGACTGGGAGATCTGCCGTCGCCAGTGGATCGGCATCACCTCGCCCGGCTTCGAGCCCGGCCCCTATTCGCCGACCAAGGAAGCCAATGTCGATCGGTATGTGCGCTGGTACGCCGACCAGATGACGGCTTGATCCGGCCGGCCAACCTCCCTCCCCCTTGTGGGGAGGGATTGAGGGTGGGGGTGCCTTGGCGATGCCATGTCAGGTTCCCATCCCGGCGGGCTCCGCCTCTGGCAGTACCCCCACCCCTTACCCCTCCCCACAAGGGGGAGGGGGTCGCCAGCGCCTAGCCCCAGGGACACGTGAAAAATGCTCTCCAGGCCGGAAATCCTGTTGCAGGTCGCCGAGATCGCGGTGCTGACACCGCGCGTCTCGGCCTATCGGCTGGTTTCGCCCCATGGCGAGCGATTGCCCGCCTGGAGTGCGGGCGCGCATCTCAACTTCCGCCTGCCGAGCGGCCGGGCGCGCTGCTACTCGCTGTGCGGCGACCCGGCCAACAAGGCCGAATACTGGGTGGCGGTTCAGCGCGAGGAGAATGGCGAAGGCGGTTCGCTCGAAGTCGCCGAGACGTTTTCGCGCAGCGTGGTGGTGCGCGCCGATCCGCCACGCAACGGGTTCCCGCTTGCCGAGAATGGGCAACACCACGTCCTCATGTCAGGCGGCATCGGCATCACGCCTGTCATCGCCATGATCCACCATCTCAAGCGAAGCAAGGCGAGCTATTTCGTCCATGTCTGCGCCCGCTCGCTGAAGGAAGTGGCGTTTCGCGATATCATCCAGGCCGAGGTCGCGGCAGGGCGTGCGGCACTCCATCTCGACGGCAACGACCCGGCTCGCAGGCCTGACATGGCGGCGCTCGTCGGCACTGCGGCTGCAGGTGTGCATGCCTATGCCTGCGGTCCCGCCGGTTTCCTGAAAGCCTTCAACCGCGCCACGGAAAGCTGGCCGCGCGAGCAAGTCCATGTCGAAAGCTTCACACCCGAGGCCAGGCAGGCGGAAGGCGACAAGCCGTTTTCGGTGACCATCGCCTCGACCGGCAAGACCATCCAGGTATCCGTTGGCACGACATTGCTCGCCGCGCTCAAGGCCGACGGCCACGACATCGCGACCAGCTGCCGGCAGGGTATCTGCGGCTCCTGCATGGTTCCTTATCTCGACGGCGAACCCGACCACCGCGACCAGACTTTGACCGACGACGAACGCCGCGACTTCCTCACCGTCTGCTGCTCGCGCGCCAGGTCAGCTAGCCTCACCCTCGATCTCTGAACAAACCGGCACGCGCCGGCCGCACCGAAACCAAAATTCCTCGCCGCCTGCGAGGCCAGTTCCGAAAGGCCAACATGTCCAAGCTTCCCTCGCACGCCCGCATCGTCATCGTCGGCGGTGGCGCCATCGGCACCTCCATCGCCTACCACCTCGCCAAGGCCGGCGAAAAGGACGTGCTGCTCCTCGAAAAGAACCAGCTGACGGCGGGCTCGACCTGGCATGCCGCTGGCCTGATGGGCCAGCTGCGCAGCAAGGTGAACCTGACGCGCCTGATGCAGTACAGCGCCGACCTGTGTGCGAAGATCGGTGCCGAGACCGGCCAGGACGTCGGCTGGAAGAATGTCGGCAGCCTGCGCCTCGCCGCTTCCGATGCCCGCTGGGAGGAACTCAAGCGCGCCCATACCGCCGCCAAGAGCTACGGCTTCGACATGGAGCTGGTCGGGCCTGACGAGGTGAAGCGGCTTTTCCCGCTGGTCGACACCAAAGACCTGCGCGGCGCGACCTGGATCGCCTCGGACGGCCATGTCGACCCCTATTCGCTGACCCATGCCTACGCCAAGGGCGCACGCGCGGGCGGCGTACGCATCGTCGAGGGTGTCACCGTCACCGGCTTCACGATCAAGGATCGCCGTATCACCGCAGTGAAGACCGCTGACGGAGATGTCAGCTGCGAGATCGTCGTCAATGCCGCAGGTCTCTGGGCCCGCCAGCTCGGCGAACTCGCCGGCATCGACCTGCCGATCACGGTCGTCGAGCACGAATATTTCGTCACCGAGAAGTCGCCCTCGGTGCCGGACGACCTGCCTACCCTGCGCGACCCCGACGCCAATTTCTACGTCAAGCCGGAGCCGGGCGCGATGGCGATCGGCGGCTGGGAGAAGGAGACCCGCGCCGCCTACGGGCTCGGCAAGCTGCCGATGAGTTTTGGCCAGGAGCTGTTTCCCGACGATCTCGAGCGCATCTCGGAGGTGATCGAAGGGGCGGCCAACCGCATTCCAATCCTTGGCGAACTCGGCGTGCGCGCCGTGGTCAACGGCCCGATCCCGATCTCGGCCGACGGCGAGCCTGTCATGGGTCTTGCCGGCGACTTCGAGAACTTCTTCGTCGCCTGCGGCTTCACCTCGGGCATCGCTGCATCCGGCGGCGCCGGCCGCGCCATGGCCAACTGGATCGTCGAGGGCGACCCGGGCATGGACCTCTGGGCCTTCGACCTGCGCCGCTTCGGCCATCCGCATAGCGGCCTCGCCTATCTCAGGGACAGCGCGCTCGAGGCCTATTCGAAATATTACGCCATCGCCTGGCCGGAAGAAGAACGTTCGGCCTGCCGGCCGCTGCGGCGCTCGCCACTCTACCAGACGCTGACCGCGCAAGGTGCCGTCAACGGCGTCAAGTTTGGCTGGGAACGCCCCAACTATTTCCTCAAGCCGGGCGAGGCCAAGCCGCCGCTCGAAACCTTCGAACGCGCGCCCTATGCCGAAGTCATCGGCCGCGAGCACAGGATCGTCCGCGAAGGCGTGGCACTGGTCGACCAGTCGTCCTTCTCGAAGTTCGAGGTTTCCGGCCCCGGCGCGCTCGCCTATCTGCAGTGGCTGGCCGCGGCCAATGTCGACCGCGGCGACAATGCCGTCATCTACACCCAGCTGCTCAACAGGCGCGGCGGCATCGAGGCCGATCTCACCATCATGCGGCGCGGCGCAGACCGCTTCCATGTTGTCACCGGATCCGCCTTCGGCACCCGCGACGGCGGCTGGATCCGCCGCCACATGCCGCGCGACGGCTCGGTCTCGGTGCATGACGTGACCAGTGCCTATGGCGTCATCAATCTGTGCGGGCCGCTTTCGCGCGAGGTGCTGGCCAAGGCCAGCGAGCACGACGTCTCCAATGAGGCCTTCCCCTACATGACCTGCCGCGAAATCCGCGTCGGCTGGGCGCCGGTCTTTGCTGCCCGCGTCACCTATGTCGGCGAGCTCGGCTGGGAGCTGCATGTGCCCACGGAATACATGGCCTATGTCTATGAGGTGCTGCGCGAGGCGGGTGCTCCATTCGGCATTGCCGATGTCGGCTACAAGGCGATCTCGAGCCTGCGCATGGAAAAGCGCTATCTCTACTGGGGCGCCGACATCACGCCCGACGATACGCCGCTGGAAGCAGGCCTTGGCTTTGCCGTTGCGATGAAGAAGGGCGACTTCCAGGGCCGCGACGCGCTCGCCGCCCAGAAGGAACATGGACTGACCCGCAAGCTCGCCTGCTTCCGCCTGGATGATCCCCTGCCCGTTTATGGCGGCGAGGCGATGTCGGTGAACGGCCGCGTCGTCGGCATGACGACCAGCGGCGACTTCGGCCACACGATCGGCGCTTCGCTGGTCTTCGGCTATCTCAAAGGAGACGACATGGGCCTCCAAGAGATCGAGGTCGAGGCCTTCGGCCACCGCAGCCGCGCCACCGTGGTGGAGCGCTGCGCCTACGACCCCACGGGCGAACGCGTCCGGATCTGATGTGGCGGCATGCGCCGCATGCCACATATTGCAACATCTTCTTGCCAATGTGGCGGCATTGCCGCCACATTGACCCCATGTCCGACTCGCAGAACCACAAGGCGCTCGCGCCGCGCCGACATGACGAGATCCTGAGGCGGCTTGCCGCCGACGGTTCGGTCGGCATCACCGAGCTTGCCGCCTTCTTCGACGTGTCGCGGGAGACGATCCGCCGCGACATGAAGTTTTTGGCCGAGCGCGGCCAGCTCGACCTCGTCCATGGCGGGGCGACTTTGTTCGAGGCCACCGAGCCGGCGCTCACCCTGCGCAGCCAGGAAAATGCCGGCGGCAAGGCCAGCATCGGCCGGGCCGCCGCAGCACTCGTCGAGGACGGCATGGTGGTGTTCCTCGATTCCGGCACCACCACGCTCGCCGTGGCGCATGCGCTTACCGGCAAGCAGAACCTGACCATCTGCACCACCAGCCTGACGATCGCCCTGCATATGTGCCGCCAGCCGCATGTGCGCGTCCACATGCTGGGCGGCGAGATCGACCCGTCGGAAGAGGCTGCCGTCGGCATCGACGCGCTCGACGCCATAAGCCGCTTCCGCATCGACGTTGCCTTCCTCGGCGCCGGCGCGCTGTCGCCCGACGGCGAGGTAACCGACTTCACCCGCAACGGCGCCGAGCAGCGCGCGCGCATGGCGGCCACCGCCGCTCGCGCCTATTTCGTGCTCGACAGCTCGAAGTTCGGCCGGCTGACGCCGCTGCGCATCCAGCGCTTCGAGCTTGCCGCCGGCATCATCGTCGACGCCCCTCCCCCCGCAGCGATGGTGGAGGCACTGGAGCGCAAGGGACCGAAGGTGATCGTCGGCGAATAGCCGACCTGGGGGAGCGGCGAGGCTGCCGCTCCGCGTTTGCCCGGCCCGACGATCAGGTCAGCTTCCGCCGCCGTTCCAGTTCAGCCTCGGTCGGGGTCTCGAACTCGAACGAGCCGGTGACGATGTCGCCGTCACGGATGTACTTGTTGACCGTCACGCCGGTGCCGGAAACCTTCGACGACACCAACTTCAGCGCCGCCGGCAGGGCGGCATCGCCGAACAGGCGCTTGCCCTTGCCCAGCACCAGCGGGAAGATCGAGATGTTGAGCTCGTCGACGAGGTCGCCGGCGAACAGGGTCTTGAGGAAATCCGTCGAGCCCTGGGTCAACAGGTCGGGACCGTCCCCGGCCTTCAGCTTGCGCACGGCGGCGACTGCGTCCGGGCCGAGTGAATGGCTGTTTTGCCAACCGAGCTTCAGGTCAGGATTGCGGGTGGCCACATATTTGTTGATGCGGTCGAACAGCGGGCCGATGGGATCGTCCGCATCGACATAGGGCCAATGCGCGGCAAAGATGTCGTACGTCTTGCGCCCAAGCAGCAGGTCGAACGGCCTGGCGAACATCTCGCCCACCGCCTCGGTCATCGTGTCGTCGAAATAGGGCGCCGCCCAGCCGCCGAGTTTGAAGCCGCCGATCGGATCCTCGTCGGGTCCGCCGGGTGCCTGCATGATGCCGTCGAGGCTCATGAATGCACCCACCACGATCTTTCTCATGTCTGATCTCCTCATCGCACCTGCCGACTGTACGCCTTGAAGACGTTCGGCGGAGACTCGTTCCGACAGGGTCGGGAAAAAATTGCTGGACTCTGCACCGCGCGGTCCCTGCCTCGTCGGGTTCCAGGCATATGTGATTATTTGTTGCATTTAATGTTGCATTTTGTTGCGACCACGCTAAGGTAGCGACCATCACCTTGGGAGGTCTTTTCATCATGGCGCAGGAATTCCCGACGCAGGCACGCGTCGTCATTGTCGGCGGCGGCATCATCGGTTGCTCGGTCGCCTATCACCTGACAAAGCTCGGCTGGACCGACGTCGTGCTGCTCGAGCAGGGTCAGCTCAGCGGCGGCACCACCTGGCATGCAGCCGGTCTGGTCGGGCAATTGCGCAGCCACGCCAACATGACGAGCCTAATCAAATATTCGACCCAGCTCTACAGCGAGCTTGAGGCCGAGACGGGCCTTGCCACCGGCTGGAAGAACTGCGGCTCGCTGTCGGTGGCCCGCAGCGCCGACCGCATGACGGTGCTGAAGCGCACCGCGGCGTCCGCCCGGGCACAGGGCGTCGACATCGAGGTGATTTCGGCCAAGGAGGCGCAGGAGAAGTGGCCGGTCATGGCCATCGACGATCTCGTCGGCGCAGTCTGGCTGCCCGGCGACGGCAAGGCCAACCCGACCGACCTGACCCAGTCGCTGGCCAAGGGCGCACGCAATCGCGGGGCGCGCGTCATCGAGCGCGTCCGCGTCACCGGCATCACCGTCAAGGACGGTCGGGCAACGGGTGTTTCGACCGACAAGGGCGACATCGCAGCCGAGATCGTGGTCAACTGCGCAGGTCAGTGGGCGCGCAAGGTCGGCGCGATGTGCGGGGTGACGGTGCCGTTGCATTCGGCCGAGCACATGTACATCGTCACCGGCAAGATCGAGGGCGTGCATCCGGACTTGCCGGTGCTGCGCGATCCAGACGGCTATATCTATTTCAAGGAAGAAGTCGGCGGCCTCGTCATGGGCGGCTTCGAGCCCGAGGCCAAGCCGTGGGGCATGAACGGCATCCCCGACGATTTCGAGTTCGCACTTTTGCCCGACGACTGGGACCAGTTCGAGATCTTGATGCAGAACGCATTGGTGCGCGTGCCGCAGTTGGAGACTTCAGAGGTCAAGAAATTCTACAACGGCCCCGAAAGCTTCACCGCCGACAACAATTTCATCCTCGGCGAAGCGCCGGAGCTGAAGAACTTCTTCGTCGGCGCCGGCTTCAACTCGATGGGCATCGCCAGTGCCGGCGGCGCTGGTCGGGCGCTGGCCGAGTGGATCGTCAACGGTGCCGCGACCATGGACCTGTGGCCGGTCGACATCAGGCGTTTCGCCGGCTTCAACAACAATCCGCGCTGGCTGCACGACCGCGTCAAGGAAACGCTCGGCCTGCACTACGCCATGCCGTGGCCGAACCGCGAACTCGACACGGCGCGGCCGTTCCGCCGCTCGGCGCTCTACGACCGGCTGGCCGCCAGGGGCGCCTGCTTCGGCTCCAAGATGGGCTGGGAGCGCGCCAACTGGTTCGCCGCGCCGGGCGAGAAGCCGGAGACCGAATATTCCTTCGGCCGACAGAACTGGCATGGTGCCGTGCAGCGGGAGATGAAGGCCACCCGCGAGGCCGCCGGCATCTTCGACCAGACCTCCTTCGCCAAGATCATGGTGCAGGGCCGCGACGCAGCCTCCGTGCTCAACCGCATCTGCGCCGCCGACGTCGACGTCGAGATCGGCCGCTCCATCTATACCGGCCTGCTCAACGAGCGCGGCGGCTATGAGAGCGATCTGACAGTGATGCGGCTTGGCCGCGATAAGTTCCTCATCGTCACCGGTTCGGCCCAGGCCGTGCACGACGCCGACTGGATTTCGAAAAATATCCCCGAGGACGCACATGTCACTCTGACCGACGTCACCTCATCCTATGCGGTGCTGGCGCTGATGGGCCCTCGCTCGCGCGACATCCTTGCCAAGCTAACCTCGGCGGATCTCTCCAATGCCGGCTTCCCGTTTGCCAGTATCCGCGAGATCGACATCGGCTATGCCACCGCCTACGCCAACCGCATGACCTATGTCGGCGAGCTTGGCTGGGAGCTGATCGTGCCGACCGAATTCGCCGTCGGCGTCTATGAGGCGCTGCATGAGGCAGGACACGAACACGGCCTGTCCGACTGCGGCTACTACGCGCTGGAGGCGCTGCGCATCGAGAAGGGCTTCCGCGCCTGGAGCCGCGAGCTGACCCCCGACATCAACCCGTTCGAGGCTGGCCTTGCCTTCGCCGTGTCGATGGACAAGCCGGGCGGCTTCATCGGCCGCGAAGCGCTGATCGAAACGAAGGCCAAGGGCAAGCTCACCCGCCGCATCGTGCAGTTCACGCTCGACGATTCCGCCCCCATGCTGTGGGGTGGCGAGCTGATCCTGCGCAACGGCAAGCCGGTCGGCGAAGTGCGCTCGGCGTCTTACGGCCACACGCTCGGACGCTCGGTGGCGCTCGGCCTGCTCGACAATGCCGAGGGCGTCGACAAGGACTTCATCGAAAACGGCCGCTTCGAGATCGACCTTGCCGGTGAACGCCACACCGCGACCGCCCATCTCAAGGCGCCCTACGACCCCAAGTCCGAGCGCGTGAGAGCGGACAGCACCGACCTGCGCGAAGCCGCCTGATCATTCACCCTACCCACCCCGACTGCCCCTCCCATTGCGGGAGGGGCTTTTCTTTGGCGTCAGGCCTCAGCCAGCTTGAGCATGGCGATGCCAGCAAGCACGACAACGACCCCGCCCAAACGCAACGGCCCAAGCGTCTCGCCAAACAGCACGATGCCCATGATGACGGTGCCGGCAGCGCCGATCCCAGTCCACACCGCATAGGCGGTGCCGACGGGCAACGCCTCCAGCACCTTGCCGAGCAGGTAGACGAAGGCTGCCAGCAGAAGCACCGAGACGATCGACCAGCCAAGGCGGGTGTAGCCTTCGGCATATTTCATCGACACCGCCCAGGCGACATCGAGAACGCCGGCTACCACAAGCAGGGTCCAGGCAAGTCGCTGGTTCATGGTCAGGCCGCGAGCTTCATGCCTTCGGCACGCATCGCTTCGCGCACCATCGGCCGTGCGCCGACGCGGTCCATGAAGGCGCGCAGCCGTGGGAAAGCGGAAAGATCGACCTTGGCGAAGCCTGACCAGCCGACGATGGTGAAGAGATAGGCGTCGGCTGCGGTAAAGGTCTCCCCCATCAGGTAGGGGCCGATGCCTGCCAGATGGCTTTCGACAGAGGCGAGGCGTTCGGCGATCTTGCCGCGCGCCACCTCCTGCGCCTGGGTGCCGTATTCGGGATGGAACAGCCAAGGGCTGTACATCTTGTGCAGTTCGGAGGCGACGAAGTTGAGCCAGGACTGCAGCTCGTAACGTTCGCGCGTGCCGGCCGCAGGGGCCAGCTTCGCTTCCGGCCTGAGGTCGGCAAGATATTGCACGATCGCCGCGCCCTCGGTGAGCAGCGAGCCGTCGTCGAGTTCGAGCACCGGCACGTAGCCGTTTGGATTCACCTTGGTGAAGTCGTGGCCTGTCGAGGTGACATGCGGCTTCTTGAAGATGTCGACGCGTTCGATGTCGAGCGAAATGCCCGCTTCGAGCGCCACGATATGGGGCGACAGCGAGCAGGTGCCGGTGGCGTAATAGAGCTTCATGATCTGTCCTCTCGGATTTTGACCGTGCGGTCGTTGCTTCCAGGGACAAAGCTAGCTCTTGCGTTGTCGCAATGCTCGTTGGGTTCTCGCCAGCATCGCTTGCATGACTGCAAGCGCCGGCCGTGCTAGAAGGCAGGCATGGAAGACTGGAACGAACTTAGGCTTGTGCTGGCGGTGGCCCGCGCCGGCAGCCTCACTACGGCGGCCGGACTGCTCGGCATCGACCACTCGACGGTGTTTCGCCGGCTCAACGCGTTCGAGCAGCGGCAGGGAGTGCGCGTGTTCGAGCGCCTGCCTGGCGGTACATACCAACTGACACCGGCAGGCGAACGCATGGCCGCTGCCGCAGAGCGCATGGAAGATGAGGCGCTGGCGCTGGCGCGCGACATCGCCGGAGCCGATGGCCGACTGTCCGGGCGGCTGCGTGTCACCTCGTCGGAAACGCTCGCCTATTCCAGGCTGACGAAGCATCTGGCCGAATTCCGCGCCGCGCATCCCGGCATCGTCGTCGAACTCGCCATCGACAACCGCGTGCTCAGCCTGTCGCGCCGAGAAGCGGATGTCGCGCTGCGGCCGATCCGGCCGAAAGAGGGCGACCTCTGGGGCCGCAAGCTCGCAGGCGTCGCATGGACGTTCTTTGCCTCTCAAGCCTATCTCGACATCAATGGCGGCCCGATCGGCGAAGCTGCGGCGCTGGGCGCACATGCCTTGATCGGCTGGGAGGAGACCGCGGGCGGCATCATGGCCGCCGACTGGCTGGAACGGAACGTCGCGGCCGAGCGCTTCGTCTACCGCACCAACAGCCTGGTCAACCATTCGGTGGCAGCCAAGGCCGGCATCGGGCTTGCGCTGCTGCCCTGCTATCTCTGCGACAATGAGCCGGGCCTCGTGCGCGCGCTGGCCGAGCCCATCGAAGAGCTCTCCGGCGAGTTGTGGATCGTCACCCATCGGGATTTGAAGGGCACGGCTCGTGTCCGTGCTTTCTTCGACGTCGTCGGCGAAGGGCTGGCGCGCGAGCGCGACCTGTTCGAAGGCCGCGTCGCCTGACGTCAGTGCCTCAGGCCGGGCGCTTCCTGGCCGGTGCGCTCGACATATTCAACATAGCCGCCGCCATACTGGTGGACTCCGTCAGGCGTGATCTCCAGCACCCGGTTCGACAGGGCGGCAAGGAAATGGCGATCGTGCGAAACGAACAGCATGGTGCCTTCGTATTGCGCAAGCGCTGCGATCAGCATCTCCTTGGTGGCGATGTCCAGGTGGTTGGTCGGCTCGTCGAGCACCAAAAGGTTGGGCGGGTCGAACAGCATGATCGCCATCACCAGGCGCGCCTTTTCGCCACCTGACAGCACCCGGCACTTCTTTTCGATCTCGTCGCCGGAGAAGCCGAAGCAGCCGGCGAGCGCGCGCAACGGCGCCTGCCCCGCCTGCGGAAAGGTGTATTCCAGCTGCTCGAACACCGTGCGGTCGCCATCAAGCAGGTCCATGGCGTGCTGGGCGAAATACCCCATCTTGACGCTCGGGCCGCGGGCGACCGTGCCGTCGTCGGGCTCGGAGGCACCGGCAACCAGCTTCAGCAGCGTCGACTTGCCGGCGCCGTTGATGCCCATGATGCACCAGCGCTCCTTGCGGCGGACCTGGAAGTCCAGGCCTTCATAGATGCTGCGGCTGCCATAACGCTTGTGCACGTTCTTGAGCGTGACCACGTCCTCGCCCGAACGTGGCGCCGGCTGGAACTCGAAGGCCACCGTCTGGCGACGCTTGGGCGGCTCGACGCGATCGATCTTGTCGAGCTTCTTGACCCGGCTCTGTACCTGGGCTGCGTGGGAGGCGCGCGCCTTGAAGCGCTCGATGAACTTGATCTCCTTGGCCAGCATCGCCTGCTGGCGCTCAAATTGTGCCTGCTGCTGCTTGTCGGCAAGCTGACGCTGCTGTTCGTAGAATTCGTAGTCGCCGGAATAGGTGGTCAGCGAGCCGCCGTCGATCTCGATGATCTTGTTGACGATGCGGTTCATAAAGGCGCGGTCGTGCGAGGTCATCAGCAGCGCGCCGTCGTAGCCCTTGAGGAAGTCCTCCAGCCAGATCAGGCTTTCAAGGTCGAGATGGTTGGACGGTTCGTCGAGCAGCATCACGTCGGGCCGCATCAACAGGATGCGGGCGAGCGCCACGCGCATCTTCCAGCCGCCCGACAGCTTGCCGACGTCGCCGTCCATCATTTCCTGGGTGAAGCTCAGGCCGTCGAGCACCTCGCGGGCGCGGCCGTCGAGCGAATAGCCGTCCAGTTCCTCGTAGCGCGCCTGCACCTCGCCGTAGCGTTCGATGATGGCGTCCATCTCGTCGGCGCGGTCGGGGTCGACCATCGCCTCCTCGAGTTCGCGCATTTCGGCAGCGACCTCGCTCACCGGCCCGGCACCTTCCATGACCTCGGCGACCGCACTGCGGCCCGCCATTTCGCCGACATTCTGGTTGAAATAGCCGATGGTGATGCCGCGCTCGGTCGAGACTTGGCCTTCGTCGGGCAGTTCTTCGCCCTTGATCATGCGGAAAAGCGTCGTCTTGCCGGCGCCGTTGGGGCCGACGAGGCCGATCTTCTCCTGCTTCTGCAGCGTGGCCGAAGCCTCGATGAAAAGCAGCCGGTGGCTGTTCTGCTTGCTGATATTCTCGATGCGGATCATGGAAACCAAGGCCTGGGAGGGGGAGCTGCGGCGGCTTATGGCACGCGCGCGCGCCGAGCGCGAGAGCTCTCTGTCGGGGCATAGCAGCGCATGGGAAAATGGGCAGTCGGTCGCGGCGGCTTGCCCGCGGGCAGTCGAACCCAATACTGTGCCTCCCCGGAAACCGAGATATACAGACAAGGGAGAGGCAGCGCATGTTGTACGCAATCCTGGCATATCACGCCGAGGGCGTGGTCGAATCCTGGACCGAGGAGGAGGATGCGGCCCTGATGAAGGACCTGCTCGAGGTCAACGACCGCCTCGTCCGCGAGAAGCATCTGGGCCCGGCGGCGCGCCTGGGGCCGACGGAGAGCGCGGTGACAATCAGGGGAAAAGGGCTCGGCCTCGTCACCGACGGTCCCTTTGCCGAGACCAAGGAGCAGTTGCTCGGTTTCTACGTCGTGGACTATCCGACGATGGACGCGGCGGTTGCGGCAGCGCGCGAACTCCGCTCCGCCAACCCGACCGCCGTGTACGAAATCCGGCCGATTTCACTCTATCTCCCCGGCACCCCGATAGAGACACGAGAAGAGCACTAGGGCCCTTTGGACTTGCCGTGCTCCCCACTGGCATTGTGCCATCCAGCAGCGTGGGTTAGCCTCGGCTGAAGCCGACAGTCGGTCCCTCACCGTCCAGCACCATGGAAATCCTCTACGGGTTCGGGTTCCTGATACTGTTCATCGTCGCCGCCATTTGCGGGGTGGCGCTGCGCGTGCGCTTGCATGAAGACCACCTGTCGCAAGGCAACATGGATGCACTGCGGCTGGTGACGGGACTTCTCGTCACCTTTGCCGCACTGGTTCTCAGCCTGCAGCTGTCGACGGGGAAGCAGGCTTTCGACGCAGCCAACAAGGACCGTTCGCTCTATGCCGCAAGACTGGCCCGGCTCGACCAGTGCCTGCGCAATTTCGGCACCGAGATGGAGCCTGCAAGGCGGATTCTTCGCCAATACACCGCCGCCGTCATAGCCAGCACCTGGACGAGCGAGCCCGCGCCTGTCGTGGACGGCATGCCCGATATCAGCAAGATCGCCGCAAGCGGCGAAGACCAAGGCCTGAAGGCGCTCATCAACGAGGTTGGATTGATGGTGGACGGGCTGACGTCATCGGATGCCTTGCACACCAACATGGCTGCCAGGTGCCGCAACGATTACACCCTGGTGCAGGAGAGCCGCTGGGCGGTCATCGAGGATGCCAACGGCGTCTCCCGCGGTTCGTTCAGCCGTATCGTCAGCGTCTGGCTGGCGCTGGTATTCCTGAGCTTCGGGTTGCAGATTCCGCGTAAGATGCTGGGCGCCGTCGTGCTAACCATCGGCGTGGTGGCCGTCGCCAGCGTCATGTTCGTCATCATCGACCTCCACATCCCCTATGGCGGCATGTTCGGCATCACCAGCTCTGCGATGCGCGAGGCCCTGGCCGACATGACGAGATAGTCGGGACTGCCAGCCCGTCAGCCCGCAGCCATCGACCGGGCGATGTCGAGGAACACGCGCACCAGCTTGCCGCCGCTGCGCTCCTTGAGGCAGATCAGCGCCTCGTCCATCAGCATTTCGGGTGCATCGATGGGGATCTGCACCAGGCGCGCGTCCTGGCCGAACTCGGCCGCCGAGACGAAGCCTATGCCGGCGCCTGACGCCACGATCTCGCGCACCGCCTCGCGCCCCTCCGCCTCAATCGCCGGCTTGAATTCGAAGCCTTCTTTGGCGGCCAGGTCTTCCAGCTTGGCCCTGGTCTTCGAGCCACGCTCGCGCATGACCAGCGGCAGTAGCGACAGTTCGTGCAGCGACAGCGACTTGGCCGAGGCGAGTGGATGGTCGGTGGAAACGAACGCCACGATCGGCGTCGAGTTGAGGTTCACCACCTCGAAATCGCGCCCGGTCGGGATTTCGCCGAGCACGCCGATGTCGGCCTCGTAGCTGTAGAGGCTGGAGATCACCGTCTCGGTATTGCCGGCACGAACCGAAACCTGGATGCCGGGATATTTCTGCCGGAATTGGCCGAGAATGTGCAGTAGGTGATGGGCGGCGTCGGCGACGATGCGCAATGTGCCCGAACGCAGCGCGCGCGATTCCGACAGCAGTTCCAGCGCCTGCTGCTCGGTGTCGAACATCCGTCGCGTGATCTCGAGCAGTTGCTGGCCTGCAGCCGTCGGCGTCACCTGCTTCTTATGGCGGTTGAAGAGCAAAACATCGTATTCTTCCTCGAGCTTGCGCACCTGGTCGGAGATCGCCGGCTGGGTAAGAAACAGCGTCTCGGCAGCGCGCGAAAAGCCGCCGCAAATCGCGACATAGTGGAATGCTCGAAGCTGTACGTAGCGCATACTCGTTTCCTGACGTCAGGGCAGAATAGCAATAAACTCAGCCAATACAAATATCGAAACTAACGATTTGATTTATGTTCACAACGGCCGAGGATAGGGCAAGCGCCACAGCTGCGCGCTTGCAATCGGAGGCTCGCGGCCATGCAATTCATGTTCATCCTGCTGCAACTGGCAGGCGCCATCATGCTGCTTTTATGGGCCGTGCGCATGGTGCGCACAGGCGTCGAACGCGCGCATGGCGCAGTGCTGCGCGAAGCGCTGCGCGGTGCGACCAGGGAGCGGGTGCGGGCAGCAACCGCAGGCACCGTGCTCGCCGTCATGCTGCAGAGCGCCACCGCCGTGGCAGTGCTCGCCTCAGGCTTTGCTGCGACCGGCGTGATGACCGTCTCAGGCGGGCTCGCGGTGATGCTCGGTGCCGACGTCGGCTCGGCGCTGGTGGTCCAGGCGCTGTCCTTCGATCTCAGTTGGCTGGTGCCGCTGCTGCTCTTTGCCGGCGCAACGCTGTTCCTCAAGGTCGAGGCGCGCATCGTCAAGCAGACCGGACGCACGCTGCTCGGCATCGCCTTCATCCTGATCTCGCTGCGCATGGTCGGCGAAGCGACGGCGCCGATGCGCCATAGCGCGCTTCTGCCGATGGCGGTCGATTATCTACGCAGCGATCCGGTCACCGCCTTTGGCGCCGCCGCCCTGTTCACCTGGCTGGTCCACTCCAGCGTCGCTTCGGTGCTGCTGTTCATGTCGATGGCGGCGCAAGGCGTGCTGCCGGCCGAGGTGGCGCTGCCGATGATCCTCGGCGTCAATCTCGGCGCCGGCCTCGTCGCCGTCGGGCTGACTCGCGGCCAGGCCATCGATGCCCGACGCATCCCCGTTGGCAACCTGATCTTCCGCGCCACAGCTGCAGTCGCGATCCTGGTTGCCCTGCAACTGGTGGAACTGCCGATGGCCTGGTTCGGCGAAAGCGCCGCGCGCCAAGTGGTCAACATGCACCTAGCCTTCAACCTTGCTCTGCTGGTCCTGTGCCTGCCCTTCACCGGCCCGATGGAGCGGCTGGTCCGGCTCATCCTGCCGGACGCGCCAGCCGGGCAGGAAAGCTTCGACCTGATGTCACGCCGTACAAGTGCGCTCGACAGGACAGTCATCAAGATGCCGAGCGTGGCTCTCGCCTGTGCCACGCGCGAGGTGCTGCGCATGGCCGAGGTGGTGGAGATCATGCTGCGTCCGGTGATGGATCTTTTCGAATCCGGCGACCGGGCGCGTGTCGACCAGGTGCGCAAGCTCGACGACGAGGTCAACCGCGCCCACACCGACATCAAGCTCTACATTGCCGAGGTCAACCGCGGGACGATGACCCAAGAGGAGGCGCGGCGCGGCATCGAGCTCACCGACCTTGCCATCAATCTCGAGCATGCCGGCGACATCATCGCCAAGAACCTGCTCGTGCTGGCCGAGGAGAAGAGCGACAAGAGGCTGAGCTTTTCCCGGGAGGGCTGGTCGGAACTGACCGCCCTGCACGACCGGGTGCTGGCAAACATGCAGATCGCCATGAACGTGCTGGTATCCGGCGATCTCGAGGCGGCGCGCCAGCTGGTGGTCGAGAAGGAGCGCATGCGCAGGCTCGAACGCGACAGCCACGAACGCCATCTCAAGCGCCTGCAGTCGGGCACGCCGCAAAGCATCGAGACCAGCGACATCCATCTCGAGGCGGTGCGGGCGCTGAAGGAGTTCAATTCTCTGCTGGTGTCGGTCGCCTATCCGATCCTGACCCAGAGTGGCGACCTGCTGGAAAGCAGGCTTGCCAGGACCGCCTGACGGTTGTCGATTATCATCGCTTCAGCTTATCGAAGAATACAAAATAACGATTTTACATATGGATCGAAGAGACCCAAGGTGAGGTCGAACCAAACATCTGAAGACGGCGAGGAGAAAGAAATGCTGTCCGAACACAAGCTTGCAGCCGCAGCCCCCTTCCCTGCCCCGGCGCTGGGCGAGCCCTATTTGCTGACCCCGGGTCCGCTGACGACCTCCTACGCCGTCAAGCAGGCAATGCTGCGCGACTGGGGCTCGTGGGACGGCGACTTCAGGGCGATGACGGCCGAGATGCGCCAGCGGCTTCTTGCCATGCTCGGCGACGGAAACGGCGAATTCGACTGCGTGCCGATGCAGGGCAGCGGCAGCTTCTCCGTCGAGGCGATGCTCGGTTCCTTCGTGCCGCGGGATGGCAAGGCGCTGGTTCTGGTCAACGGCGCCTACGGCCAGCGCATCGTCCAGACGCTCGGCTATCTCGGCCGCGACCATGTCGCCATCGACAAGGGCGACTACATGCCGCCACGCGGCGATGAAGTGGCCGCAGCGCTCGACGCCGATCCGGCCATCAGCCACGTCATCCTGGTCCACTGCGAGACCAGTTCAGGTATCCTCAATCCGGTCGCCGAAATCTCCGAAACCGTCTACGCCAAGGGCCGCAAGTTCCTCGTCGACTCGATGAGCGCGTTTGGCGCGATCCCGCTCAACGTCAGCGAGATCCGCTACGAGGCGATGGTGTCTTCGGCCAACAAATGCATCGAAGGCGTGCCCGGCTTCGGCTTCATCATCGCCCGCAAGAGCGAGCTTGAAGCCGCCAAGGGCCGCAGCCACTCGCTCAGCCTCGACGTGCACGCCCAGTGGGCGCACATGAACAAGACCGGCCAGTGGCGCTACACGCCGCCGACGCATGTGGTCGCGGCCTTCCTCGAGGCGCTGCGCCAGCACGAGGCCGAAGGCGGCGTCGCCGGTCGCGGCGCCCGCTATATCAGAAACCGCGATGTCATGGTTTCAGGCATGCGCGAGCTCGGCTTCGAGACGCTGCTCAAGGACCGCTGGCTGTCGCCGATCATCGTCACATTCTTCAACCCGGCCCATCCGGACTTCGCCTTCGACCGCTTCTACGAGCTGATGAAGGAAAAGGGCTTCATCATCTATCCGGGCAAGCTGACCGTTGTGGACAGCTTCCGCGTCGGTTGCATCGGGCGGATGGACGAACACGTCATGCGCAAGGTGGTGGAAGCCGCCGGACAGTCGCTGCACGAAATGGGCGTCGACACCGCGGCTCCCCCGGCCGCCGCAATTGCCGAGCGCGCCAAGCTCGCCGCCTGATAACAAGAAGATTACAAAGGACCCTCCCCCCATGAACAAGATGACCACGATCAACGTCAGCGCCAACGGCCGCAATTACGAATGGCCGCGCGTGCCGGCGATTGCCATCTGCCTCGACGGCTGCGAGCCGGCCTATCTCGACGAGGCGGTCAAGGCCGGCCTGATGCCCTCGCTCGAAAGGATCCGCGCCAAGGGCACCGAGCGCACCGCCCACAGCGTCATCCCGAGCTTCACCAACCCCAACAATCTGTCGATCGCCACCGGCCGTCCGCCGGCCGTGCACGGCATCTGCGGCAACTATCTCTACGAGCGCGAGACCGGCAAGGAAGTGATGATGAACGACCCGCGCTTCTTGCGCGCGCCGACCGTCTTCCAGGCCTTCTACGACGCCGGCGCCCGCGTGGCCGTGGTCACCGCCAAGGACAAGCTGCGCGCCCTGCTCGGCAGCGGCCTGAAGTTTGACGACGGCCGCGCCATCTGCTTCTCGTCGGAAAAATCCGACGTTTCGACCAAGACCGAGCACGGCATCGACAACGCGTCGGCCTGGCTCGGCAAGCCGGTGCCGGAAGTCTATTCGGCCGAGCTGTCGGAGTTCGTCTTCGCCGCCGGCGTCAAGCTGTTGAAGGAATTCAAGCCTGACGTGATGTATTTGACCACCACCGACTACGTGCAGCACAAGTACGCGCCCGGCGTGCCGCAGGCCAACGCCTTCTACGAGATGTTCGACAAGTATCTCGGCGAACTCGACGCACTCGGTGCGGCAATCGTCATTACCGCCGACCACGGCATGAAGCCCAAGCACAAGGCCGACGGCACCCCTGACGTTGTCTATGTCCAGGACCTGCTCGACGAGTGGCTGGGCAAGGACGCCGCTCGCGTCATCCTGCCGATCACCGATCCTTATGTCGTCCACCACGGCGCGCTCGGCTCGTTCGCCACCGCCTACCTGCCCGAGGGTGCCGACCAGGCCGACATCATGAAGCGCCTCGCCGCTATCGAAGGCATCGACGTGGTGATCGACAATGCCACCGCCTGCGAACGCTTCGAACTGCCGTCGGACCGCATCGGCGACATCGTGCTGGTGTCCACCGAAAACAAGACCATCGGCACCAGCGAACATCGCCACGATCTGGCGGCACTGAACGAACCGCTGCGCTCGCATGGCGGTCTGACCGAACAGGCTGTACCCTTCATCGTCAACCGCAAGCTGCCGACGCTCCCCAACGAGCCGGTTCTGCGCAACTTCGATGCGTTCCACTATGCCGCCATGGCGGCGGCGCTGGCGTGAGGGAGGACCTGTGATGGTCAAGGCTGAAACAACCTTCAAGGTGCGCCACGAGCCGATGCGCATCGCCGGACGCAAGGTCGACGCCGATGGCGTCGTCAACGTCCACTACCCCTACACCAATGCGGTGATCGGCACAGTGCCGGCGGGGCGTGCCGAGCACGCCCGCCAGGCGTTCGACATCGCAGCCAACTACCGCTCGAAGCTGACACGCTACGAGCGCCAGCAGATCCTGTTCCGCACGGCCGAGGCACTTGCCGCGCGTAAGGAGGAGATCTCCGACGTCATCACGCTGGAGCTCGGCATCTCCAAGGCCGACTCGCTCTACGAGGTCGGTCGTGCCTATGACGTGTTCACTCTGTCGGCGCAGATGTGCATCCAGGACGACGGCCAGATCTTCTCCTGCGACCTGACCCCGCACGGCAAGGCGCGGAAAATCTTCACCACGCGCGAGCCGCTGAAGGCGATCTCGGCGATCACCCCCTTCAACCATCCGCTCAACATGGTTTCGCACAAGGTGGCGCCGGCGATCGCCACCAACAACTGTGTGGTGGTCAAGCCGACTGAGCTGACGCCGATGACGGCGCTGATCCTCGCCGACATCCTCTATGAAGCCGGCCTACCGCCGGAGATGCTGTCGGTGGTGACAGGCATGCCGGCCGACATCGGTGCCGAGATGATCACCAACGAGAATATCGAACTGATTACGTTCACCGGCGGTGTGCCGGTGGGCAAGCTGATCGCCCGCACCGCCGGCTACAAGCGCCAGGTGCTGGAGCTCGGCGGCAACGATCCGCTGATCATCCTCAACGACCTCTCCGACGACGATCTCGCCAAGGCGGCCGATCTGGCGGTCGCGGGTGCCACCAAGAACTCGGGTCAGCGCTGCACCGCGGTCAAGCGCATCCTGTGCCAGGAAAGTGTCGCCGACCGTTTCGTCCCGATGGTGCTCGAGCGGGCCAAGAAGATCAGGTTCGGCGACCCGATGGACCGGACGACCGATCTCGGCACCGTGGTCCACGAGAAGGCAGCGGCACTGTTCGAAAACCGCGTCTACATGGCCGCCGAGCAAGGTGCCGAAGTGCTCTACGACCCCGGCCGCAAGGGCGCGCTGTTGCCGCCGATCGTCGTCGATCGCGTGCCGCACACCTCGGAACTGGTCATGGAAGAGACCTTCGGGCCGATCATCCCGATCGTACGCGCTCCAGACAATGACGACGAACTGATCGCGCTGTCCAACTCCACCGCCTTCGGCCTTTCATCGGGTGTCTGCACCAACGATTTCCGACGCATGCAGAAATACATCGCGGGCCTGCAGGTCGGCACGGTGAATATCTGGGAAGTCCCGGGATATCGCATCGAGATGTCGCCATTTGGCGGGATCAAGGATAGCGGCAACGGCTACAAGGAAGGCGTCATTGAAGCGATGAAGAGCTTCACCAACGTCAAGACCTTCTCTTTGCCCTGGGCCTGAGCCACTTGTCTTAAGCCGGCAAATCAGATGAGTGTCGATGAGGGGGCGTTCGCGCTCCCTCATTTGCGTGGAGGGGAAATGCTGCTGCCGACTTCCAGGAAGCGTCGCCTGACCAGGGCCTCGCCTCGATCCCTTCTTCCCCTGACCGCCCTGACAGCCTGAACGCATGTCCGGCTTTGCCCTTACCATCGTCCTGATCGCGGCATTCCTGCACGCCAGCTGGAATGCCGTGGTCAAGGCGGCGACCGATCGCGCTGTCGTTCTCGCCGCCGTCTCGGCCACCCATGCCACGCTCGGCACGGTGCTGGTCTTGTCGGCGCCGTCACCATCGATGGAAAGCTGGATCTACATCTTGCTTTCCACCGTCATCCACTACGGCTACTACGTCTTCCTGTTCCAGTCCTACCGGCTCGGCGACTTGAGCCAGGTCTATCCCATCGCGCGGGGATTGGCTCCGGCCCTTGTCGCCTTCGGCGCCTATGTGATGATCGGCGAGACGCTGCCGCCGCTGGGCTGGGCTGGGCTTGCTGCCGTCACCTTCGGGATCGCTTTCCTCGCCTTCCAGCGCGGTGCAGCGAATGCCGATCCGCGTGCCGTGGGCGCCGCGGCCATCAACGGCATGCTGATCGCGTCTTATTCGGTCATCGACGGCATCGGTGTGCGCCTGTCCGACAGTCCGTTCGGCTATATGGGCTGGCTGTTCCTGCTCGAATTCCCGGTCACGTTGTTCGTGCTTTTCCGCCGGCGCGGCGCCATCCGGATCATCGATCGCCGCACGATCGGGCTCGGGCTGATCGGCGGGCTCGGTGCGGTCACGGCCTATGGACTTGTCATCTACGCCAAGACCATTGCCCCCTTGGGAGCAGTCTCCGCCGTACGTGAATCGAGCGTCATCATCGCTGCGCTGATCGGCCTCTTCATCTTCGGCGAGAGGCCATGGCAGGCACGTATCGTTTCGGCTGTGATCGTCGCCTGTGGCGTCGTTGCCCTGGCTTTTTCCTGACTGTTTCATCTCCCGGCAACCGCCCGGTCATATGCCTGTTACACAGGCATTCAGATCATAAGCTGAGACTACAGTATCATAAAAAGAATAGATTTTACTTATTGACCCCTCGTTCCCAGTATCAGCCTTGGACGAGGCGCAATCGGGGCAATCGCGGCACGCGCATCCCGGCTCAAACCTCTCCCAATCAGAACGTGCCTAAGCGATTCAAATGGGAGCCAGATATCCATGAACCAGAAGAAAAACTTCGTGCTTGCTGCTGTTGCCACCATGCTGATGTCCTCGGCTGCCTGGGCGGAGACCGAGCTTACCGTCTACACGGCGATCGAGGCCGAGGACCTCAAGCGTTACGCCGAGACGTTCAACCAGGACCACCCCGACATCAAGCTCAACTTCATCCGCGACTCGACCGGTGTCATCACCGCCAAGCTGCTGGCCGAGAAGGACAATCCGCAGGCTGACGTGGTCTGGGGTCTCGCCGCCACCTCGCTTCTGGTTCTCAAGTCCGAAGGCATGCTGGAAGCCTATGCGCCCAAAGGCGCCGACCAGTTGAAGCCCAATTTCGTCGACACCGACACCCCGCCAAGCTGGGTCGGCATGGATGCCTGGGCGGCATCGATCTGCTTCAACACCGTCGAGGGCCAGAAGCTCGGCCTGACCGCGCCGAAGAGCTGGAAGGACCTCACCAAGCCTGAATACAAGGGCCATGTCGTGATGCCGAACCCGGCTTCGTCGGGCACCGGCTATCTCGACGTCTCGAGCTGGCTGCAGCTATTCGGCGAGAAGGATGGCTGGACCTATATGGACGGCCTGCACCAGAATGTCGCCGCCTACACCCATTCCGGCTCCAAGCCATGCAAGATGGCAGCCGCCGGCGAGACGGTGATCGGCATCTCCTTCGAATTCCGCGCCGCTAAGTCGAAAGCCGAAGGCGCACCTATCGACATCATCATCCCGGAAGAAGGTATCGGCTGGGACATGGAGGCGTCGGCCATCGTCGCAGGCACTGCCAAGGAGGAAGCCGCCAAGACGTTGCTCGACTGGTCGGTCTCGAAGAAGGCCAATGAGATGTACAATGTCGGCTATGCGGTCGTGGCCATGCCCGGCGTCGCCAAGCCGGTGCCGCACCTGCCCGCCGACATCGAAGGCAAGATGATCAAGAACGACTTCGAATGGGCAGCCAACAACCGAAACACCATCCTCGAGGAATGGACCAAGCGCTACGACTCGAAGTCCGAGCCGAAGAGCTGACATAGCCGCCTCGACAGGCGGGCGCTGCCTAGTGCAGCGCCCGCGCCCTTGCCCCCAATCCGGATGGTTACGATGAGACACGAAACCCTCGCCGGGCAGCCGCGAATTCCGACTGAAGTGAGCGCCATGACCGCCGCCAGCCTGAACGTGAAGCCAGCCTATCTCAAGATCGCAAACGTCTGGAAAGCCTTCGGCGACTTCCATGCGCTGAAGGACATATCGCTCGACATCAGGGAGGGCGAGTTCGTCTGCTTCCTCGGCCCATCGGGCTGCGGCAAGACCACGCTTCTGCGCGCGGTTGCCGGCCTCGACCTGCAGACGCGCGGCGCGATCCATCAAGGTGGCAAGGACGTTTCCGCGCTGCCGCCGTCGCAGCGCGACTACGGCATCGTCTTCCAGTCCTACGCGCTGTTTCCCAACCTGACGATCGCCAAGAACATCGCCTTCGGCCTCGAAAACACCAAGCGCCCGCGCGCCGAAATCGACAGCCGCGTCACCGAACTCCTCAAGCTCGTCGGCCTGGCCGACCAGGGCAACAAATACCCCGCGCAGCTTTCCGGCGGACAGCAGCAGCGCATTGCGCTCGCACGCGCCATTGCCATCTCGCCCGGCCTGCTGCTGCTCGACGAGCCGCTGTCGGCGCTCGATGCCAAGGTGCGCACCCATCTGCGCCACGAGATCAAGGAACTGCAGCGCAAGCTCGGCGTCACCACCATCATGGTCACCCACGACCAGGAAGAAGCACTGTCGATGGCCGACCGCATCGTGGTGATGAACCATGGCGTCATCGAGCAGATCGGCACGCCGACAGAGATCTACCGCCACCCGGCGACGCTGTTCGTCGCCGACTTCATCGGCGAGGCCAACAAGTTCGAGGCGAAGGCGGCCAATGGTGCCGCCGTCGGCTTCGGCGCGGCAAGCTTCAGCTGCACGCAGCACGGCTTCGATGACGGCGCGCCCGTCATCGCCGCGATCCGTCCGGAGGACGTCATCCCCCATGCCATCAACTCGCTTGCCAATGGCGCTGCCACCAACGCCATCGACGTCACCATCAGCGAGATGGAGTTTCTGGGCTCGTTCTGGCGGACCCGGCTGCACGGACACGCGCTCGGCAACGAAACGCTGATCGCAGACTTCTCCATCAATGCCGCCCGCCGCCTGTCTCTGACGGAAGGCGTGCAGCTTACCGTCGAGCTGCCGGCCGAGAGGCTGCTGATCTACCCCCGGGGCGCCTGACATGGCGATGACAATCGACACCGCCCTGCCAGCCGGCCGCGCGCTCAGGCTCAGGCTCGACCGTGACGAATTGATCAAGCGCGGTCTGATGGTCGTGATCGCGCTCTATCTCGTGGTCGCCCTGGCGGCCCCGCTCGCGATCATGCTGTCCAAGTCGTTCTCGACCTACAGCTTCGACCTCGCCAGGTTCGAGTTCCAAGTCTCCGACAAGGACGGCAACTGGAGTGAGCCGACCACGGCCGAGGCGCTGAACAAGGCACTCAATGCAGTGCCCCCGGCCAAGCTCGCCACCAATTCGGACGGCCGCCTCCAGGCGACCAGCTTCTTCCCGGACTTCAGCTTCCGCAGCCCGGTGAAATACAAGATCCGCGGCACGACTACCGACGCTGCATATCTCATCGGCCTCAAGCTGCAATCGGGCACGGAATGGCAGGAACTGACGTCCAATGATTTCCGCCGCGTGATGCTGCGGCCGTCGCGGGCGCTAGGCCTCGAGAACTACGTTGCCTATTTCTCGACTCCGACTTTGTTCCGCTCTATCGAGAACTCGGTCTTCATCGCCTTCATCAGCACCATCGTCACCGTCGGGCTCGCCTTCGGTTTCGCCTATGCACTCAACCGCAGCTGCATGCGCTTCAAGGATGCCTTCAAGCTGGTAGCAATGGTGCCGATCCTGGTACCGTCGTTACTGCCCGGCATTGCGCTGATCTACCTCTTCGGCAATCAAGGCCTGCTCAAGGATCTCTTGATGGGCGTGCCGATCTACGGGCCGCTCGGCATTGTCGTCGGTTCGGTTTTCTTTGCATTTCCGCACGCCATGCTCATCATATCGACAGCGCTGGCAATCTCCGACCAGCGCCACTACGAGGCGGCAGCTTCGCTCAGGGCCAGCAGCTGGCGCACATTCTGGACCGTCACCATCCCCGGTGCGCGCTACGGCCTGATCTCGGCGGCCTTTGTCGTGTTCACGCTTGTCATCACCGATTTCGGCCTGCCCAAGGTCATCGGCGGCCAGTACAACGTGCTTGCCGTCGACATCTACAAGCAGGTCATCGGCCAGCAGAATTTCGAGATGGGCGCTGTCGTCTCAGTCATCCTGCTCGTTCCGGCCATCGCCGCCTTCATCGTCGACCGCATGGTGACGAAGAAGCAGGTGGCGTTGCTGTCGGCCCGCTCGGTGCCCTACCAGCCCAATCCGAACCGCGGCTTCGACACGCTGTGCTTTGCCTGGTGCTCGCTTGTCGCCATCTTCATCCTCGGCATCATGGTGACCAGCCAGTTCGCAGCGTTGGTAAAGCTCTGGCCCTATGACCTCAGCCTCAGCCTCAAGCACTTCGCCTTCGACCGCATGGACGGCGGCGGCTGGGGCTCCTACTACAACTCGATCCGGCTGGCCGCGCTGACGGCGGTCATCGGCACGGTCATCATCTTTGTCGGAGCCTACATGGTCGAAAAGACCGACGGCTTCCGCAGCGGGCGCACGGCGTTCCAGTTCCTGGCCATGCTGCCCATGGCGGTGCCGGGCATGGTGCTGGGCCTCGCCTACATCTTCTTCTTCAATGACCCGGCCAACCCGCTGCACGCCATCTACGGAACCATGACCATCCTGGTGGTCTGCACCATCACCCACTTCTATACCGTGGGGCATCTGACGGCCCTGACGGCACTCAAGCAGATCGACCAGGAATTCGAGCCAGTGGCCGCGTCGCTCAAGCAGCCCTTCTACAAGCTGTTTGCCCGCGTCACCGTTCCGGTCTGCCTGCCGGCGATCCTCGACATCTCGATCTACATGTTCGTCAATGCCATGACGACCGTGTCGGCAGTGGTGTTCCTCTATTCGAAGGATACGACACTGGCGTCCGTCGCCGTGCTCAACATGGACGACGCAGGCGACGTGGCGCCGGCGGCCGCGATGGCGATGATGATCTTCTATACCAACGCGGCGGCTCGCCTGATCCACATGTTCCTGTCCAAGGCGCTGATCAAGCGCACCCAAGCGTGGCGGATGCGGTAGGAGCTACGGCTTGACCCGGTCGGGATGGGCCTTGGCGAAAGCGCCAAGTTGCTCGCACCGACCGGCGATCTCAAGCACGCGCGGCATCGCCGACAGGTCGACACTCCAACGGCGAGCATTGTAGACCTGCGGCGCCAGGCAGAAGTCAGCCATGCCAGGTGTGTCGCCATGGCAAAACTTGCCGGTCGCTGGATGGTTGAGCAACGTCTCGAAGGCGGCCATGCCATCCCCGATGAACTTCTGCATCCAGGCATCGCGTGCAGCCTCACCATCAATCGCAACCCGCATCAGCTCGGCGACTACGCCGGTGTTGCAGACCGCGTGGATTTCCATGGCGATCGCATAAGACAGTTGCCGCACGCGCTGGCGCCCGACCGGGTCGGGGGGCAGGAAGCCGGCAGCCCGTGTCTCGTCGAGATATTCGATGATGGCCAGCGACTGGGTGAAGGCATGGCCGTCTATATCCAGCACCGGCACCAGCCCTTGCGGGTTGCGCGCCAGATGGAGAGCCGATTTCTGGTCCTTCGCCAATAGATCGACGGACACCGAACGAAATTCCTCGCCCAGCATGTTGAGCGCGATACGAACACGATAGCTGGCCGATGAGCGCCAGTAGTCGAACAGCACGGTCTCGCTCATGACGGCTCAAGCCTTTTCGTATTTCTCGACAGTCTGCTCGATGGCACCGAAGATCGAGTGACCCGAACGGTCATGCATCTCGATGCGGACCTGGTCGCCGAACTTCAGGAACGGCGTCTTGGGCCCACCCGTCTCGATCGTCTCGATGGTCCTGATCTCTGCAATGCAGGAATAGCCCGCGCCGCCTTCGGTGACCGGCTTGCCCGGCCCGCCGTCGAGCTTGTTGGATACCGTGCCCGAGCCGATGATCGTGCCTGCTACCAGCGGTCGCGTCTTGGCCGCATGGGCGACGAGCTGGCCAAAATCGAAGGTCATGTCGACGCCGGCATTGGCCCGGCCGAACGGCTTGCCATTGATGCTGGCCAAAAGCGGCAGATGCAGCTTGCCGCCGTCCCAGGCATCGCCCAGCTCATCTGGCGAGACTGCGACAGGCGAAAACGTCGTCGAGGGCTTGGACTGGAAGAAGCCGAAACCCTTGGCCAGTTCGGCCGGGATCAGGCCGCGCAGCGACACGTCGTTGACCAGCATGACAAGCCGGATGGCATCGCGTGCCTCTTCAACCGAAGCGCCCATTGCCACGTCGTCGACGATGACGGCGACCTCGCCTTCGAGGTCGATGCCCCAGGCTTCGTCGGCCATGACGATCGGATCGCGCGGGCCGAGGAACGAATCCGAGCCGCCCTGATAGATCAGGGGATCGGTCCAGAAACTTGCCGGCATCTCGGCGCCCCGTGCCTTCCGCACCAGCTCGACATGGTTCACATAGGCAGACCCGTCGGCCCACTGATAGGCACGCGGCAAGGGCGAAGCTGCATCATGCTCGTGGAAGCGCATGGTCGGCTGGCTGCCTGTCTCGATGCCTTCGGCGACATTGGCGAGGCGCGGCCCGACATGAGCCCAGTCGTCGAGCGCTGCCTGCAGCGTGCGGGCGATGTGGCCGACCTCGGAACAGCGGGTCAGGTCTTTCGAGACGACGACAAGCCTGCCATCGCGAGTGGAGTCTTTCAGCGTCGCGAGTTTCATGGTGTTCCCGTCTTCACTTGATGCCTGGCGTGCCGTCGAACTTGCGCTCGAGACCATCCCAGCAATCGATGTAGTTGTCCTGCAATGTTTCCAGCTCGGCGGCGAATTTCGTCAGCTGCTGGGGAAAGCGCGTCTCGAACATGAAGGCCATGGTGTGGTCGAGCTTGACCGGCTTGAGTTCGCCGTTCGACGCCTTCTCGAAACCCATGGCGTCGGGCCCATGCGGCAGCATCATGTTGTGCAGGCTCATGCCGCCGGGCACGAAGCCCTCCTCCTTGGCGTCGTACTGGCCATAGATCAGCCCCATGAACTCGCTCATGATGTTGCGGTGATACCAGGGCGGGCGGAAGCTGTGCTCGGCGACCAGCCAGCGCGGCGGGAAGATGACGAAGTCGACATTGGCCGTGCCCGCCTCTTCGGTCGGCGCGGTCAGCACGGTGAAGATCGACGGGTCGGGATGGTCGAAGAGGATCGCGCCGACCGGCGAGAAGGTCCGCAGGTCATACTTGAACGGCGCGTAGTTTCCGTGCCAGGCGACGACGTCGAGCGGCGAGTGGCCGATCTCCGTGACATGGAACTTGCCGCACCATTTGACCAGCACGCGGCAAGGCGTTTCCTTGTCCTCATAGGCAGCCGTCGGCGTCTTGAAGTCGCGCGGGTTGGCGAGGCAGTTGGCGCCGATCGGGCCGCGGTCGGGCATCGTGAACTTGGCACCGTAATTCTCGCAAATGTAGCCGCGCCGCGGCTCACCGTCGCCGAGGCGCGAGACCTTGAACATCATGCCGCGCGGGATCAGGCAGATCTCCGACGGCTCGACGTCGATGATGCCCATTTCGGTAAAGATGCGGATCGCTCCGACCTCCGGCACGATCAGCAATTCGCCGTCGGCATTGAAGAAATAGTCGTCGACCATGTCGTCGTTGAAGGCATAGACATGCGCCGCCATGCCGACCTGGGTCATCGCATCGCCCGCCGTCGTCATGGTGCGTATGCCCTGGATGAAGTTGAGCTTGTCCTTGGGCTCAGGCAGCGGTCCCCAGCGAAGCTGGCCGAGCGCCAGCGAATGATCGTCGAGGCAAGGTGCGGTCTTCCAGTGCGGGTAGCTGCCGGCCGAGAACCGCTTGGTGTGGCGCACGCTCGGGCGGATGCGGTAGAGCCAGGAGCGCTCGTTGGTGCCGCGCGGCGCGGTAAACGGCGAGCCTGACAGCTGCTCGGCGTAAAGCCCGTAATTGCATTTCTGCGGGCTGTTCTGGCCCTGCGGCAAAGCGCCCGGCAGCGCCTCGGTCTCGAAGTCGTTGCCGAAGCCGGGCATGTATTTCAAGTCCGTGGCGGCCCCCGCCTGCTTGTCGGTTTTGTCCAGCATGGCTTGCACCTCCCGTCAGCACATGAGATCGTCGAATTGGTTGCAATTGTAACCGTTGATTTTGTAACTATCAAAGGCTGTTCGATGCCTCCGTCCTTCGATCTCGAGAGCTTCCTGCCCTATCGGCTGAACCGCGCCGCCGAGTTGATCAGCCTGAGCTTCGCACGCGAATACAAGCAGCGCTACCAGATGACCCGTCCGGAATGGCGTACGCTCGCCGCACTCGGCAGCGCCGGGCGGATGACGGCGACAGAGGTCGGGGCGCATTCCAACATGCACAAGACGAAGGTCAGCCGTGCCGTGCGCGAACTGGAACAGCGGCGCTGGCTGAAACGGACGGAAGACGATGCCGACCGCCGGGTGGAGCACCTGGAACTGACTGCCGCCGGCCTCAAGGCCTATCGCGAGATCGCCGACCTCGCGCGCACCTATCAGGCGAGCCTCGAACAGGTACTCGGCGCCGGCGCCATCGAGCGCATCGAAGCAGGACTGGCAGATGTCGAGCGGGCGTTGTTGGCGAAGACCTAACTGATTTACCCGATCGGCAGCCCGCCGAAGCTCTTCAATGTCGTGAGCACGATCGACGTCTTGACGTGCTGGACCGCGTCATGCGGCAACAGCACCTCGTTGACGAAGCGCGACAGGTCGGAAAGCCCGCGAACCACTACCTGCAAGTGGTAGTCCATCTCGCCGGTCAGCGAATAGGCCTCCAGCACTTCCGGCAGATCGTTGACCAGTTGCGCGAAGCGCCGCGCGTTGTCTCGATTATGGGTCGCCAGCGTCACAGCCACCACCACCAGCAAATCCAGCCCCAGCTTCTCGCGGTCCAGCATGGCCTGGTAGCCGCGGATGAAGCCGTCGGCCTCCAGCCGAGCACGGCGGCGTGAGCACTGCGACGCCGACAGCGCGATCTTTTCCGAAAGCTCGTTATTGGTCAGCCGGCCATCGCGCTGCAGTTCGCGCAGGATCTTGAGGTCGAACTGGTCGAGACCGTCAGCCATTGCATGATTCTCCCGCTTCATGCGCGTTTCGCGCATAGATCGGCCCATACGGCGTCAGAATGCAAGCACATTGCATCGAAATGGGAGCACAATATGCGTCAGTCAGTTTCCGAGGAGGAGTTTCCATGGGTCCGTTTCCGCACGACGCGCCGCCTGCCAAGATCAGCGCCGACAACCCTGCCGGCACCGACGGCTTCGAATTCGTCGAATTCGCCCATCCCGAGCCCGAGAAGCTGGAAGAGCTTTTCACCCGCATGGGCTATCAGCCGGTCGCCCGTCACAAGGCGAAAAAGATCACCGTCTGGCGCCAGGGCGACATCAACTACATCGTCAACGCCGAGCCCGGCAGCCACGCCATGCGCTTCGTCGACGAGCACGGCCCGTGTGCTGCCTCGATGGCTTGGCGCGTGGTCGATGCCAAGCACGCCTTCAACCACGCGGTGTCGAAGGGTGCCGTGCCCTACACCGACAACGACAAGGCGCTCGACGTACCGGCCATCGTCGGCATCGGCGGCTCGCTGCTCTATTTCGTCGACAAATATGGTGCCAAGGGCTCGGCCTATGCGGCGGAATTCGACTGGCTCGGCGAGGCCGATCCGAAGCCGGAGGGCGTTGGCTTCTACTTCCTCGACCACCTGACCCACAATGTCTATCGCGGCAACATGGACAAGTGGTGGGACTTCTACCGCGAGCTGTTCGGCTTCAAGCAAATCCACTTCTTCAACATCGACGGCCGCATCACCGGCCTCGTCAGCCGCGCCATCACCTCGCCCTGCGGCAAGATCCGCATCCCGCTGAACGAGTCCAAGGACGACACCAGCCAGATCGAGGAATATCTGAGGAAGTACAAGGGCGAAGGCATCCAGCACATCGCAGTGGGCAGCGACGACATCTATGCCGCCACCGACAGGATCGCCGACAAGGGCCTGAAGTTCATGCCCGGCCCGCCCGACACCTATTACGAGAAGTCGCGCAACCGCGTGCACGGTCATGACGAGCCGATCGAAAGCATGAAGAAGCACGGCATCCTGATCGACGGCGAAGGCGTGGTCGACGGCGGCACGACCAAGATCCTGCTGCAGATCTTCTCCAAGACCGTGATCGGGCCGATCTTCTTCGAGTTCATCCAGCGCAAGGGCGACGAGGGCTTCGGCGAAGGCAACTTCCGCGCGCTGTTTGAATCCATCGAGGAAGACCAGATCCGTCGCGGCGTGATCTCGCAGACCGCCGCCTGACAGGCAATTTCACGCAGGGCCTCTGTTGGGGCGGATTGCTCGCCGGGCAATCCGCCCCTTTTTCGTTTTTGATCGCCAGTTTGATCCAGCACAAGGAATGCCGCCGCCCGGCCTGCCACAGTTGCGCAGGGTGAGGGTCTCCTCACGTATCGGGAGGTTGCAGAAAATGAGTGGGATACCGCAAGCGTACGAACTTTGGCGCTCAGCCGTGCTCCTTTACAAGGATTGGCGCCAGCGCAGTGCCGCGCTGCAGGAGATCAGCCAGTTGGGCAATGACGGCGAGCGCATGCTCGCGGAGTGCGGGCTATCGCAGTCGGATTTCAGGCAGTCCATGCGTGTTGCCTTCGCTTCGAAGGTCCTCCTGCCCGAGGCTGTCAAATCCAGGGGTATCGATGCAGAGGCCTTCGAGAACCGCTACCCGGTATGGAACCGCGACATGCGCCGGACCTGCATGATGTGCTCAGTACGACGCCTCTGCAGCGACCGGCTTTCCACGGGAGAGTTCGAAAGATCCTATCGGGATTTCTGCCCCAACGCCGGCAGCCTCGATGCACTGGCTGAGCGCCGCGATTGCCGGATAACGGGCCGATAAATCAGGCCTTTGGCGCCATGACGCTGAGCAGGCGGGCGCGGCGATAGGCATCGGGGATCGACAGCGCCCAGACGAACAGGCCGCCGGCATGACGGCCGATGAACGACGTCTCGGGAGTTGTGGTGGCGTAGGAAATCACCGCGAACAGGACGACGAAGAATGCGAAGGCGAGCCCTCGCTTGGGATCGCGCACCGCGACGTGGCCGGCCCCCGGCAGGACGATCGCCAGGGCGAGCACGAGATAGGGATTGATCGGCTTGGCCATCGATTTTCCTCAGGCTGCTTCACAGGCCGAAACTGCGTGTTCGTCTTCGGCAAGTACGGCGCTCAGCGCCTCGGCTTCGGCAAGGGCGACCCGCACCAGTTCGGCCGGGATCGATGTTAGCGGAAAGCGCGCCTGCCGCAGCACCTTATGTGCGCCAGGGTCGCCTTGCGCGGCTTGCCTTATGATACGGGTGCCACCCGGGGTGATGACGGCTTCCTTGACCGTTGGATCGGCAAACAGATTTTGGAAGAGTGCCGAGACCCGCTCGGCCTGCCAGGCCGTCGCGCGGCCGTCGCCGCGCATCAGCAGCGAAGCCTCCGTCTCGGGAGGCGTGATCCAGTCCGTCATGTCGTGGACGAGCGAATAATATTCGGCGCCGGTCGGACGAGCCAGCGCTCCGATGATCGGGCGCTGGATGGTACGATGTTCGCTGAGTGTGACCCTGAGCCAGAGCTGGGGAAGCCGGCGCGTGACCATCGTGTCGGCAATGAGTTCGATCTTGGCCTGCCTGCCGTCGTCGAGCCGGCCCACCACAACAGGAAAATGGTCGGGCCCGAAAGTGATGCGGGAACTGGCAAACAGCCTCGCCGCGTCGTCGAGCAGGCTCTTGCGCTCGGCCAGTGCCGCGCGATGGTCGCGAACAGCGCACACGCCCATCCAGCCGCAAGAAACCGCGGCGAAGACTGATAGGGCAATGGTGGTGAGCATTGGGGGGCCGCCTTGTTGCGAAAATGGCGGCGCGAGGTCCGCGCCGCCATTCCTTGGATGGTCAGTAACCGACCGGCTTCGGCCAGGGCATGGTGAACTGGTCGCCGCGGCGCACGAACTGGTAGCGCCGGAAATGGAACCAGAGCGATGCCACGATGTAGAAGCACATCATCGCGCTGAGCTGCGTGCCATAGCCGAGGAAGACGGCGAAATAGGCGGTCGAGCACAGGATCAGCAGGACGATCGTCGGCAGCGGATGGAACGGATGCACATAGCCGCGCTTGATCGTGTCGAGCGGCCACTTGTTGCGGAACATCACCATGTTGAAGGTCATGAAGGTGTATCCGAGCAGACCCGACAGGATCGAGAAGGTCACGACCTGGTCGAGCGGTGCGCCGAGCGCGAAGATGAGCGCGATCGGAACCAGGAAGACGATGGCGCGGTAAGGCGTCCGGTAGACCGGATGCACGGCACCGAACCAGCTCGGCAGGTAGCGGTCGCGGCCCATCGAGAACCAGGCGCGCGAGGCGTCGTTGATGCAGCCATTGGCCGACGCCAGCGTGGCGAAGGTGGTGCCGACGAACAGCAGGATCATCAGCCCGGTGCTGCCGGTGACGCGAGCGGCATCGAACAGCGGAGTGCCGGCCTGGCCGAGATATTCCCACGGCACCAGGCCCGAGCAAACATACCAGGTCATGGTCGCCGCGATCAGCAGCGTCATGATGCCGGCCATGGTGCCGTAGGGCAGCGAACGTGCCGGCGAGCGCACTTCCTCGGCCGCCTGGCAGGTACCCTCGATCCCGAGATAGTACCAGAGGCCGAAATGCAGCGCCGCGACGATGCCGACCCAGCCATAAGGCAGCGGATCGGTGGTGACCGCCGAGAAGTCGAGCGGCACGTTGGACGCGCCGAACTGCACGGAGATGAACAGCGTGATAATCGCCAGGAAGGCGATTGCGGTGATGACCAGGTTGAAGGTCAGGGTCGCCAGCACGCCGCGATAGTTAAGCCACGCCAGGAACATGATGGCGAGGATGATGAAGGGTTGCTGGTTGAGCCCGGAATGCCCTTGCATGCCCGCAACCGTGTCAAGCAGGAAGCCGACAGTGATCGCATTGGCAGCCTCGAGCATGGTGTAGGCCATGACCAGGAACAGACCGACGTTGAAGGCCATCAGTGGGCCGACGATGTGCTTGGCCTGGGCATACTGGCCGCCGGCCGCAGCGACCGTCGAGGTCACTTCGGAGTCGATCATGGCGACGCAGGTATAGAGCAGGCCGGCAACCCAGCAGGCGACGAGGCCGGCGATCATGCCGCCTTTGCCGACCGAGAAGTTCCAGCCCATATATTCGCCGACGAGCACGATGCCGACGCCGAGCGCCCAGATATGGGCCGGACCGAGCACGCGCAGCAGCTGAAGCCGTTCAGGCTCCGCCGCCGTTGAAGTTACATTTGCCATCGTCGTCCCCTCAGATCTCGTGGCGTTCTGCCGTTGCCTCGATCTCGCCTTCGCGAGAAGAGATCAGCAGTTCGTTGTCGTAGGTGGTGTCGATGCGGATGAGGTCGATGAGCATCAGCACGCCGAACATGGCTGAGAGTGCCCAGGCCACGTATTCCAGGATGTTCCAGGTATCCATTGTGGCCTCTCCCTATCGCTTCTTGCCGAAGCGTTCTTCGATGACTTCGCGATATTCCTTGTCGGACAGCCGCACGACCATGACGAAGTAGCCGATGACCAGCACGGCCATGACGATCAGCGCGACCCAGCTGAAGCTGTAGTCGAAACGAGCGGTGATGATGTCGTTGGCGGCTGCCGGATCGGTGATGCCGAGTGCTGCCCATTGCTGCTGCTCGGTGGCGTTCTGGCCAAGCGCTTCCCAGGTCGGGTTGGCGATCGGGTTCGGCACCTTGGCGGCACCGGCGAGGCCCAAGTAGAGCGGAATGTAGAGCGCGCCGATGGTGAGCACGAGCAAAGTCACGACGTCAAAAATCTGGCCCGCGAGGCCCTGCTTTGGAGGTTTGTAAGCCATTGTGCGTTTCCTCAGCCCCGGCGACGCCGCATCTCGTCGAGATGCTTGAGGTCAAGGCCATAGATGAAGTGTTTGTCTTCGACGTAGTGGCGCAGCATGGCGACGATGGCCGCCGTGTTGAACGTCAGCACCAGCGCGCAAGCGATCGAAAGAATCACGCGGATGGCGGGCAGCGAGATGTAGGACCAGACGCTGAACAGCGCGAACAACATGGTGCACCACAGCACCACAACAAAAATCACGAGGCCCGCTCGATCGCGCCTGTGCATCTTGTCGATGCGCTGCTCAAGCGTCGCATCTCCGCTTCGATGGGCTAATGTCGCTTCCATTCTCCTCCTCCTCCTGGCCGTTTTCGGCTTCATTGTGCGGGAAATTAATTTCCCCAGAGGAATGTCAGACAAACTTAAATTGCTGTCAAGCGAAGCCGCGCGCACATGCCGCACCACAACGTTGGGCCAAGGCAGAACAACGTTGAATAGATTGACTTTTACCGATCTGGCAGGATGTCGGAAATTTTGCGGGACAGGCCCGAAGCCCGGGGTGGAGGGCTCGCACACGGCGTTTTTAGCTGCCAAAGCGTCATTTTGACTTGTTAGCGACATCGGGAGTCGCGAACCGAGCGGCACCGGAACGGCGTTACTCATGATTTTCGGCAGGCAAAGAATGCCTGCCGAGTTGGTCCATTGACCAGGTGACTTCGCCGCCGCGGCGTCAGTCCGGCTTGCTGACCGAGAACAGGACAAACTCAGTAGACGGCGTTTCCTTCTTGGTCTTGTCGGTCACGGCCAGATAGAGCTCGTCGGTGAGACGGGCCATGCCTTCGAAATTGTCGTTCAGCAGCCTGCTGGCCCCCGCATCCAGTTCTGTGGCCGTGCATGTCTCGGCAGCGCAGGCCTGCGGGTCGACGACGCGCAACCGGCCGATGCTGGGACCTCCCTTGGTTTCGCGCGTGCGTTCGAGCACCAGTAACTGGCCACCGGGCATCGTCTCGATGGCTTTCAGATTGCTTCGCTTCGGCTGGAAGGTCGGGAACGTCCAGCGTCCGCCATCCAGGCCGTAGATCGTGTGTGTGTCGCCGGGCTGGCCTTGCATCGCCTCCTCCGGAGCCGTAACGATGCCGCGGTCGCTCGTGGCGGCCACTGCTTCCAGCCGGCTGTTCGGTTCGTTGTATTGTGCAACATCCGACAAGGTGCCCGGCAGCGCCACGGCTTCGATCGGCGTGCCGTCCGGCTTGAACCGATGGATCGCGGGGCCATCCTCGAACGCGACGAGGAGTTCGCCGTCGGATGGCACGCCATTGTCGCCATTGACCACGGCGAGCCCTTCGGCGTTGACGAGTGCGGGCGTCGTTCCGGTCACGAGTTGCACCGAAAACACCGGCTCCATGCTGGCGATCTTGTTGTCTTTGATTTCGACGCGGAAGTGATGCAGCACGCCGTCGTCCGAAACCGCATAGAGCAGCTTGTCGTCCGCATCCCAGGCGAGGCCGGACAGCTCGTTGACATTGTGGCCGTTCGGACCGCTGGCCGGGCTGGCTTTGCTGTCGAGCAAGGTCAGCGCGAAAGTGGGCGACTGTGCCGCTGCAAAGGATACGGGTGCAAGGACCGAGGTGCATAGAAGCAGCGCGGGTATGATTTTGTTGGTCATCTCATTCTCTCCTATTGTTGGGTAGCCAGGGGCTGTGCCCCGCGGCTCGGGAAGCCGCCAAGCTTGCGCAAGGCCGGCAGGAATTTGTTGTGCTTGGTGCCTGGATTGAGCAGCGCGGTGCCGACGCAATATTTCGAGCATCGTTTCGTCGGATGCTGATGCAGCGCCCTCAGTATGGCGTCGGCGACGCCATTGCCGTTGGCCGATTTCGTCTCGACGATGAACAGGCCATCGTCGACCGTGTGCTGCGCGTCCGGGGTGAAGAACTGCAGGCCGCAATCGATCGTCATGCGCTCGCCGCCTTGCTTGGCGACCAGCGTCATGCGCCGGTAGCGCATGTCGATGACGCGGGACAGCTCGTGCGGAAACGGCTGGCCGTACTGGGCTCGATACACATCGTCGATGTAGGCGATGGCCGCATCGTCCAGAACGCCGAATTTCGACAGGTCCCGGTCGAGACGTTTCTTGACGGTGATGCCGCGCTTGTCCTTCAGCTTGACTTCAAGGAAGCACAGGCCGGCCTCGGCGTAGCGGCGCACCCTGACCTTGGCACGCTGGCGCCTGCCCTGATGATGGTCGAAATAGCTGCGACGGTCGGCATCGTCGAAATAGCAGGTCTCGTATGTGAAGGCCCGCAGCCCGTCGATTTCCAGCATGTCGAAAGCCTGGGCCAGGTCACCGGCGGCGTGCTTCAGCACCGTGGCGTCGACGACGTACTTGTTATCCAGACGCTCGAGCATGGCGGCTTTGCCGTTCAGCTGGGAAAGGCTGATGGGCAGGAAACCGCGCTCCAGCCAGGTGTCAGTGCTTGCGATAATGGACATTGAGCTTCGCCATTTCGGTGATGTAGTCGAGCTGGAGGACCTGGTAGGACAGCACGTCGACGCCGAGCCGCGCGGACAGTTCCGCGCGCATCGCCACCGGATCCGACAGCAGCGCCAGATGGATCTTGTCGAGCGAAACCTTGGTGCCGCTGACGGATTGCAGCATCTTCGGGTGGTCGATGACATAGGCGCCGATCAGTACAAACAGCACGGTCGCGGCCGCGAACGGGATCGTGGTTCCCTGCACGGATGAAATCACGGCAATGGCGACGCTGCCGAAGAAATAGGTCATCTCCGTCTTGCTGAGCGGTTCCGACCGAAGCGTGAAAAGCGCCAGGATCGCAAACAGTCCGAAACCGGCTGCCACGCCGAAATCGACCACCGAGAGCACGGTCAGGACCGCGAAAACGAAGATGTTGAAGAGCGCAGCGGCGGTGACGAGTTCCTTGTCGCGATAGCGCCGGTAGTACATGCCGAACAGCAGGATCGACATGCCGGCAACATCCACGGCAAAGCGCACGAATTCCATGACGAAGAGGTTCTGCAGTACCTGCGGTGTCATTTCGACCTCCCCTGGACACAGACTTGTAGGCTGGGGCAGGTCGAGGCGCGTGGACCCGATGACAAGCAGCCCAGAGGCGCTGGGGAATAGAGGAATGGCATGTTCGATCTCCTGACTTTCCGCCGCGATGGCGGCGACGTCAGGAAGAACGGACGTAAACAGACTCTATTCCGCCGCAGGCGATTTTTTTCATGCGATCGGGAAGACTGAAAATGACTATATAAAACAATGCGTTACGATTTGACTTTCCGCACCCATGAATGTCCGATGACAATTTCATGAATGACGCCGGCTTCAGAACGGACAGCCCTGGATTATTCTGATTTTCGCTAATGCAACGCTTGGACATTGCTCACTTGAGCCGCCAAGGAACAATATCCACGGCAAAAGAAAAAGCCGCTGCGGGCCCGCACCGGCTTCCTTTTTTCGGCTGCTCAGATGGAGAAAAGTGGTCGGTCCGCTTCAAGTCCCGCAGATGGCGCGAGCGTTCAGCAGCCCCCAGCCAAAGACCGGATCCTTGCCCGGCTTGCCCAGATCCTCGGCCGACTGCTGCAGCAGCCCTTCGACATCGGCTGCCTTCAATTCAGGATTTGCAGCCAGCATCATTGCAGCCGCCGCAGTTACAAACGGTGCCGCAAAAGAGGTGCCCGTCTTCGATTGGGCGCCCTTGATCGAAGCGGCGGTCCACACCTGAACGCCCGGCGCAGCGATGTCGACATGGTCGCCGGCGCCGGCGCGGCGGTAGGGGTTCTTGCTCCGGTCGATCGCCGTCACCGCAATCACACCGTCGTAACCTCCGGGATAGAGCGGTGCTGCGCGCGGTCCATCATTGCCAGCCGCCGCCACCAGCACGATGCCACGTGCGGCAGCCCTCTCGATCGCCTGCTTGAGCAGCAGGTTGGGAGGGCCGGTCAGGCTCATGTTGATCACCTTCACGCCACGAGCCGCCAGCAGGTCGATCGCGCGGACAAGTTCATAGACCGCCGAGCGATCATCATTGCCCGCGCCACGATGAAAGGCATCCACCGCAATGAGTTCGCCTCCGGGCACCAGGCCGGGCGTGCGGCTTTCAGCCGAGCCGACAAGCAGTGCAGCCACGGCGGTGCCATGCTGGCGTCCTGAGTCAGGCAGATTGCCAGCCTCCAGGCGGATCGTCTCGACCTTAGCGCCGACGAAAGCCAGATGGCCGGAATTGATGGCCGTATCGATGAGGCCGATCCGCGTCGGCACGGCGCATCGGCCAGGCATCGCGGCACCCTCGGGCCAGCCGACGACGTTGCGCGCTAGGCAATTGTCTGCACCGCACGGTTCGGCATGGGCGCCATCTGGCCGATAAAAGTGGTTGAGGTCCACCGCCGCAGCGGGCGCAGCACCGGCCACGCGCGCGCGCGCCGCTTCAAGCGTCACCCCGCGCGGAATTGCCAATCTCACCATATCGGCGCCGGCAATCGAAACCGTCCTGCGATCTCGAACTGAATAGCCGGTCGCGGTAAGCTCGGCTATCGCGGCATCATCGAGGCCAAGTGCTACGATCTGCCGAGGTGCCTGGCGATCGACCTGAACCACGCGAGAAGCCAGGACTGCCCGCCTGCTGGCACGATTCGACCGATCCCCGCCCCTGCGGTCGTCCGCTACGCCATCGCCATCGCCATCGATATCATCGTCGTCGCCATCATCGGGATCACTGGTATCGCTATCGTCGCTGCTGTCACTATCGTCGCTGCTATCGCTATCATCGCTACTGTCACTGCCACCGTCGTCGTCGTCGGCCAGTGCAACTCCGATACCGAACAGGCCGCCGTAATTCGGCGGCACGAAAGGCACGCCAAGACTTCCGCCGGCCAACGCCAGCGCAAAGGCAACGGCAAGCGAAGCTGATGACGCGTTCAGAAACATGGTTCGTCCTTTCCCGGCATCACGACACACTCGCGGCAAATGTCAGCGATCCACATAAGTGTGTCGGCATACCATATCATTTCGAATGCAATTGTGCATTTTGGGACCAACGGGCCAGTGTCCGTTTTATTCCGTGGGAAGCGATAGGTACGACCGCATGAGGGGTGACGAGGTTCAGGTCAGCGACCGCCTGATTGCTTTCCTTCCCAATTTGCGCCGGTTCGCCATTTCGCTGTGCCGATCGCGCGATCTCGCCGACGACCTCGTGCAGGCGGCGTGCGAGCGCGCTCTGGCCAGCCAGGACCGATTCGAGCCCGGCACCAGATTCGACGCCTGGATGTTCCGCATCCTGCGCAACCTGTGGATCGACCACGTTCGTCGCGCCAAGACGGCGGGACCGCAACAAGACATCGACGACACCCCCGACATTACCGGTTCAAGTGGCGAGCGCGACGCCGAAGCCCGGCTGACCCTGAAAAGCGTCGCCCTGGCAATCGACCAGTTGCCGGACGATCAGCGGGAGGTGCTGCTACTCGTCTGCGTCGAGGACCTTTCGTACAAGGAGGCGGCGGAGATATTGTCCATTCCGATCGGCACCGTCATGAGCAGGCTCTCCCGCGCCCGCAAGAATCTTGCCGACGCGGCTGGAATAAACTCCGGGACCGATCGTTCACCCGAAAAAGGTGGAAACAAATGAGCAGGCGCGAATTCGACGACGAAACCTTGATGGCATTTGCCGACGGCGAACTCGACGCCAAGACGACGGCAACCGTCGAGGCCGCCATGGAGACGGACGACGATCTCGTTGCCCGGGTCGCCGCTTTCATCGAAAGCCGCGCACTGGCAGCATCCGCGCTCAAGCCGCTGATTGAGGAGCCGGTCCCAGAAGCGCTGACACGGTCGGTCCAAAAGATGATCGACGAGGCGCGGGAACTAGCCACTGATCCTTCAGCCCCGCAGGTGGCGGCGAACAACGTCGTCGCCTTTCCGCCGCGCGACACGCACCCGGTTCGTTCGACCTGGGCAATGCCGCTGGCGGCATCGCTGGCGGCTGTGGTCTTCGGCGCTGGCGGCTACCTCGCCGGCCAGGCAGGCGCGCCGGCCTCCGGCAACCTGGCCATGACGACGATCGGCGACGCCGCAATTATCCAGGCACTCGACTCGGCGCCCTCAGGCACCGATGTTGTGGCCGGCGATGGCACGCTGAAACTCGTTTCCAGCTTCCGTGACGCGAGCGGCACATTGTGCCGCGAGTTCGAGCTTCACCGCGCGTCAAGATCTGCCGTCGTATCGATCGCCTGCCGCCCGGAACAGGGGTGGGACGTCCGGCTGGCAGTGGCGGCCCAGGCGGCGGAAGAAGATTATGTTCCGGCCGGTGCCACGGAGGCAGTCGATTCCTACCTGACGACGACTAATGCGGGAGCCCCGCTGTCGGAGGCGGAAGAGAAGAAGGCCCTGGCTCTGCCGCAATGACCACGACAGCCACTGACGTATGGCTGGTATCCTCTATCGCGGGATCGGCTGCGGGCCGCGCTTGCGCTCGCTGGCGTAGAGCGCGACCGCCATCGCACGGTTGCGCACGCCCAGCTTGTCGTAGAGATTTTTCAGGTGGTACTTGACCGTGTTTTCCGAGATTCCGGTCCGCGTCGCGATCTGCAGATTGGTCCAGCCGTCGGACAAGACGCCGAGCAGTTCGAGCTCGCGGGTGGTCAGGCGCGACAGCGGCGTCTCGTTGATCTTGGCGACATCAATGTAAGGGATGCAGATACGGCCGTTGGCGACTGCCAGAAGCGTGTCAAACAGGATGCAGGGATCGTCGAACTGGTAGCAGAAGCCCTGCGCGCCCAGCCGTACGCATTGCTTGAGGATGCCGATGTCATGGTCGTTGGAGAAAATGACCAGGCGCGCCGTCAATTGCCGGCGCTGAAGCTCGATCAGCACCTCGCTGGCATCCATGTCGGACAGCTTCCAGGCGACGATGGCGACGTCGAATGAGGGCTGCGATCCCGCCACCGCCTTGATGAAGGCCTCACCGCTCTGGACGCCTTCGGCAAAATCGAAGCGCTCGTCGCGGCTGATCATGTCGCGCAACGCGGCGATCACCAGCGGGTTGCGCTCGGCAACCAGGACACTCAGCTTTTTTTGTTGCGCCATTGGCCCGCCATCGACATCGGCATCATGCCTTGGCGCATTCCAATCGAATTTGCCAAGGCATGCCCGCTCTCCAGCGACAGGAATCAGTCGTAGATTCGGAATCGACCGACCAGATCGTGGGTTTCTTCGCGAACGGCGGCTTCGATCTTGGCGTTGCCGGCCTCGCCATTGGCCGCAAGGCCATCGATGACAGCCATGGTCATGCGGCCGACCTGGCGGAACTCCTCGGCAAGGAAGCCGCGGGTCGTGCAGGCTGGCGTGCCCAGCCGGACGCCCGAAGTGACCATCGGACCCTGCGGATCGAACGGGATGCCGTTCTTGTTGCAGGTGATGTGGGCCCGGCCGAGGGACGCTTCCACCGCCTTGCCGGTGAGGTTCTTGCGCCGCAGGTCGACAAGCATGAGATGCGTGTCGGTACCGCCCGAGACGATGTCGACGCCACCCTCCTGCAGGGTCTCGGCCAACACTTTGGCGTTGGAGACGACGTTCGCGGCATAGACCTTGAAGTCGGGCGTCAGCGCCTCGCCGAAGGCAACCGCCTTGGCGGCGATGACGTGCATCAGCGGACCGCCCTGCAGGCCTGGGAAGACAGCCGAATTGATCTTCTTGCCGATCTCTTCGTCGTTGGACAGCACCATGCCGCCGCGCGGACCGCGCAGGGTCTTGTGCGTGGTGGTGGTCACGACATGGGCATGTTCGAGCGGGTTGGGGTGGACGCCGCCGGCGACCAGGCCCGCGAAGTGGGCCATGTCGACGAACAGCTTGGCCCCGACCTCGTCGGCGATCTCGCGGAACGCCTTGAAGTCGATGATGCGCGGATAGGCCGAGCCGCCGGCAAGGATGACCTTGGGCTGGTGCTTCTTGGCGAGATCGCGCACCTCGTCCATGTCGATGCGGTGCGTATCGGGCTTCACGCCGTAGGAGACTGGGTTGAACCACTTGCCCGATTGGTTGACCGGCGCGCCGTGGGTGAGATGGCCGCCCGCGGCAAGGTTCAGGCCGAGATAGGTGTCGCCCGGCTGCATCAGCGCCATGAACACTGCCTGGTTGGCCTGGCTGCCTGAGTTCGGCTGCACGTTGGCAAAGCTGCAGTTGAACATTGTCTTGGCGCGCTCGCGCGCCAGATCCTCGATCTCGTCGACATAGGCGCAGCCGCCATAATAGCGACGGCCGGGATAACCCTCGGCGTATTTATTGGTCAGCACCGAGCCCTGTGCCTCGAGCACCGCCTTGGAGACGATGTTTTCCGAAGCGATCAGCTCGATCTCGTCGCGCTGGCGCTGCAGCTCGCGATCCATCGCATCGCTGACGGCGGGGTCCGCCTGGGCGACGCCGGTGCGGAAGAAGTGGCGGGCGCTGCCGATGCCGGGTCTGGTTGGAATATTCATGAGGCTCCTCCCTTGCGGCGCCCTACGGCGCCAGAAAATGTGGTCATCCGGTCCAGCCTAGGCCGGCGGAAATGCAATTGATCGAAAGTAGAAGTGCGTTGACGGCGCGCTTCGGCTTGGCGGTGGCGCCGTCCTGGGCGCGCACCTCGCGCAGCAGCTGCACCTGCAGCCGGTGGATCGAGTCCATCTGCGGGCGGATGCGGTCGAAATGGCGCTTGAAGGCGGGAAAGCGTTCGGAAAGCTTGAGCCCGCCATTGACCTCGGAGATCATCCGCCGCGTCAGCGCGTATTCGGCCGAGATCTTGCGGTAGATGCGCTCGCCGACCTCGCGGTCCTGCACCAGCCCGGCATAGAGGTAGCCGATATCCATGTCGGACTGGTAGAGGCCCTTGTCCACCTCGTCGACGACGAGGCGGAAGAAGCGTGAGCGTTCGAACATCTGCCTGAGCAGTTCCAAGCCAGCGTCGCCGCGCACGTTGACGAAGGAATTGAGCGCGCTGCCGATGCCATACCAGTTGGTCAGCAGGTGCCGGTTCTGGCTCCAGGCGAAAACCCATGGGATGGCGCGCAGGTCGGAAATGTCCCTCGCGCCGAAACGGCGCGCCGGGCGCGAGCCGATCTTGAGCAGCGACAGTTCTTCAACCGGGCTAGCCTGGTGGAAGTAGTCAATAAAGCCCGGCTCGTTGATCAGGCCCGAATAAGACGCCTGCGACATGCCGGTCAGCGCTTCCAGCGCCTCGCTGAACTCGGGAATGTCCTTGAGCTCGGGCTCGTTCGGCGACTTGACGGTGTGGGCAAAGACGCTCGCCGCCAGGATCTCGAGCTGATAGAGGCCGGTGCCGCGGTTGGCGAACTTCGACGACACGACCTCGCCCTGCTCGGTGACGCGCATCGCGCCGCCGATGGTGCCGGCCGGCTGGGCGGCGATCGCCCTGCCTGTCGGTGCCCCGCCCCGGCTGACCGAGCCGCCACGGCCGTGGAAGAAGCTGATCTTGACCTTGCGCTTGATGGCGAGCGCCGTGATCCGCCGCTGTGCCTTGTTCAGCTCCCAGTTGGAGGCGAGGAAACCGCCGTCCTTGTTGGAGTCGGAGTAACCAAGCATCACTTCCTGAGCGTTGCCGAAATCCCGCACCGAGCGGCGGACGATGGACACACCGAACAACTGGTCGAGGATCTCGGGCGCGGCGCGCAGGTCGGCAATCGTTTCGAACAGCGGCACGACCCTGAGCGCAATGGTTCCGCTACCGTCGGATGCCGTCGCCATGCCGGAATACTGCGCCAGCAGATAGACCGCCAGGAGATCGTCGCTCGACCGCGTCATCGACAGGATGAAGGCCCCGACCGCACCGCCGTTCAGCCCGGCCGAAGCCTTGCGGATGACGTCGTACAGGTCGAGAAGCTCTTGTGCTTCTTCCGACAGCGCCAGCCGGTCGACTTCAAGCTGTTCACCGGAATTCAGTGCCGCCCGGATACGTGCCGTCCATTGCGGTGTGTCGGGAGCAGGCGCCGTCTCCGGATCGGCGTGCTTGAACAACTCGCTCAGCACACGATTGACGACGGTAGAGTTCTGCCTGATGTCCAGCGAAACCGTGCGGAAGCCGAAGGTTTCGACCTGCTGGCGCACCGGCCGCACGAAGCGCCGGGCGATCAGCTTGCCGCCAAGCTGGCCGAGCACGTTTTCCAGCTCGCGCAAGTCGGCCTTGAAGGCATCGGAACGGGTATAGGGCTTGGCCGACGCCTCCCCGCGCATCGCCTCAAGGCGATCGAGCATCGCCGCTGCGAACTGGCGCAAGGGTTCGTCGGGATTGCGTGCCACGATCTCCGAGGCATTGCCGCTGCGATGCAGGGCATGGCCCAGTGCCTTGGTAAAGGCTTCCGGTATGTCGACGACATTGGCGCTGATGCTGAGCACGGTGACCAGCTTGCGCACCTGGCCGATATACCAGCCGACGATCGCCTGGCGGCACTCGTTGAGCGCATAGGCCGTGGTCTTGGCCGTGACATTCGGGTTGCCGTCGCGGTCGCCGCCGATCCAGGAGGCGTACCGCATGAAGGACGGCACCTTGAGATCGTATTCGGGGTAGTGGCGGGCCAGCGCTTCCTCGACGCTGTCATAGAGCTTGGGCGTCGCCTCGAAGATCACTTCACGGAAGAAGTGCAGGCCCCAGGCGATCTCGCGCTCGACCGAAGGCCGTTCGAGCCGCAGTTCGCCCGACATCCACAGCAGTTCGATCTCGCTCTTGAGGTCGTCGATCAGCTGTTCGCGCTCGCGCGGCGCCCAGCGCTGCTGCTCGAGTTCGGTCAGCTTGCGGTAGATGCGGCGGTGGATTTCGAGGACGGTGACCCGCTTGGCCTCCGTCGGATGCGCCGTCATGGTCGGCCCGACGCTGAGCGCGTCGAGGGTAGCCTGGATGTCCTCAGCCGGGTAGCCGGCGGCGGCGATCTCGCCCACGACATTGGCGAAGGAGCCGATGACTTCGTCGGCACCGCCCATCTGCTCCAGCTCTCGGCGAGAGCGCATGGCCAGAAGCTCGTTGGCAATGGCAACGAGCTGGAACCACATACCTGTGGCCTGCAGCGCGGCAATGCGTTGCCCGCTTTCGAGCGCATCGAGGCTCACGCGGCCGGTAAGAACCTCCGCCATATCGGGCTCGCGTTCGCTGACGACGGCCAAAAGCACCCTGAACAGCAGGCTGCGGACGTCCTCACGAAAGCTGAGTGGTTTGCTCTCCTCCAAGCGACACCCATTCATCTCGTGTTGCTCCGGGACACCGGTTCGTAGAGCCGGCCATCCGGGAAATGCAGTTTTCCTGATGCCGAGCAGATCGGTTTTCCGTCTCTTTGAAAACGCCCGGACGGGTAGATTTCCTATTCGTTCGGGTGGTGCCGATACTGGCCGAACGATGATCGCAAAACTCAAATCCGACTACCGCCCGGGGCAGAAATTCTGGAGTTTCCAGAGGATTGGTCCAGTGCGATTTGCAGTGGACGAGATTTAACTCATGTGCAAATATGTTGCATATAAGGCAAGTATGGGAGGCACATTACAGTGAGGTCCAATACCCGATTCCGCGTTGCCGCAGCACGATCCAACAGAGCTTGAAGAGGAACATGCCCATGCAGAAAGTGCTGCCGGAACTCTATGAGGGCCACGCGCCCATCACCGTTCAGAACGCCTTCCATGACGCGCTCGAAGCGCTCGAGGAATGGAAGGAAGGAAACGAGGAACCTCTCGTACCGGTCGACGGCTTCAACGTCCCGATCAGCCATATCTTCGCCCGGATGAGCACCTGCACCGACCTGTTGCCGCTCAGGACGCGCGATGTTCTCGAGACCATCATCGACAAGGGTTCGTTCCGCGCGTCGGGCGGTTCGCTCTATGCCGACGGTGCCAAGCTGGTGATGCCGCTCTGCGTCGAGCTCCTGACCCTGTCGTTGCTGCGCCCGACGGCATCGCTCGCCCAACTGCACAAGGCCTGCGTCGACGCCTGAGCGACGACCGAGCTTGTATTTTGCCTGGCCGCCACGCATGCCGTGGCGGCAGTCGTATTTTTGACCTTTTGATATTTGTCTCAGCTGTGATCGCCAACGAAAAAGCCCCGGATCGCTCCGGGGCTTTCGTTTGTCTGGCGCTGCTGACGCGCGTTCAGGCCGCGCGAGTCCTCGACGTGTCGACGCCATATTCCAGCGAAGAATCCACGATGGCATGCCACAGGCTGTCGGCGAAGCTGGTGAAAACCAGCATGCTGTAGACCGGATGGCCGTCGGCACCGTTCGCCTCGCGCCAGAAATTGACCGCCGTGTGGTCGACCGACGTATTCGCGGCAGTGCCAACCGGAAAGGCGGCATCATGCAGGTCGAGCGACGAGAACTTGGCGATGGCATCGCGGCCGCGCGGGCCTGAAACCCGGATCAGGCAGCGGCCGTCCGACTGATCGGACAGCGAGGCCGCGCCTGAGAAGGCCTGGCTCATGGCATCGATCTGCGAGCTCTCGTCCGTCCGCGGCGCCAACACCGTGAACTGGTCGGGTCCCGACCAGACGAGCGTCGCGGACTTGCCGGCGACGGCCTTCGGCGTGTTTGGCGCATCGACGCCGAACAGCTTCTTTGCCGCCTTGGCCGTGTCGGCTGCCTTGCCGCGCCGGGCCATGACCTGGACCAGCACGAGATCGCGAACCTCGACAAGCGTCACGCCTGCCTGTGCACCGGCCACGCCATGGCGACCGGCGACGAGCGCCTTCTGGAGCGGCGACTGGGTGTTCCAGAGATAATCAACCACGCTGGCGCGCTCCTTCTGGATCATAGAAGACAGGATTGCAGATCTCGGCTTCGTAGTCCTCGCTCCGCAGCGGATCGTGGATGCGGACGATTTCGCCGATACGTTCGCGGCCGCGTTCGACCAGGCCGAGGCCGATCCACTGTTCCATCATCGGCGAGAAGCAGACCGAGGTGACATAACCCTGGTCAGTCGCCGGACCCGGGATGCCGCCCTTGGGGATGACATGCGCGCCTGAGCGCAGCCGGCGTGCACGGTCGAGCGGCTTGATGCCGACGACGACCTGGCGGTCGGTTGCAGTCAGCGCCTCGCGTCCAGCCATGATGCGGCCGATGAAGTCCTTCTTCTTCGACATCATCTTGCCGAGGCCAAGGTCGTCGGCCGTCGTCATGCCGTTGAGCTCGGGACCGGCAACGTGGCCCTTCTCGATACGCATGACGCCAAGCGCCTCGGTGCCGTAAGGCGTCACGCCATAGGGCTTGCCGGCGATCATCAGGTTCTCGGCCATCGCCGCGCCGTAGCGCGCCGGCACCGAGATTTCGAAGGCGATTTCACCCGAGAACGAGATGCGGAACAGGCGGGCTGTGACGCCACCGCGCAGCTTGACCTCGCGGGCCCCCATGAACGGGAAGCCTTCGTTGCTCATGTCTTCCGACGGATCGACCAGCGCCTGCAGAAGCTTGCGGGTGTTCGGCCCGGCGATCGAGAACTGTGCCCACTGGTCGGACGCCGACGACAGCTGCACGTCGAGCTCCGGCCAGAGCACCTGGCGGCAGAATTCGAGATGCGCCATGACCGGACCGGCCTTGGCCGTGGTCGTGGTCAGGAAGTAATGGTCTTCAGCAAGACGCGAGGTCGTGCCGTCGTCCATGACGATGCCGTCCTCGCGCAGCATCAGGCCGTAACGCGCCTTGCCGACGGCAAGCGACGAGAAGGCATTGATGTAGACGCGATCGAGGAAGGTGCCGGCGTCGGCACCGCGCACGTCGACCTTGCCGAGCGTGGAGACGTCGCAGAAGCCGACGCCGTTGCGCACGGCGAGCACTTCGCGGGAAACCGATTCGATCCAGTCCTTCTCGCCCGGCTGCGGATACCATTGCGCGCGCTTCCAAAGCCCGGTGTCGACGAACACAGCACCGCGCGCAGCAGCCCAGTGATGCGACGGCGTCAGGCGCCAGGCGTGGAAGTTCTCGTCGCGGTGATGGCCGGCGAGTGCGCCGATCGCCACCGGTGCATAGGGCGGACGATAGATCGTCGTGCCGGTCTGCGAGATCGTGCGGCCGGTGGCATCGGCCATGATGGCAAGGCCGGTGATGTTGGAGGTCTTGCCCTGGTCGGTCGCCATGCCAAGCGTGGTGTAACGCTTGAGATGTTCGACGCTCTCGAAGCCTTCGCGCTGCGCCAGCGTCACGTCGGATGCAGTGACGTCGTGCTGGAAGTCGACGAAGGCCTTGCCCTTGGCCTTGACCTGCCAGAGCGGCGAGATCGCGTAGACCTCGTCGCCGGCTTCCGATGCTTCGCCGGCATTGCCCGACGCGCCGCAATCGGCGGCCGCAGCCACACCGGCGGCATGGCCGTCGCGCAGGCAAGCGCCAAGCGAGAATTCGCCATTGGCGGCACCCGCCATGACCATTCCCGTCGGGCAATCGCCGGGGACAAAGGCTGCGATGTCGTCACGCCAGACCGGCTTGCCGCGATGGAAACAGGACAAGCCCACATTGGGATTCCAGCCACCGGACACTGCCAGGCAGTCGGCATCGATCTGCTGCTTCCTGCCGTCGGCGGCAGTAACCACCAGGCCACGCACGCCATCGACGCCACCCTTGACGTCGGACACGCCGCCAGCCAGCACGCGCAGGTCGGAGAGTTCGGCCAGTGCCTGGTATTCCGCCGGCACCTTGCCGCGCGGGTCGATCACCGCTGCGATATCGCCACCGGCCTGCTGGATCGCCTCGACAGTGCGCCAGCCGTCGTCATTGTTGGTGAACAGCGCGACGCGCTTGCCCGGCATCGCTGCGAAGCGATGGACGTAGGTGCGCACGGCGGACGCCATCATCACGCCCGGACGGTCGTTGCCCGGGAAGGCAATCGGCCGCTCGATGGCACCGGCAGTGACAACCGAACGCTTGGCAACGATGCGCCAAATCCGCTGGCGGACCTGGTGCGGACCCGGCACCGGAACATGGTCGTTGACGCGCTCGAGCGCGGCGTGGACGCCGCCGTCATAGACGCCGAAAAGCGCCGTACGGGTCATGATGCGGACGTTGGGCAGCCCGGCGAGTTCGTCGGTCGCACGACGCACCCACTCCTCGGCATGCATGCCGTCGATCTCGCCACCGTCACTGAGCAGGCGGCCGCCGAGACGGACGTCTTCTTCGACCAGGATGACACGCGAACCGGCGCGGCCAGCGGCCAGTGCCGCCGAAAGACCGGTGGGCCCGGCACCGACGACGAGCACGTCGCAATGCGCCCAGGCCTTGTCGTAGTGATCGGGATCCGGCAGTTCCGCGCTCTTGCCGAGACCGGCGGCACGGCGGATGATCGGCTCGTAGATCGCCTCCCAGAACTTCGCCGGCCACATGAAGGTCTTGTAGTAGAACCCTGCGACGAAGATCGGCGAGAACAGCTGGTTGATCGACATGAAGTCGCGACGCAGCGACGGCCAGCGGTTCTGACTCTGGGCAATCAGCCCGTCATAGAGCTCCTGCGTGGTGGCGCGGGTGTTCGGCTCCTTGCGGGCGCCGGTGCGCATCTCGACCAGCGCGCTTGGCTCTTCCGAACCAGCGGTGATGATGCCGCGCGGACGGTGGTACTTGAATGAGCGGGCCACCAGCTTGACGCCGTTGGCGACGAGCGCCGAGGCCAGCGTGTCGCCGGCAAAGCCTGTCATGGTCTTGCCGTCGAAGGAGAACTGCAGCGGCGCCTGGCGATCGATCAGACCGCCGCTGCGCAGTCGGTGCGACTGGCTGGCGGATGCAGCTTGGCTGCGCGCGCTGGTGCTGCCTTCGGCAGCGGCCGTCCTGCCGAGCGGTTCGGATCCGGAATAGCCCGACATCTTTATTCTCCTGCCTGCACCGGCTTGGACGCACCCACGCCGGGGGCTGCCGTCACCGATCTGAATTCATGCGTCACGGTGTTGCGCTCGGCTATCAGCCAGGAGCGGCAGCCACCGCCGTGATACCAGTACTCGCGCATGAAGCCGGCTACGTTGTCGCGCAGATAAACATAGTCGTAGAAGGCGTCTTCGACGCGCTCGGGGCTTTCGCCGCTATCGACTGCGAAGGTGGGCCGCTTGGGCGAGGCGTCGCCGAGATAGGTGAACTCGCCGTTCTCGCGTTCGCCGCAGAAAGGACATGCAATACGCATTCCGCCAGTCTCGCTTTCAGTGCAGGTTGGGTTGGGCGCCTTGGCCCTTTTCGTCGATCATCGCGCCGCGGCGGAACCGGTCGAGCCGGAAGCGCGCAGCTTCTGGGTGCGGTTCGTCACGCGCCAGCAGATGGGCGAAAACGAGACCGGAAGCCGGCGTCGCCTTGAAGCCGCCATAGCACCAGCCGGCGTTGAGATAGAGGCCATCGATGGGCGTCTTGTCGATGATCGGCGTGCCGTCCATCGACATGTCCATGATACCGCCCCACTGGCGCAGCATACGGACGCGGCCGATCATCGGCATGACCGCCATGCCGCCTTCGCAGACGTCCTCGACCACTGGCATGTTGCCGCGCTGGGCGTAGGAATTGTAGCCGTCGAGATCGCCGCCGAAGACGAGGCCGCCCTTGTCGGACTGGCTGATATAGAAGTGGCCGGCGCCGAAGGTGACGACGCCAGGGATGAGCGGCTTGATCGCCTCGGTGACGAAGGCCTGCAGCACATGGCTTTCGATCGGCAGCTTCATGTCGGCCATGGCGGCGACGCGCGAGGTATTGCCGGCGACCGCCATGCCGACCTTGCCGGCGCTGATCTTGCCGCGCGATGTCTCGACACCGGTGACCTTGCCGTTCTGGTCGCGGACGAAGCCGGTAACTTCGCAGTTCTGGATGATGTCGACGCCACGCTGGTCGGCGGCGCGCGCATAACCCCAGACCACTGCGTCATGGCGGGCCGTACCGCCGCGGCGCTGCATCAGGCCGCCCATGATCGGGAAGCGCGGGCTGTCGTAATTCAGGAACGGCAGTTCCTTACGAATCTGCACCGCGTCGAGCAGTTCGGCATCGATGCCGTTGATGCGCATGGTGTTGCCGCGGCGGGCAAAGGCGTCGCGCTGGGCATCGGAGTGATAGAGGTTGATGATGCCGCGCTGGCTAACCATCGCGTTGTAATTGAGATCCTGCTCCATGCGCTCCCACAGCTTCATCGAAAGCTCGTAGAAGCCGGTATTGCCGGGAAGGCCGTAGTTGGAACGGATGATGGTGGTGTTGCGGCCGGCGTTGCCGGAACCGATCCAGCCCTTTTCGAGCACCGCGACATTGCGGATGCCGTACTCGTTGGCGAGGAAATAGGCCGTGGCCAGGCCGTGGCCGCCACCACCGATGATGATCACATCGTAGTGGCTCTTGGGTGCCGGATCGCGCCAAGCCCGGGTCCAGCCCTGATGACCGGACAAAGCTGCCTTGGCGAGTGAGAAGATCGAATATTTCATCGCATGTGTTCCGGCGAAATGTGAGGTGTGCCCGAGGCAGCGCCCGATCTGGATGATCGGGCGCCGAGCCTGTTCTTGTGCCTCAGACGTCCAGCGTGTGGTCGCGCTCCCACTGGGTGAAGTGCGACGCGTAGGAGTTCCACTCCTGGTGCTTGAGCTTGATGAAGGCGGCGGAGAACTCCTCGCCCATCGCAGCTTTCAGCTCGCTGTCTTCGTCATAGGCGCGCAGCGCGTCAAGCAGGTTGAGCGGCAGCTTGGCCCCATGCGTGACGGTGTGGCCTTCACGGTACATGTCGACGTCGCTGCGCGGGCCGGGATCGGCCTTGGAGCGGATGCCGCTGAGGCCGGCAGCGATGATGATCGCCTGCATCAGGTACGGGTTGGCAGCGCCGTCAGGCAGGCGCAGTTCGAAGCGGCCGGGGCCGGGCACGCGCACCATGTGGGTGCGGTTGTTGCCGGTCCAGGTCACCGTGTTCGGCGCCCAGGTTGCACCCGAAAGAGTGCGCGGTGCGTTGATGCGCTTGTAGGAGTTGACGGTCGGATTGCAGATCGCGGCAAGTGCCGAGGCGTGCTTCATGATGCCGCCGAGGAAGTACCTGCCCTTCTCGGAAAGACCCAGCTCCATGTTCTTGTCGGCAAAGGCATTGTTCTTGCCGCTCAGATCCCACACCGAAATGTGGGCATGGCAGCCGCTGCCGGTGAGGCCTGGGAAAGGCTTCGGCATGAAGGTCGCGCGCAGGCCATGCTTTTCGGCGATCGAGCGGACCATGAACTTGAAGAACGAATGCTTGTCGGCAGTCTGCAGGACGTCGTCGTACTCCCAGTTCATTTCGAACTGGCCGTTCGCGTCCTCATGGTCGTTCTGGTAGGGCTTCCAGCCGAGATCGAGCATTGCATCGCAGATTTCGGCGATGACATCGAAGCGGCGCATCACGGCCTGCTGGTCGTAGCAGGACTTTGCCGCCGTATCGTACTCGTCGGCAATCTGCTTGCCATCCGGCGTGGTCAGGAAGAATTCCGGCTCGACGCCGGTCTTGACGCGCATGCCTTCCTTGGCGGCTTCGGCGACGAGGCGCTTCAGCGTGTTGCGCGGCGCCTGGGCCACGCCCTTGCCTTCCATCAGGCAGTCGGATGCGAGCCAGGCAACTTCCGGACGCCAGGGCAGCTGGATGACCGAGATCGGATCCGGCACAGCCAGCATATCCGGGTGCGCCGGCGTCAGGTCCAGCCAAGTCGCGAAGCCGGCAAAGCCGGCTCCGTCCTTCTGCATGTCCGATATAGCCTGCGCAGGCACCAACTTGGCGCGCTGCCCTCCGAAGAGGTCAGTATACGACACCATGAAGTATCTGATGTTGCGAGTCCTTGCGAACTCTTTGAGATCAGTCACCTCCGACTGATCGATTTTGGCTTCGAAGGCCGTACCCATGTAAAATGCTCCTCCCAATCCTTGTGGTTTTAAAAGGGACCCTTCCCGGGTACCCAGCTCGTCCCCGCAAGCGGCACGCCAGCCATGGCGGCAGCTTCGATCGAAAGAGCGCAGAGATCCTCAGGCTCGAGATTGTGCAGATGATTTTTGCCGCAGGCACGGGCGATAGTCTGTGCCTCGAGCGTCATGACCTTCAGGTAGTTCGCCAGACGGCGACCAGCCGCGATCGGATCGACGCGCTTCATCAGCTCGACGTCCTGCGTGGTGATGCCGGCAGGGTCCTTGCCCTCGTGCCAATCGTCGTAAGCGCCGGCAGTGGTGCCGAGCTTCTGGTATTCATCCTCCCAACGCGGATCGTTGTCGCCCAGCGCGATCAGCGCTGCGGTTCCAACCGATACTGCATCGGCACCGAGGGCGAGCGCTTTGGCCACATCGGCACCATTGCGTATGCCACCGGAAACGATCAGCTGAACCTTGCGGTGCATGCCGAGGTCCTGAAGCGCCTTCACTGCCGGGCGGATACAGGCGAGCGTCGGCTGGCCGACATGCTCGATGAACACTTCCTGGGTCGCTGCGGTGCCGCCCTGCATGCCGTCGAGCACGACGACGTCAGCGCCGGCCTTCACTGCGAGCGCGGTGTCGTAGTAGGGGCGTGCGCCACCAATCTTGACGTAGATCGGCTTCTGCCAGTCGGTGATCTCGCGGATTTCAAGAATCTTGATCTCGAGATCGTCTGGACCGGTCCAGTCGGGGTGACGGCAGGCCGAACGCTGGTCGATGCCCTTGGGCAGGGTGCGCATCTCGGCGACGCGGTCGGAAATCTTCTGGCCGAGAAGCATGCCGCCGCCGCCCGGCTTGGCGCCCTGGCCGACAACGATTTCGATGGCATCGGCACGACGCAGGTCACGCGGGTTCATGCCGTAGCGCGACGGCAGGTATTGGTAAACCAGGTGCTTGGAGTGGCCGCGCTCTTCCTCGGTCATGCCGCCGTCACCGGTGGTGGTCGAGGTGCCGGAAAGGGTTGCGCCGCGGCCGAGGGCTTCCTTGGCCGGACCCGACAGCGAGCCGAAGCTCATGCCGGCGACGGTGATCGGGATCTTCAGCTCGATCGGCTTCTTGGCGAAACGCGTGCCCAATACGACCGAGGTGTCGCATTTTTCGCGATAGCCTTCGAGCGGATAGCGCGAGATCGAAGCGCCGAGGAACAGCAGGTCGTCGAAGTGCGGGACCTTGCGTTTGGCACCGGAGCCGCGGATGTCGTAGATGCCCGTCGCTGCGGCGCGACGGATTTCGGACATTGCGTATTCATCGAACGTGGCCGACTTGCGTGGCGTCGTCGGAGGATTGTGATAGCTCATTTTGTTCCTCAGTATGCGTCAGCGTTGTCGATGTTGAAGTTGTAGAGCGTGCGCGCCGAACCGTAGCGCGAGAACTCTTCCGGCTTCACGTCGGTGATGCCGGCGCGGTCGAGCAGATCCTGCAGGATCGCGATGTGCTCGGGGCGCAATTCCTTCTTGATGCAGTCAGCGCCGAGGCTCTTGACCGAGCCGCGAACGAACAGGCGGGCTTCGTAGATCGAGTCGCCGAGCGCGTCGCCGGCATCGCCGAGCACCACGAGGTTGCCGGACTGCGCCATGAAGGCCGACATGTGGCCGATGTTGCCGCGAACGACGATGTTGATGCCCTTCATCGAGATACCGCAACGCGACGAAGCGTTGCCTTCGATGACCAGCAGGCCGCCGCGACCGGTGGCGCCGGCGTACTGGCTGGCGTCGCCCTTCACGACGATGGTGCCCGACATCATGTTTTCACCGACGCCCGGGCCGGCCGAGCCATGCACGGTGATCGTCGACAGCTGGTTCATGCCGCCGCAATAGTAGCCGACGCTGCCCTGCACATCGATCGAGATCGGGTGCTCGGCGCCGACGGCAACCGCATGGCTGCCCTTCGGGTTGATGACTTCCCAGTTCGGCTCGGTGGAAGCGTCCTTCACCTCATGCAGCGCCTGGTTGAACTCGCGCAGCGTGTTCTTCGAAAGATCGAACACCTTCGGCGCGTAGTTGACCTGGTGCAGGGGGGACGTCGCAAGATTCGTTGAATGCATAGTCTCAGTGCTCCCAGAAATAGACGGTGGAGGGCTCAGGCTCCCAGACCTTGGCGTCTTCGATGCCGGGCAGGTTGGCGAGCGCGCGATATTCGGAGCCGAAAGCGACATACTGGTCGGTCTCGGCCATGACGGCGGGCTTGCAGGAGATCGGATCGCGGACAACGCCGAAGCCGTCCTTGGTGCCGACCACGAAGGTGAAGAAGCCGTCGAGGTCGTTGAGGCTGCTTTCCAGCGCCTCGCCGAGATTCTGGCCATGCGCGATCTTCGACGACAGGTAGGCGGCGGCCACCTCGGTGTCGTTTTCGGTCTCGAAACGCATGCCGTCGCGGATCAACTCGCGGCGCAGATTGTTATGGTTCGACAGCGAGCCATTGTGCACCAGGCACTGGTCCGGGCCGGTCGAGAAAGGGTGCGCGCCGAGCGTGGTGACAGCGGATTCGGTAGCCATGCGGGTGTGGCCGATGCCGTGGCTGCCGCCCATGGAGGCAATATCGAAACGCTTGAGCACTTCGATCGGCAGGCCGACTTCCTTGTAGATTTCGATGGCTTCGCCAGCGCCCATGACGCGGACGTTGGGGCGCAGCTCGGCGAGTGCCACGCGGGCTTCACCGATCTTGTCGGCCGGCACGTCCAGCACCGCATGGGTGGACTTTACCGTCGACGAAACCTTGGCGTTGATCTTCTTGCCGAGCTCGGCGTCGAGACCCTTGAAATCCGCGTCCGGGGTAGCCGACTGGATGGTGATCTTGCCATGACCCTTGGCACCGCCGCCATAAATGGCGATGCCCGCGCTATCGGGGCCGCGATCGGTCATAGTTACGAGCATTTCGGACAGCAGCGCGCCCAATTGGGGCTCCAGCGACTTGTCCTTGAGAAAGAGTCCTACAATTCCGCACATCCCAGTTTCCTCACCTGATTGGCTGCCTGTGACAAAAGCTAGCAGGTTCCCGAGGCCAATTCAACTGTGATGAATTTTTTATTCCTGTAGAAAAACAAGAAAGCGACAATTCGGCCACTCCGGCTAACGCCAGGGCAGCGTCCCGCGCGATTTTTCGCCGCGCGGGACGGAATTTCGGGGCTGACTGCACCGTGGACGACTTGAATTTCAGAAGTTGAGGCCGCGCTCGCCGGGCTTCATTGCCGATTTTTCGGACATCCGAGCGCGTACAAGCGTCCGCGCCGGCGCATTTTTCGAAGCTGCGCGCGGTCGAGCTGGCCTTGGGCCAGCCGCCAGAAATCATGGATGCAGGTGATCAGGCCTAAGGACGAGCGCCAAAGCTCGCCCTCAGCCCTCGAGCTAGTCACTGCCGCGACCGCGTGGATAAGAGATGATCGACAGATATTTGATCGGCAAATGGGTCAGTTCTTCCGGGCCGTGCGGCGCATCGGCATCGAAGAACAGGCTGTCGCCCGGAGTCATGCGGTAGAGGTTGTTGCTGTGGCGATAAACTACCTCGCCCTCCAGCATGTAGAGAAACTCCATGCCGTCATGCTGGAATGTCGGGAAGACATCGGAGTCTTCCGACAGCGTGATCAAATATGGTTCGACCGTTACGCCTGACGTGTCCGAACCGATATGGCCAAGCAACGTATATTGGTGTCCGGCGCGGGTGCCGCGGCGTTCGACGTCGACCCCTTCGTTGGCCTTGACGAACACGGCGTTTCTCTCTTCCTCGAAGCGGCGGAAGAAGGCGGTGACCGGGACGCCGAGCGCGCGGGAAAGCGCCTGTAGCGTCGTCAACGATGGCGAGGTGATGCCGTTCTCGATCTTGGACAACATGCCGAGCGAGATATCGGTGGCCGAAGCAAGATCGGCGACCGTGATGCCGAGCTTCTTGCGGAAGGCGCGGACCTCGTGGCCGATCGCCACCTCCAGCACCTTTTCTCGGGTATCGCGCGTTGCATGCGGATCCTGAGACAGCGGCGAGACGCGCGACAGCGCCGATTTGGCCGCGACCGCCGGTATGGCTGCCGACAGGGCCTTGCCATTCTTCTTCGAGTGTCCGTGCTTTTCCGCTGCCTTGGCCTTCGTCATGTCGATGCCGTCTGCTCCTGCTCGCTGAATCTATTTCACCGAGAGTAAACATTTTAGGCAAAATGCACAACAGGTGTAAAGGCCGCACTCCACCGAATGGAGCTGCCAGGACAGTAATCGGTCGAGAGTTCACCTTCGGCCGGGTTGGCCGGGACAGTTACCGCTACTGCATCAGAAGTATTTGCAGGTCGGCGACATTGGTGCCGGTGGCGCCGGTCATCACCAGGTCGCCGGACGACGCCAGCGCATGGTAGGAGTCGTTATTCTGCAGCAGGGCCACGGGGTTGCATCCCAGCTTGCGCATCCATGTGGTCGATCCGGCATCGACGATCGCACCCGCCGCATCGGTCGGGCCGTCGCGTCCGTCCGTGCCACCGCTCAGGAAGACCCAGGGGCGCTTGATCGACGTCCATTCGTTGAGAAGCGCAAAACGCAGCGCCAGTTCCTGGTTGCGGCCGCCCTTGCCGTTACCGGCGACACGCACCGTCGGCTCTCCGCCGGCGACGATTGCCACCGGACCGCGCTGGCTGGCTGCGAACACAGCCATCCGGTGCAGCGTCTTGGCAACATCGGAGACGTCGCCGCTCAGCCAATCATCCGCCTTGACGACGACCGGATAATTGGTGCCGGCGCTATTCATCACCCGCTGCAGGCTGATGCCGTTGGAGCCGATGACGATGTTTTCGACATGCTCGAAGGTCGACGCCGGCTGTTCGTTTTCGAGGACGAAGTCGAGATGCGACTTCAGCGCCGGCGACAATGTCTTGATCAGGCCGTAGCGACCGAGAATGTCGATGGCGTCGGCCTGAGTGGCCGACGGGCGGGCCGTCGGGCCGCTGGCGATGGTACCGACATCGTCGCCCGGTACATCCGACAGAATGAGAGAGAGCATCTTGGCGCGCGAAGCGAGCTGTGCCAGGCGCCCGCCCTTGAGCCGCGAAAACAGCTGCCGGACCGCATTGATCTCGCTGATGTCAGCGCCGCAGCGGATCAGCGTGTCGTTGAGTTCAATCTTGTCGGCAAGTCCAATGCCCGCTGCCGGAGCGCAGGTGAGCGCCGAACCGCCGCCGCTGACCAGCACCAGGACCAGGTCGCCCGGTTCGGCCGAACGGGCCGCACGTTCGATCGCCTCGGCACCCCTGATGCTGCCTGCGTCGGGAAGAGGATGGCCTCCGGCAATGACCTCGACGCCGTCGATCTCGGCATGGTTCTCGAGATTGGTCACAGCGCAGGCGGAAACCAGCTTGTCCGTGACGAAAGGCAGCGCGGCGCGTGCCATCGGGCATGCCGCCTTGCCGAAGGCGATCAGGATCACCCGTCTTGCCGCGGCGATGTCGTCCAGTCTCGTTTCAAGCGCCGCGATGACCGCCTGCTCGGGATCCGACGCTGCGATGCCTTCGCGAAACAGGGCCATTGCCTGCGCGCGAAGCTTGACCAGTGCCGATACCGAGCAGTCGAGATACATCACACCACCTTGTCGGGTAAGGCGCGGCCCTCGAAGAAGGCGGTCAGGTTGTCCACCGCCTTCATGCCCATGGCCACGCGGGTTTCTTCCGTGGCGCTGCCCAGATGCGGCAACAGCACCACATTTTCCATACGCATCAGTGCACCGGGCACATCCGGTTCGCCGTCATAGACGTCGAGGCCGGCACCCGCGATTTGGCCGCTGTCGAGCGCCGCGACCAGTGCTTTCTGGTCGACGACGTCGCCGCGCGCCGTGTTGATCAGGAACCCGCCGCGTTTCATCGCTGCGAGGCGTTCCGCATTGATCAGGTGCCGGTTCTCGGCTCCACCCGGGCAATGCAGCGAGACGAAGTCGGCCTGTGCCAGCACGTCCTCGATGGAGGCCAGCTGCCTTGCGCCCATGGCGCGGGTTTCCTCGTCGTCGACCTTCGAGCGGTTGTAGAAGACAACATCCATGTCGAAGCCGAAATGCGCGCGCTTGGCCATCGCCTTGCCGATGCGGCCCATGCCGATGATGCCGATCGTCTTGCCGGTAACCTTGGCGCCGATCATGTGCGTCGGGCACCATCCTGCCCATTGGCCGGCGCGTACCTGGCGCTCGCCCTCGCCTGCCCGCCGGGCGACCGAAAGCAGGAGGCTCATGCCGATGTCGGCGGTGCAGTCGGTCAATACGCCGGGTGTGTTCGTCACGACGATACCACGGGCCTGCGCGGCGTCGGTGTCGATATGGCTGAAGCCGACACCGAAATTGGCGAGGATCTTGGTCCGGACATCAACGTCGGGAAATACCGTCGCCGGCAACTTGTCGCTGACGGTCGGCAGGATCGCGTCAAAATTCAGGAACGCGGCCTTGAGCTCGGTCTGGCCCAGCGGGGCGTCGCCCTGATTGAAGGTCGTGTCGAACCGCTCCGCCAGGATCTGTTCAACTGCCGCGGGCCAGCGCCGCGTGACGATAACGCGAGGTTTCATTTCAATTCCTTGGTCTTGCCTTGGAGCGCCGCCCGTCCGAAGGGACGCGCAAGGGACGATCCAGCACCTCATAGGTTACGCACCGTCGCGCCCGAAAATCGAGAGTCGATTTCGGGCTGATGCGAGAAAAGGGAGCCGGTCGGCGCCGGCTCCCCGAAGGCCGGGTCAGGCGGCCTTCTTCTGCTGCTCGAGCACGCCCTGAACCGTCGGGCCAAAGGCGGCCGGGGTCGGCACGATGGTCACGCCGGCGTCGCGCAGGATCTCGACCTTTTCCTGAGCGGATTCGCCGAAGGCCGAGATGATGGCGCCAGCATGGCCCATGCGCTTGCCCTTCGGCGCCGAAAGGCCGGCGATGTAGGCGATCAGCGGCTTACGCATATTGTGTCTGGCCCATTCTGCGGCCTCAGCTTCCTGCGGACCGCCGATCTCGCCGATCATCACCACGGCGTCGGTGTCGGGATCGTCCTCGAACAGCTTGAGGATGTCCTTGAAGGACGAGCCGTTGATTGGGTCGCCGCCGATGCCGACCGAGGTCGAAACGCCGATGCCGAGCGCCTTCATCTGCGAAGCCGCCTCGTAGCCGAGGGTGCCCGAGCGGCCGACGATGCCGACGCGGCCCGGCAGGTAGATGTTGCCGGGCATGATGCCCATCAGCGCCTGGCCCGGCGTGATGACGCCGGCGCAGTTGGGACCGACGAGGCGCATGCGGTCTTCATAGCGGAACCGGCGCATGTAGCGCTTGACCCGCATCATGTCCTGAGAGGGGATGCCGTCGGTAATGCAGACGCAGAGCTTGAGGCCTGCATCGGCCGCTTCCATGATCGAGTCCGCCGCAAAGGGTGGCGGCACGAACACGATGGAGGCTTCGGCCCCGGTCTCGCGCACAGCGCCCCTGACCGTATTGAAGACCGGGATGCCCTGGTGGACAAGCCCGCCCTTGCCGGGAGTGACGCCGCCAACCACGTTGGTGCCGTAGCGCTTCATGTCGTCGGCATGGAATGAGCCGATCTTGCCGGTCAGACCCTGGACGATAACGCGCGTCCGGCGATTCAATAGAACTGCCATTTCGACCTCCCTTTAGTTCTTTTTTGATTTCGAATAGGCGCGCATCGCTTCGACCGATTTCTCGGCTGCCTCGGCGAGCGTGTCGGCGATGATCACCTTTTCGCCCGACTCGGCCAGGATGCGCCGGCCCTCCTCCACATTGGTTCCGGCGAGCCGCACGACCAGCGGCACCTTGACGCCAACTTCGCGGATCGCCTTGATGACGCCCTCGGCCACCCAGTCGCAGCGGTTGATGCCGGCGAAGATGTTGACGAGGATGGTCTCGATGTTCTTGTCGGCAAGCACGGCGCGGAAAGCCTTGGCAACACGCTCCGGCGAGGCACCGCCACCGATGTCGAGGAAGTTCGCCGGCTCGCCGCCTGCGATCTTGATCATGTCCATGGTTGCCATGGCCAGGCCGGCGCCATTGATGATGCAGCCGATGTTGCCGTCGAGGCCGACATAAGAGAGGCCGCGGTCGCTGGCGAAGGTTTCGCGCGGATCTTCCTGCGACTTGTCGCGCAATTCCGAGATCTCGGCGCGGCGGAACAGCGCGTTCTCGTCGAACGACATCTTGGCGTCGAGCGCGATCAGGTTGCCGTCGCGGGTGATCACCAGCGGGTTGATCTCGAGCATCGAGGCGTCGAAATCGCGGAAGACGCGATAGCAGCCGAGCAGCGTGTCGACGGCCTTGCCGATGAGGCTGTTCTCAAGCCCGAGGCCGAAGGCGATCTCGCGTGCCTGGAACTGCTGCATGCCCGCGCCCGGATCGACGATGGCCCGGATGATCGAGTCGGGCTGCTTTTCGGCAATCTCCTCGATCTCCATGCCGCCGGAAGCCGAAGCCACGATCATGACGCGCTCCGACTTACGGTCGAGCACGATGCCGAGATAGAGTTCCTGGCGGATGTCGACGGTTTCCTCGACATAAAGGCGCGACACCAGCTTGCCCTTAGGGCCGGTCTGATGCGTCACCAGCTTGCGGCCGAGCATCGACTCTGCTGCTTCCGATACTTCGTTGTCGGAGCTGCAGATGCGGATGCCGCCGGCCTTGCCGCGAGCACCGGAATGGATCTGTGCCTTTACGACCCACTTGCCGCCACCGATCTCACTGGCGCGATAGGTCGCCTGCTCGGGGCTGTAGGCAAGTCCACCGCGCGGGATCTGCACCGAATAGCGCGAGAGCAGTTCCTTGGCCTGATATTCATGAATATCCATGTCAAACTCCTCCTCAGTTTGGCAGGCTCGTGCGCGACCGCGCCGACTGCTCGATTGCCTCGTGCATGACCAGCACATTGCGTGCCATGCGTTCGGATGCTGCGTCGATCATCTTGCCGTCGAGAGCGGCAGCGCCCTTGCCCTGTTCTTCGGCTTCCTTGAGCACTTCGATGATGCGGCGCGCGCGGGTGACTTCCTTTTCCGGCGGCGAGAACACGGCGTTCGCCAGCTCGATCTGCGAGGGGTGGATGGCCCACTTGCCTTCGATGCCGAGCGCTGCGGCACGTTTTGCACCGGCGACGTAGCCTTCTGGATCGGAGAAATCGCCAAACGGGCCGTCGATCGGCCGCAGGCCATAGGCACGGCAGGCAACCGTCATGCGCGACAGGGCGGCGTGCCACTGATCACCCGGATAGTCGGGGTTGAGGCCGCCGATGCTGACGGTGCGCGCCTTGCAGCTTGCGGCATAATCGGCAACGCCGAAATGCATCGCCTCGAGACGGCCGCCATAAGCAGCGATCGCCTCGACATTGGCCATGCCAAGCGCCGTCTCGATCAGAGCTTCCAGACCGACACGGGTCTTGAAACCCTTGGCCGTCTCGATCTGGCTGACCATGGCGTCGACCATGTAGAGGTCGGCGGGAACGCCGACCTTCGGTACCAGGATGGTGTCGAGCTTGTCGCCAGCCTGTTCCATCACGTCGACCACGTCGCGGTACATGTAATGGGTGTCGAGGCCGTTGATGCGGACCGAAATGGTCTTGCCCTTGGCGCGCCAGTCGATCTCGTTGAGCGCCTGGATGATGTTCTTGCGCGCCCGCTCCTTGTCCGGCGGTGCCACCGCATCCTCGATGTCGAGGAAGATGTAGTCGGCTTCACCGTCGGCCGCCTTGCGGATCATCTCCGGGTTTGAGCCCGGCACTGCGAGTTCGCTGCGCTGCAAGCGAAGCTTGCGCAGATGGTGGAGTGTATGGCTCATTCTGTTTCCTCCCGGTTCTGCGTCAGGCTGCTTTGGCGACGGCCGGCTGGGCCGACAGGCGGTAGTGCTCAAGGGCAGCACCGACACCGGAACCCGGCTGGACCTTGACGCCGCAGTCGCGCAGCGACATCTCGGCCGCCGAAATGGCGCCGCACATCATAACTTCGTTGACCCAGCCAAGATGGCCGATGCGGAACACCTTGCCGGCGACCTTGCTGAGACCGACGCCGAGCGAGGTCTGGTAGCCGTGGAAGGCGCGACGGACGACGTCGGCGCTGTCGATGCCTTCGGGAACCAGGATAGCGCTGACGGTGTCGGAGTTCCACTTGGCTTCCTTGGCGCAGACACGCAGGCCCCAGGCATCGACCGCCTTGCGCACGCCAGTTGCCAGGCGGTTATGACGCTCGAAGATGTTGTCGAGGCCTTCTTCCTGGATCAGGTCGAGGGCAGCGCGCAGGCCGCGCAGCAGTTGCACTGCAGGGGTGTAGGGGAAATAGCCGGTGTCGTTGGCGCGGATCTGGTCCTCGAAGGAGAAGTAGCAGCGGCCGAACTTCGCCGACTTGGCGGCGTCCAGCGCCTTCTGGCTGACCGACAGGAAGCCGAGGCCGGGCGGCAGCATGAAGCCCTTCTGCGAGCCGGAAACGGCGCAGTCAACGCCCCATTCTTCCTGGCGGAAATCGATCGAACCGGCCGACGAGACACCGTCGACGAACAGAAGTGCGGGGTGCTTGGCGGCATTGAGTGCAGCGCGCACCGCGCCGACATCGCTGGTGACGCCGGTGGCGGTTTCATTGTGGGTAACGAAGACCGCCTTGATGCGGTGTTCCTTGTCCTTGGCGAGGCGCTCGGCATAGATCTCGACCGGAACGCCCGTGCCCCACTCGGCATCGACAACGTCGACGTCGAGGCCGAAGCGCTCGGCCATGTCGACCCACAGATGCGAGAACTGGCCGAAGCGCGACATCAGCACGCGGTCGCCGGGGCTAAGCGTGTTGGTGATCGCCGACTCCCAGGCACCGGTGCCCGAGGACGGGAAGATAAAGGCACGACCGGTCTCGTTGCGGAAGACCTTCATCAGGTCAGTGAAGAGGCCGCGCGTGAAGCTCGGATAATCCGGTGCGCGCATGTCCTCCATCGGCATGTTCATCGCCTGCCGGACGGTCTCCGGAACGTTGGTCGGTCCTGGAACGAAAAGCTGATTGAAGCCGGCCATGAAAAGTCCTCCCGGAGAATGTTGCGGCGTGGTGCCTGTCTGTGGCTTTCGGAAGGATGATCGGTTTTGCCCCGATCGCTCACAACACCTGTCGGGATAGATTCGCGGACCTTGGGGCGTTGGGTGGCGCCTACTCTTTCAGATGCGCCGGCGTCCTATCGGATAGGCTGGAACCTACCCGGCGTCGTGATGGCCCACGCCCATTGCCGGCTCACGGAATGTTGTCATCGAAGGGCTCGTTCCCGTCTCGGTTCGGTCTGATAATGGCACAAATGGCGAAAACGGACCGGCCCGTGGATATAAAGGCAATTACCTTCTTCGCAGTGACCGCCTGGCTCACGCTCCAGGTTCCGCATGCGCTGGCAGACGACCCGCTGCGTTCCGGCCAGCCGGTGTTCGACCGCGCTGTCGAGTTGGTGATCGACCATCACCATGACGCGTCGGCACTCGAGCGGTTCCGAGCCACCGTGAAACAAGAGATCGCGAATGCGCCGCTTGATGCCGACACGCCGAGCATCCGCGTCGACGAGGCGATCGATGCGGTGCTTGCCAGCCTCCGCGCATCCCATACCGGACGTTTCCAGCCCGACACGATCGCCTATTTCGAGCTGGCCGACATCTTCCGCTTTGCAATCCGCAACGATCTGAGGCGGCTGTTTCCGCCTGATGGCGAGGTCAGCTACCCCGGCATCGGTATGATCGCGCAACGGGCCAACGGCTCCCTGTTCGTCAGCGATGTCTATGATGGTTCGCCGGCGGCCCGGGCCGGCATCCTGGTCGGCGATGAAGTCCTGTCTGTGGATGGCGCGCCCTATCATGAGATCGGCTCGTTCCGCGACAAGGTCGGGCGCACCGTGGACGTGCGGATACGACGAAGCACCGGCACGGAACCCGTGGCCCTGAAGGTCGCGGTGGAGCGGCTGCGCCCGCTGCGGATGTTCGAGAAAGCGATCGAAGACAGCGTGACCGTGACCAAGCGCAACGGCAAGCGCATCGGCTATGTCAGGCTGTGGACGCTTTCGGCGCCCGATGGCCTGGACATCGTCGCCCGCGAGCTTGCCACCGGCCGCCTCAAGGACGCCGACGGGCTGATCGTCGACCTGCGCGGCCGCTGGGGTGGCGGCCCCTCCGATGCGGCGGAGCTGTTCGTCGGCGACACGCCGACGTTCCGGCTCATCCAGCGCGACGGCGAGGCGACGCTTGCCAATGTGCGCTGGAGGCGGCCCGTCGTCGCCATCATAGACGAGGGCGCGCGAAGCGGGCTGGAACTCTTCGCCTATGCGCTGAAGACCAACGGCATTCCGCTCGTCGGCTCGCGGACGGCGGGCGCGTTGCTGGCCGGCCGTGCCTATCTCCTGCCCGACGACAGCCTGCTCGAAGTGGCGGTCTCGGATGCCGTCATCGGCGACGACGTGCGGCTCGAAGGGCGCGGCGTCGAGCCGGACATTCCGGTGGCGTTCAGCCTGCCTTACGCCGCGGGCCGGGACCCGCAGCGCGACGCCGCGCTGGAACAGATGCTTCGTATCCTTGCCGGCGGCTGATCCAGCCGGTGTCACACGCCCGTGGTCGGGCGATGTTTCGTGCCGTCGATGAAGCGCTCGTAGCGGAAGGCCGTGGGGTCCACCAATGGCGTGTTGCCGGTGACGAGGTCGGCCGTCAGCCGCCCCGCGGCCGGACCGATGCCGAAGCCATGGCCGGAAAAGCCTGTGGCGATCACCAGCCCCGGCAGCGAGTTGACCGGCGAGATAACCGGCACCGCATCGGGCGTGGCATCGATGAAGCCGGCCCAGCGCTGCAGCGTGGGTACTCCTTTCAATGCCGGAAAGACCTTCTCCATGTTGGCGCGGGCACGCTCCAGCGGGGCAACCGCCGGAGCGGGATCGAGCGTACGATTGCGCTCGTAGACGCTGCCTTCGCCTTCAAGCTTGGGCAAAAGCCCAAAGGGACCACCGAGAAAATCGCCGAAACGCAGACCGATCGAGCGCCATTCGCGTGACAGGATCGGCAGGAAGTCGACGAAATAGCGGAAGCTGTCCGGCGAGACATGGTGATAGCTGATCATGCCATTGGCAATGGTGTAGCCGCCGTCGAGCCGCTTGCGGTAGGCAAAACCTTCCGTCCAGGCCGCACCGTCCGGGCCGCCTTCGACCGGACCGGTGCGCATCACCGACGAGCGAACGGCAAGTTGCGGCAAGCGAATGCCGAGCGAGCGGCACAACGTGCTCGACCACGCACCTGCCGCGACAACCACCGTTCCGGCACGGATCGGGCCGTTCTCGGTGACGACGCCCGAGACACGGCCGCCTTCGGTCTCGATCTCGCGCACGGCACAGCGCAGCAGGATACGGGCGCCGGCGCGTTGGGCGGCACGCGCGATCGCGGGGGCCGCCTTCTGCGGTTCGGCCCGTCCGTCGCTCGGCGTATGCAGTGCCGCACGGAATGTCTTCTGCGCGCCGGGCATGAGATCGGCCAGTGCCCTGCCCTCGATCATCCTGGTGTCGAGGCCATAGTCGCAGGCACTCTTCAGCCAGTCGGAATGATGCTCGACGTCGCTTTCGTCCTGGCAAAGATAGAGGATGCCGGTGCGGCGAAAGCCGACGTCCTCGCCAACCAGATCCTCGATGCCGCCCCACATCTTCATCGCCTCGACGATCAGTGGCAGTTCGCGCGGGTCGCGGCCCATGCGCCGGCACCAGCCCCAGTTGCGGCTCGACTGCTCGCCGGCGACATGGCCCTTCTCGCAGACGACGACGGAAATGCCCTTGCGCGCCAGGAACAGCGCTGCGCTGACGCCGATGATGCCGCCGCCGACGATGACGACATCGGCGCTCTTTGGCTGGAGGTCGCCAGCGGGAACCGGATCGACTGGAGGCCCCATTCATTTCTCCCCGATGAGCCGACGGGAGACGTCCCGTGCCGGCTTGAAAATAACATACAGTACTGTATGCATGGCGCTCGAATTCTTGCAATGCCGCCGGAGGCTACCCGGCGATCGAACCGGGGGAAAGTGCCATGTCGCCACGCAAGATCATCATCGACACCGACCCCGGCCAGGACGACGCCTTCGCCATCCTTTTCGCGCTCGGCTCGCCGGAGCTGGAGGTGGTGGCGCTGACCACCGTCGGCGGCAACGTGCCCCTGGCGCTGACCTCGCGCAACGCGCTGCAGATCGCCGAGCTCGCCGGCCGCCCCGACGTGCCGGTCTATGCCGGCTGTTCGCGGCCGATGGTCAAGGCGCTCAAGACCGCCGAGTATGTCCATGGCCCGACCGGAATCGACGGCTGCGTCCTGCCCGAGCCGAGCCGGCCATTGCAGGACAAGCACGCTGTCAACTTCCTCGTCGACGCGCTGATGGCCGCTCCTGAAGGCGAGATCACCGTCTGCACGCTCGGGCCGATGACCAATCTTGGCATGGCCATGGTGATGGAGCCACGCATCATCCCGCGCATCCGCGAAGTCGTACTGATGGGCGGCGGCTTCTTCGAGGGCGGCAACGCGACGCCGGCCGCCGAATTCAACATCTGGGTCGACCCGCACGCGGCCGCCGTCGTGTTCGATTCCGACGTGCCTGTGACCATGGCCGGCATCGACTGCACCTACACCGCCCAGATGACGCCGGAATGGCTGCAGCAGCTGCGCGCGCTCGGCACGCGCTCGGCCATCGAGGCCGCCAACATGGCCGACTTCTATCGCCAGTACGGCTCGCACAAGTTCGCCACCGAGGCCCGCCCGATCCACGATGCCTGCGTGACCGGCTATCTCTTGGCGCCGCATCTCTACGAGCAGAAGCAGTGCAACGTCACCATCGAGCTGATGTCACCGGAGACCATCGGCATGACCGTGGTCGACTGGTGGCACGTCACCGGCCGGCGCAAGAACTGCAACGTGCTGCGCCGCATCGACGCCGACGGCTTCTTTGCGCTGATGCTGGAGCGGTTCGGCAACCTTCCCTGAGCAGGCGATGAGCCATGAAAAGCAGCGCAATCTCTGAACCACCGGCCAAGCCTGCGGCGCGGAAAACGCTGTCGCGCGAGGCGTGGATCGCCACAGCGATCGCCACGCTTGAGAAGAAGGGCATCGCCAACGTCAAGATCGACCACCTGTCCAGGCAACTGAAGGTCACGCGCGGCAGCTTCTACTTCCACTTCAAGAACCTGAAGGACCTGCTCGACAGCCTTCTCGAGCAATGGCGGCAACGCAATTGCAAGCCGTTCGAGGCGCTGATCGACCAGGAGGTCATCGACGGCCCTGCCTATTTCGACGCGGTGACCGGGGTGTGGATCAGCGAGGATCCGTTCAGCCCACGCCTCGACCTCGCCATCCGCGACTGGGCACGCAGTTCGGCCGTGATTGCCCGCAAGGTGCAGGCCCAGGACGATTTTCGCATGGCGCTGCTCGTCCGCGCCTTTGCTGCGATGGGCTACGACGATGACGAAAGCCTGATCCGCGCCCGCATCACCTACTTCCAGCAGATCGGCTACTACGCCACCCACTTCAAGGAACCGCCAGCAGACCGCAAGCGCTTCCGCTCTCTCTACACCAAGATCCTGATCGGCTCCGAATGACGGAGCCATCGGCATGAACCGAGGAAACGAAATGTCCCTGCCTGTGCCCTATCTGTCCGCGCGGACGCTGACCGTTGTCAAGAAGATCGACACGTCGGGTGCGGCGCGCGTCGTCAATCTCGGGCTCAACGAAAGCTGGCTCGGTGCGGCGCCGGGCGTGGTCGAGGCCATCCGCGAGGCAGCACCCCAGGTCTACCGCTATGCCGATCCGGGCTGCGGCACCATGCGCGCCGCCATCGGCAAGCAGTTCAACCTCAATCCGGCCCGCATCGTCTGCGGCAACGGCTCGGAGGAGCTGCTCGACGCCGTCGGCCGCGTATATGCCCGTGCCGGCGACGAGATCCTGTTCCCGGCCTATTCGTTCCTGCAGTTCGCCATCGTCGCCTATCGCCTCGGCGCCAAGGCGGTCGAAGCGCCGCTCGGACCTGACTTTTCGGTCGACGTCGATGCGCTCCTGGCCGCCGTCACGCCGGCGACCCGCGTCATCTTCCTCGCCAACCCCAACAACCCGACCGGCTCGGTGGTCCCCATGGACGAAGTGGCACGCCTGGCGCGCGAACTGCCGTCGCATGTCGTGCTGGTGCTCGATGCGGCCTACGCCGAATATGTCGATCCGGCCGAGGCCGTCGCAACCTTCGAGATCGCCGACCGCCACCCGAACGTCATCGTCACCCGCACCTTCTCCAAGGCCTACGGACTGGCGTCCGCCCGCGCCGGCTGGGCCTATGCCTATCCGGAGGTCGTCGCCGCACTGAACAACGTGCGCGGCATCGGCAACGTCAACGGCCTGGCCCAGGTGGCGGCGACGGTTGCCGTCGGCGAACAGGATTTCATCCAGCATGTCCGCGCCCGCACCGCCGAGGAACGCGACTATCTCGAAAGGGAGCTGCGCACGCTCGGTTTCGAGATCTCGCCAAGTGCTGCGAACTTCGCTTTCGTCCGCTTGCCCGGCGCGGCAGCGGGCTGGGCGCAGGCGACCGTGGCACGGCTGGCGAAGCAGGGCTTCATCATCCGCTCCAACGAGGATTACGGCCTGCCGGAATGGCTGCGCATCTCGATTGCCGACCGCGCCGATCTCGATGAAATGCTCGGCCTGCTCCGCGTCGAGGTCCGCGCCGCAAACGGCGAGCGCCTGGCCGCCGGGGCATAAGCACGAAAAAGCCCGGCTTCTGGCCGGGCTTTTTCTCGTCGTTGTTGTCGGTTGTTTCCGCTGAGCTGGCTCAGTGGTCCATGGCCTTGACGATTTCTTCGGTCATCTTCTTGGCGTCGCCGAGCAGCATCATGGTGCCGTCCTTGTAGAACAGCGTGTTGTCGATGCCGGCGTAGCCGGAGCCGAGGCTGCGCTTGACGAACAGGCAGGTGCGGGCCTTGTCGACGTCGAGGATCGGCATGCCGTAGATCGGGCTGTTCTTGTCATCGCGTGCCGACGGGTTGGTGACGTCGTTGGCGCCGATGACATAGGCGACGTCGGCCTGGGCGAACTCTGAGTTGATGTCTTCGAGCTCGAAGACCTCGTCGTAAGGCACGTTGGCCTCGGCCAAGAGCACGTTCATGTGGCCGGGCATGCGGCCAGCGACCGGGTGGATGGCGTATTTGACCTCGACGCCATTGGCCTTGAGCTTGTCGGTCATCTCGCGCAGCGCATGCTGGGCCTGCGCCACCGCCATGCCGTAGCCCGGCACGATGATGACCTTCTGGGCGTTCATCATCAGGAAGGCGGCGTCGTCTGCCGAACCCTGCTTGACGGTGCGCTCGATGCCGTCGTCGGCGACAGCCGCCGTCTCGCCGCCGAAGCCACCGAGAATGACCGAGATGAACGAACGGTTCATGCCCTTGCACATGATGTAGGACAGGATCGCACCCGACGAGCCGACCAGCGCACCGGTGATGATCAGCGCCAGATTGCCGAGGGTGAAGCCGAGGGCGGCCGCTGCCCAGCCCGAATAGGAGTTGAGCATGGAGACGACCACCGGCATGTCGGCGCCGCCGATCGGCACGATGAGCAGCACGCCGAGCACCAGCGACACCGCCACGATCAGCCAGAACACCGTCGTCGACTGCGTCGTCACCAGCATGACGATGAGCACGACAAGGGCGATGCCCAGCGCGGCGTTGATGAAGTGGCGGCCGGGCAGCATGATCGGCTTGCCCGACATGCGGCCGTCAAGCTTGAGGAAGGCGATGACCGAGCCGGTGAAGGTGATGGCGCCGATGGCGACACCCAGGCTCATCTCGACCAGGGCCTGGCCGTGGATCGCCCCGACCGAGCCGATGCCAAAGCTTTCCGGCGCATAGACGGCGGCGGCCGCCACCATCACCGCGGCCATGCCGACGAGGCTGTGGAAGGCTGCGACCAGCTGCGGCATCGAGGTCATGGCGATGCGCCGCGCGGTGACCGCACCGACGCCGCCGCCGATGGCGAGGCCGAGCACGATCAGGCCGAGGCCGGCCAGCGTGGGCTTGGCCAGCGCCAGCGTGGTGGCGATGGCGATGCCCATGCCGATCATGCCGTAGGTGTTGCCCTGGCGGGAGGTGGTCGGATGCGACAGGCCGCGCAGCGCCAGGATGAACAGGATGCCGGAGACCAGGTAGAGGAAGGAAGCGAGGTTCAGGGTCACGTCACTTGTCCTTCTTCTTGTACATCGCCAGCATGCGCTGGGTGACGAGGAAGCCGCCGAAGATGTTGACCGAGGCGAGCACCAGGGCAATGAAGCCGAAGCCGGTGGCAAGCCCGGAGGCTGCGATGCCGACGGCGAGCAGCGCCCCGACCACGATCACCGAGGAGATCGCGTTGGTGACCGCCATCAGCGGCGTGTGCAAAGCCGGCGTCACCGACCAGACGACGTAGTAGCCGACGAAGATAGCCAGCACGAAGATGGCGAAGCGGAACACGAACGGGTCGATCGCCCCGCCGCTCAGCGCATGTGCGGCATCGCCCGCGGCGTCCGCCGCACCTTGGCTGGTGGCGAGATCCTGGATGCCGAGCCGGACGGCACCAACCGCCTGGTCGAGCTGGTCGAGGGCTTTTTGAAGACCTTCCATCACGCGTCTCCCTGCTTGGCCGGCTTCTTGGCGGTGGTTTTCTGGGCAGTGGTCTTTTTGGCAGCGGCCGGTTTTTCGGCCTTGGCCGCACCGTCGCTTGCCGGGTCGTCGCCGCGGTTCTGGCCCGCAACGACCGGCTTGGGCTTGTCCGCTGCAGCCGCTGCCGCGGCATTGGCGAAGTTGGGGTGAACGACCTTGCCTGCGTCGGTCAGCATCGTTGCCTTGACCAGTTCGTCGTCGCGGTTGATGGCGATCTGCTTGGTCGTCTTGTCGACCATGGTCTCGAGGAAGGCGAACAGGTTCTTGGCATAAAGCAGCGAGGCCGAGGCCGCGACACGGCCCGGCACGTTGAGATGGCCGACGATCTTGGCCCCGTTGGCGGTGGTGACGACCTTGCCAGGCACCGCACCCTCGACATTGCCGCCGCGCTCGACGGCGAGGTCGACAAGCACCGAACCCGGCTTCATCGAGGCGACCATGGCCGCCGACACCAGCTTCGGCGCCGGACGGCCCGGGATCAGGGCCGTGGTGATCACGATGTCCTGCTTGGCGATGTGCTCAGCGGTGAGTGCCGCCTGCTTGGCCTGGTATTCCTTCGACATCTCCTTGGCGTAGCCGCCGGCGGTCTCGGCTGCCTTGAACTCCTCGTCCTCGACCGCCAGGAACTTGGCGCCGAGCGAGGCGACCTGCTCCTTGACCGCCGGACGCACGTCGGTGGCGGTCACGATCGCACCCATGCGGCGGGCGGTGGCGATCGCCTGCAGGCCGGCGACGCCGACGCCCATGATGAACACTTTCGCCGCCGGCACAGTGCCGGCCGCGGTCATCATCATCGGCAGCGCGCGGTCATATTCGGCGGCACCGTCGATCACCGCCTGGTAGCCGGCAAGGTTCGCCTGCGACGACAGCACGTCCATCACCTGGGCGCGGGTGATGCGCGGCATGAACTCCATGGCAAACGCCGTGACGCCTGCCTTGGCCATCGCCGCGACCGCGGCGTCGTTGCCATAGGGATCCATGGTGGCCAGCACCGCGGCACCTGGCTTGTAGCCCTTGAGCTCGGCTTCGGAAGGACGGCGCACCTTGAGCACGACATCCGCCTTGCCGGCATCGGCGGCCTTGCCGATCTTGCCGCCGACCGCAGTGAAATCGGCATCGGGGATGCGCGACAAGGTCCCTGCCCCGCTCTCCACCACAACCTCGAAACCAAGCCCGACAAGGCGTTTCACCGTATCCGGCGAAGCACCAACCCGGCTCTCAATCGCATCAATCTCTCTCGGTATGAATATCGTTCCAGGCATCCGGGCTCTCCGCGCAACTGGTCGCCCGCCGGGAAAATGTCCCGGCGGCGTTCATGTCTTTTCTGTCGCAATTGCCGATTGGCGGATCGGCCGAACCGATCGGGGCGTCAGGTGCCCAGCGGGCCCGAAAATCGTCGCCGGTTTCCGGGCCTGTACACTAGTGGGCGACCAGAATGCCCTTGGCCTCGAAGATCGCGCGGATCTGCCGGACGTAGCCGTGATAATCCTTGTCTTCGTGGGTCTTGCTCCACTGCCGCGGGCGCGGCAGATCGATCTTGAGGTCGAGGTCGACGCGGCCGGGACGCGGCGACATCACCAGCACGCGGTCGGCGAGGAACACCGCCTCATCGATGCCGTGGGTGATGAATAGCACCGTGTTGCCAAGCCTGAGCCACATCGACTGCAGATCCATGATCATCTGTTCGCGCGTCAGCGCGTCGAGCGCGCCGAACGGCTCGTCCATCAACAGCAGTCCCGGCTCCTGGATCAGCGCCCGGCAGATCGCCACGCGCTGGCGCATGCCGCCGGAGAGCTCGGAGGGATACTTGTTGCCGAAGCCTTCGAGGCCGACTTGGGCCAGCAATTCTTCAGCACGTTGCCTGTATTTCGCGGCATCGAGCTTCTTGATCTCGATCGGCAGCAGGATGTTGTCGAGCACCGTGCGCCAGTAGAGCAACAGATCCGACTGGAACACGACGCCGGTTTTCGGATGCGGCCTGCTGACGCCATCTCCGTCGATGGAGATGCTGCCGGTCGAGGCGGGCGTCAGGCCCGCAAGAAGCGAAAGCAGCGTGCTCTTGCCGCAACCGCTCGGCCCGACGACGGCAACAAAGCTGCCGGGCTCGATCCTGAGATCGATCTTGTCGAGGGCGAGGACGTCATCGTCCTCGCGTGTCTTGTAGATCTTGGAAAGCCGGGAAATGTCGACCGCCGCGCCAGTCTGGATAGTGGCACTCATGGAATTGCCTCACTGAACCTGTATTCGTTGTTGCCGGACCGATTGAAGGGCCGGTTATTTGGCGGAGTCGCGCTTGTAGGTGACGCGGGACTCGATGGTGTCGATGATGAAATAGAGCATCACGCCAAGTCCCGAGATCGCCACCACGGTGGCGAAGTTGAGCGTCGTGTCGAACTGCGAATTGGCCTGGAGCTGCAGGTAGCCAAGACCGCGCTCGGCAGCAACATACTCGCCGATGACCGCACCGATGACCGCAAGCGACACCGCTACCTTGAAGCCGCCGAAAATATTCGGCAGTGCTGCTGGCAGGCGAACCTTGAAGAACGTCTGCCATTCGCCGGCACCCATCGAGCGGACGAGATTGACCAGGTTCTTGTCGAGCGACTGCAGGCCGACGACGGTGGAAATGACGATCGGGAAGAACGAGATCAGGAAGGCCAGCGTGATCTTGGGCGCCCAGCCATAGCCGAGATAGAGCACCAGCAGCGGCGCCAGCGCTACCTTGGGCACCGTCTGCAATGCCACCAGGATCGGGTAGATGGCACGTTCGAAAGCCCTGGAATAGAAGATCGACAGCGCCAGGGGGATGCCGACCAGCACCCCCATGGCAAAGCCGACGACCACTTCAAAAAGCGTGACATAGCCATGGGTGGCGAGCAGCGGCAGCTCGTTGACGATCCGCGTGGCGATAGCCAGCGGGGTCGGCAGGACGAACTCCGACAGCCCCGACAACGGAACCAGAATCTGCCAGGCGCCGAGCAGAACGACCGCGAGGATAAGCGCCGAGTAACGCTCCAGCCAGGGTCCTCGCGATTTTTTCTTGCTGCTCATGTTGTTGCCTTGCTTTTTCTGCGCCTGACCGGCGCCGATTACATCCGTGCTCGCCACCGTAGCCTCACTGCGTCAGAAGATCATTGGTATAAAAGGTCGAGATGGGCTTCGGTTCACCGATCTCGTCGACGCTACCGATCAGCTTGAGCGCATCGGCAATCGTCTTCTCATCGACCCATCCAAGAGGCTTGCCCGTGGATGCCGGAATGGACTTTGAAGTCGCCTCGACCTGCTCGCGGACGACCTTGTCGGAAGGCCCAGCCTGCCATACCGCCTTCAAAGCGGCGGTCGCAGCGGCAGGATCGCTGCGCGACATTTCGATTGCCTTGCTGGTGACGGAAAGGAAGTTGCGAAGCACGTCGCCCTTCTTCTCCACACCGTCGGCGCTGGCGACAACGGCCAGGCCGGGAACTGCGAGGCCGAATTCCTCCATGTCGAGGACAGCGAAATTGGTCGAGGTCTTGTCGATGAGAACAGGAAGATCGCTTGTGCGGTACACGCCAACCACGTCGACCTTCTTCTGCACGAACTGCGGAATGCGGGTCTGGCTGTCCATCTGGATCTTATTTACCTTCTTGCAGTCGATATTATTCACACTGCAGAAGACATCCATGTAGGCCGTCGACGTTTCGCCGATCGAGCTTGCGATGGACTTGCCCTCGAGATCGCTTGGCTTGACCACCGGATTCTCGGGATGAGAAATAAGGACAACGGGCGCGGCCGGCTGGTAAAGAGAAATAATCTTGACCGGCATGCCTTTCTGGATTGCCGTGATCGCAAATATTCCAGGAACCACTGCAAGGTCTTCCTGGCCCTGAAGTAGGGCCGCGAGGGCCGCCTGCGCGCCAGCGCCTTCACCGAGCGTCACATTGAGGCCGGCATCCTTGTAGAGGCCTTTTTCCTGCCCCAGGTAGAAGAAGCCGTATTCGCCCTTCAGCTTCCAGCTGAAACGTAGATTGATGTCCTCGGCCATCGCACTGTGGCTTGCCAGGACGGTGGCTATGGCAGCGGTCGCGGCCAGAGCCGTGCCGCGAATGAGACCTGTGACGTACAACATTTCTCTCCTCCCTAAACGAGCACCGACTGGCGCCCCCTATGGCCCGAAGGCCTGCCTCTCTCCCCCGAACAAGGCGCGACAGCTCACGCTCTCGATCCTCATTCTTGATCTCATAGTGTGATCACAATTGAACTTTGTCAAGCGCCGAATCTAAGCTCGCCTCTAACAAATGTCGGGCGTTCTGCTGGCACTTCGCAGCCGCGCGACCTCTCCCGCAAGCACCGGAAATCGCTTCTGGATTCGCCACGCGTCGCGACGTCGCGACCGAGCCTCGGCACGGCTTAGCGCGCGCAGCCGTCAGGGCCGACACAAAAATGTTTGGGCAAAAGTCGGACGCCAGCGGCTTCGGATCGTCAGTGCGCGGTGGCGAATGTGCTCGGCAACGAATTCTCGATCGCGGCGCGGGTCAGGTCGCGGGCAATGAAAACCAGCCAGCCATGCGGCATGCCATCCGGCCAGCGCTCCAGATACTCCGGCGGATAAACGACGTGCTGGACGCCGTGGATGACAACCGGACGCGCATCGCCCTTGACCGGCAGCAGGCCCTTCACGCGAAGGATCGATTGGCCGCGACCGGCCAGAAGCAGTTCGAGCCAGTCGACGAAAGCAGGCCAGTCCACCTCTCGCGTCACTTCGACCGTGAAGGTATCGATGCCGTCGCTGTGCTTGCCCAAGGCTGGTGTGTCGGCCATTTCGAAATGGCGCGGCTGCCAGCTTTCTTCGTGATCGAAGATGTCGGCCGCGCTTGGCATGCTTGCGCGGCTGGAGACAAGCTGCCTGACCTGAGGGTTGACCTTGCCGACATCCTGGCCAAGCGCGTCGAGCCGCCAGGGCTCGACGAGATCCGACTTGGTGATGACGACGCAATCGGCAAGCGCGACCTGCTGCACCGCTTCGGCGAAGCTGCCGATGCTGTTGGCGCCGCTGACGCCGTCGACGGTGGCAACGATGCTGCCCGCCCGATAGCCGCGACGAAGCTGAAGATCGCTCATCACCGCCTGCATGATCGGTGCGGGATCGGCGAGGCCCGTGGTTTCAACCACGACCCGGCGGAAAGGCGCCACCTCGCCGCGACGAACCATCGCCAGAAGGTCCGCCAATGTGGAAACGAGATCATCGCGCACCGCGCAGCACAGGCAGCCCGAGGATAACAGCACGGCGTCCTCGGATACTTCCCGCACCAACAGGTGGTCGAGCCCGACTTCGCCGAACTCGTTGATGATCACGGCCGTATCGGCGAGATCCGGCCCGCCGAGCAGATGCCTCAGGAAGGTCGTCTTGCCGCTGCCCAGGAAGCCGGTCAGCACATGGACCGGAATTCTGTCGTCAATCGTCGAAGCGGCAGGCTGCACGGTCAGTTGACCTCGAAGATCGCGTCGACTTCGACTGGCACGTTGCGTGGCAGCGAATAACACCCGACGGCAGCACGGGCATGGCGCCCTGCCTCGCCGAACACGTCGACCATCAGGTCGGATGCGCCGTTGATGACCTTGGGGTGATCCTTGAAGTCAGGCTCGGCATTGACGAAGCCGCCGAGGCGGATGACGCCGACAACGCGATCGAGATCGCCATCGAGCGCCTGCTTGAGCTGGGCCAGGATGTTGACGGCGCAGAGCCGGGCCGCCGCCTGGCCTTCCTCGACCGTGTAGTCGGAGCCGAGCTTGCCGGTGTATTTGTCCTTGCCGGCCTCGCTCGGCACCTGGCCGGAAATGTAGACCTGGTTGCCCAGGCGGCGCGCCGGCACGTAATTGGCGGCAGGAGCCACGGTTGCCGGCAGGCTGATGCCCAGGCGCGCGAGATTTTGTTCAAACTTACCCGCCATGGTGCGGTCCTCCCAGATCGTGATTTCAGTAGTCGAATTGCAGTTCCGGCCCCTGCGCGAAGGGCAGCTCGATGCCCTGCGAACCGGCGACGCTGAGCAGCGCCTTGCAGGTGGTGCGGATGTCGTGGACGATGCCCTTCTTGGCAGCAGTCGCGTTGCCATCCTTCAGCGCGGCAAGAATGTCTTCGTGGTCGGAGGCATTCCACGGCATCGATGGGATCAGCAGCGACATGTACATGGTCGGGCCGAACTGCAGCCACAGGGATTCGATCAGCGGCATCAGCACTTCGGAATCCGCAGCCTCGTAAACCGTGAAATGGAATTTCTGGTTATAGGACAGGCAGTTCAGGATATCGCGCTTTTCGATCGCCACGAGCAGTTGCTTGTTGAGGCTGGTCAGTTGGCTGATCAGGGCAGGTGTCACCTTCTTGGCGGCAAGCTCGGTCGCCATGCCTTCGAGCATCTCGCGCACGGCGAAAAGATCGCTGAGCTTTTCCGGTCCCAGCCGCGGCACACGCACCGAACCGCCCTTGGTCTCCTCCAGGGCATTCGCCGCAACCAGCCGGCTCAGCACTTCGCGAACCGGCATCGGGCTGGTGCCAAAACCTGCCGCCAGCTTGCGCAGGCTCATCACCTGGCCGGGCAGGAATGCGCCCACCATCAGCCCGCGGCGCATATAGCTCAGCACGTGCTCGTGGACGTGACCGCGCGCCGGCTTGACGGCATCTTTGTCGCCGTTGGCGCCTTCGACTTTGTCTATCCGCATTCCGCTTCTCCGCCTCTCGCCAATTTCCTCAAGAGTTGCGCTGTACGAGGAACGACGTTGCTGCGGTCGGCCGCAGACAGACGCCGGCCGGGGGCAGAAATTGACAGGCCGCAATCTGTGATCTCATATTGTGATCAATAAATGATCTTTCCCTGAACGGCAACCTTTAACTGCCGCCGGTCGGCCGAGCGAATTGGTGCCTGCCCACGCTGTCGGGTTGCGGCATTCCTGCCTCAGCCTGAATTGGCGACAACGCGGTTTTCAATGGCAAAGGCCGTGACAATTGCAAAGGAATATCGATGACCATAGCTGCACCTGACCAAGTATCCCTGCGCGAAACGATCACCGCAGCCGCAGTGCATGGGCGATACATGCTGCGCAATGTCCGTCTCAACAATGCAGTCACAGGAACAGGTGCCATCGAAACCGCGGGGGCCGAGTTCTTTCTCGCTGACCTGACTGTAGAGCACGGCAAGATATTGGCAATAACCCCGGCGGCCATTCACCCCCATCCGGCGGGCATCATTTCGCTCGACGCCGGAGGCCGTATCGTGCTGCCGACCTTCGTCGATTGCCACACGCATCTCGACAAGGGCCACATCCTGCCGCGAACGCCAGGTGCCGACGGGTCTTTCCCCGGCGCCATGAGTTCCACAGGCGCCGACCGGCTGGCCAACTGGAATGCCGAAGACGTTGCCCGGCGCATGGACTTCGCTTTGCGTTGCGCCCAGCACTACGGGACATCAGCCATGCGCACGCATCTCGATTCGGCGCCGCCACAGGATGCGATCTCGTGGCCTGTCTTCGGGCAGATGCGCGAAGCGTGGCGGGGCAGGATCGACCTGCAGGCAGTCTGCCTCGTCGGCATCGACTTTGCCCGCAACGAAGCCGCCCTCGATGCCCTGGCGCAGCGCGTGGCGGCAGCCGGAGGCGTATTTGGCGCCGTCGCATTCCCCGTGCCCGACATCGATGCACTGCTCGACCGCATGTTCGCGACGGCGACCCGGTACGGCCTCGACCTGGATTTCCACGCTGACGAAACGGCCGATCCGGCGGCCAACTCCTTGCATCGCATCGCCGAGGCAGGGCTGCGGGCGCGTTTTTCGGGCAAGGTGCTTGTCGGCCACTGCTGTTCGCTCGCCACGCAGGACAGTTCGATCGTCGACAGGACGCTAGACACGGTCGCGGCCGCCGGACTTGCGGTCGTGTCGCTGCCGATGTGCAATCTCTACCTGCAGGACAGGCGCCACGACGGCACCACGCCGAGATGGCGGGGCGTCACCCTGTTGCACGAGATGAGGCGCCGCGGCATTGCGGTCGCGCTCGGCTCCGACAACACGCGTGACCCGTTCTATGCCTATGGCGATCTGGACATGATGGAGACCTATCGGATGGGGACCCGGATCCTGCACCTCGACCACGAGGTGGGAGACTGGCCGAGAGCGGTATCGGCAACGCCTGCTTCCGTCATGCGCCTCGACGGGAGGGGCATGATGGGCGAAGGCCTAGCAGCCGACTTCATCTTGTTCGAAGGGCGCTGCTGGTCGGAATTGCTGTCGCGGCCCGAAAGCAACCGCATCGTCATTCGCAGCGGCGCGCCCATCGCCTCGCCGCTTCCCTCCTATGGGGAACTGGACGATCTCGTCGGCCTGGCTCCGCGCTGAACGACAAAACGCAATTCGGCTGCCGGGTGAACCGGCGGCCGAGGTCCTCAAGTTGTCTGCTGTGGATCGGGCTCGCGCCCGCCCGACCGCGCGAACCCAGCCTACTACCCGAAGATCATGCGCGCCGCCGCCATGAGCGACAGGTCCGAACCGCGGGGGCCGATCAGCGAAACGCCATAGGGAGCTCCGTCCACCTTGCCCGCCGGCAGCACTATCTGCGGAAGGCCGGCGAGACCGGCGACGCAAAGCAGGGTCATCGCGTCGTGGCGGTAGCCGTCGAAAACCTCGCCTGGCGCGTCCAGGCGGAACGGCGCATCGTGAACCGCGGGCGCCAGGAGGATGCCATCCCGCCCCAGCAGATCGTCCATCCTTTGCCGGAAGCTGTCCCGGATACGGTTGGCCGCGAGTTGGTCATCGTCGGTCAATGACATGGCATAGGCATATCGCTCATCAAGTCCACGCGAGCGCGGCATGCCGGACGCGGTCATCCACGAAATGACGGACTTTCTGGTGTCCCAGGCCTGCAGCTTGCGAAACGCTTCGTAGACCGCGCTCACGCCGGGTCCCGCATAGACCGACGCCGGTGTCGCACCAAGATGAGCGAAAGCCTGGTCAAAGACCGCCCGGGGCCCGCCGGCGAGCCTGTCCGCCATGTCCTTTGCCAGCAGGAGCCGAGGCTGGGCGGGCAAGACGATGTCGTCGTCGCCCAGGACCACCTTTCCGGCAGCCTCGAGCGTGTCGATGTCGCGCGCGAAGAGGCCGAATGTATCGAAGCTCGCGGCCAGATCCATGCAGCCGGCGAGCGACACGCGACCGTGGGTCGGACGGAAACCCCACACCCCGCAGAAACTGGCGGGAAGGCGCACCGAGCCACCCGTATCCGTTCCGATGCCGATGTCAGCCAGGTTCGCAGCAACGGCAACAGCGGAGCCGGAAGACGAGCCTCCAGGCACGCGATCTGGAGCAGCGGGGTTTACCGGCGTACCGAAATGGGCGTTCACACCATAGAGCGACCACGCCAGTTCGTCGGTGTGGGTCTTGCCGACAAAGCGGGCGCCTGCGTCGAGCAGGCGCTGAACGGCAGGAGCCGTTCGGGCCTTCACATCGCTCTCGGCCAGCATGAGCGGACATCCGCATCCGGTGCGGTATCCGGAGACATCAAACAGGTCCTTCACCGCAAGGCGCAGCCCCGCAAGCGGCCCAATGCCGGCATTGAGCACTTCGACCGCCCCATAAGGCATGAAGGCGCGAAAATGATCTTGTTGCGGCGACATAAATGCTTCCTGGAAATTGTTCATTCTCGCCGGCTCGACCACGGTCGAACCGGCGCTTAAGCGGCGCAGATCGCATATGCGCATCGGCGCGTTCAGTCTTTCAGTCTTTCAGTCGCCGAGGCGGGCGGTCGGCCTCACTCACCCAGCAGTTCGTTGGTGTAGAAGTCCGAAAGCGGCCGGGGCGTGCCGATATCATCGACGCTGCCGATCAGCTTCAGCGCGTTGGCGATGACCTTCTCGTCGACCCAACCGACCGGGGTGCCCCCGGACGTCGTGAACGATGCCGCCGTCGTCTCGATCTGCCGCTGGAGGACCTGATCCGAAGGCCCTGCCTTCCATACCGCCTTCAATGCGGCTGCCGTTCCCGCCGGGTCGGCCCGCATCATTTCGATTGATTTGGCGTTGGCGGCCAGGAAGCTGCGCAAGGCATCTCCATTCTTGGCGATACCCTCATCGCTGGCGACAATCGCCTCGCCGAGCACGGACAGGCCATAGTCGCTCATGTTGAGGGTCACGAACTTCGCTCCGGCCTTGTCCTCGAGCACCGGCAAATCGTTGTTGCGGTAGACGCTGACGACGTCGACCTGCCTCTGCAGGAACTGGGGAACGCGCGTCTGCGAATCCATCTGGATCTTGTTGATCTTGGTGCAGTCGACACTGTTGATCTCGCAGAAGGCGCCGAGATAGGACGTGCCGGTCTCCCCCACCGCATGCGCGATGGTCTTGCCTTCCAGATCTTTCGGCGTGTTGACCGGATTGTCGGGATGCGAGATCAGCGCAAGCGGGGTCGAAGGCTGGTAGACCCCGATGATCTTGACCGGCATGCCTCTCTGGATCGCCGATACGGCAAAGATCCCAGGCATCACCACCACGTCTTCCTGGCCCTGGATCAACCCACCCAGTGCGGCCTGCGAACTGGCCCCCTCGCCGAGCTTCAGTTCCAGCCCGGCGTCCTTGTACACGCCCTTCTGATCGCCGAGATAGAAGAAGCCATACGCGCCACTCAGCTTCCAGCTGAAACGGACTTTGAACTCCTCGGCCATCGCACCGTGAGATGCGAAAGCAGTGACGACGGCAGCAGTGGCGGCAAGCGCCAGGCTACGTATGAGACCTTTGCGATACAACGTTTCTCTCCTCCTTTTTGCGGCATCGTGCGGGGCCGACACGGCCCGGCACGCGCGTCTCTATCCTCCAAGAGACGCGGCAGAATTGCGTGCCCAGTCCATTCTTGATCTCATCGTGTGATCACAATTCATTGGTGTCAAGGCAAGAATATGGTCCGGCCAAAAAGTAGTTTTGCTAGCGGCGACTGTACTTCTGAGTAGTAAAACTCAGGCTGGCAGTTCCGGATTGCAAACAGCATCCGGCCAAATGTATGGACGACTTGCCATCAACTTTGCCGCCCGGCGGGATGCCGACCTCAACCCTGCAAGATCCTGATCATGGCGTCGCCTGGATAGGCGACTTTCCGGCGCCGACCGCCAGCAGCGATCTTTCGGCCTGGCATGTGCCGCAGCTCAAACGCAATTCGGCCGCCGGGCGAGCCGGCGGCCGAATGCACTCTTGAGAAATGCCAGGATCAGGCGGTGGCGCCGACCTGGTAGAGCTCGACCTTGGTGCCGTCGGGATCGGCGATATAGATCGTCAGCCCGTAGGGCCCGTCATGCAGCTCGTTGAAGTAGCGCACGCCGGCCTTCTTCAGCTTGGCGTCCAGAGCGCGGACGTCATTGACCTCGAAGGCAATGTGGTCGAGCTGGCGATGGTCGCTCGTCTTGCCGTGGATCAGGGCGATACCCTGGTGGAAGGCGGTGAACGGACGGCCGTCGGCGAGCGGCTTGGCCTGCCGGATCGTGAAGCCGAGCTGGTTGGTGTAGAACGCCACCGACGTGTCGATGTCGTTGACCATGATCAGCTGGTGGCCGTAGTTGGTGACGCGCGGCTTGACCTGTTCGCCGATCCAGTCGAGCACCTCCGAGGAGGGCGCGATCTCGCAGAAATATTGCTTCCAGATCTGCTTGGCGGTTGCTTCCCACTCGGCGTTGACGCCCGACACGCAGTCGTCGACGGCAATCACGTCGAGATCGCGCAGATAGGCTTCGCGGATCGAGGTCTCGACGCAGGCATTGGTGGTCGCGCCGGTGACGAACAGATGCTGGGTGCCCAGCATCTTCAGCATCATTTCGAGGCGGGTTTCATAGAATGCGCCGAAGCGATGCTTGCGGATGACGAAGGCCGGATCGAAATCGGCGAGCGGCTTCAGCTCGTCGATGATCTGCTCGTCCCAGCTGCCGGCCAGCGCCGATACCTGCTTGCGCCGTGCGGTATGGCCGAGCAGCTTCTTCTTGGCGCGGTTCTGGTCGACGGCGAAGTGTTCCTGCATCGTCCAGATGACCGGAATGCCGGTATCCTGGCAGCGCTTGATCAGCTTGGCCAGCGGCGGCACGATCGAGGACAGGCGCTTGGTGTCGACGCCCGAAATACCGAGCGTGCCCTTTTCGTGGATGAAGGCGTTCTGCAGGTCGATGACCAGCAGTGCCGACTTGCGGTAGTCGAGGGCTTCGAGGCTCATTTCTTGTGCTCCACCATGTCGATGCCGAGCACGCCACCGCGGCCCCAGCTGTCCTTGGGCGTCTCGTGAATCACGACGTGCAGGTGATCGGGCTTGCAGGCAGCCTCATCGACCATGGCCTTGGTGATGGCTTTGACGAGATTGCGCTTCTGCTCGACAGTGCGCCCTTCCCACATTTCTACGACGACGAACGGCATTCTATTTCTCCTCTCTTTCGCTGGGCAGCGCGCCGGAGGCCCAGACGGGCACGGCGGGCGCGAAGCCCGAAACCAGATCGTTGTCCGCCCGGTCGGTGCCGCAAAGCAGCCACAGCGGACGGTTGGAATAATTGACCAGTACCCGCTCTTCCATGCAGGCGAGATTGGCCGGGTGCCTGGAGTCACGATCGAAACGGCTCGTCGCCGGCATCACCCGGATGACATAAAGCGGTTCCGAAGGATCATACCCTTCAAGCACATGCGGCCCGATATCATCGAGGCTGACCGCCCTGGCCTCAGGCTTCTCCCGCCCCACAGGCAACAGGATAATCGCGCCGGCAAGCGGGCTCACCGGCCAGTAGCGGCCTTCGCTGCCCTGGCTCAGAAACTCACTGTAGCTACCTGCTTCGGCAAACAGTTCGCTGTCCCATAGGATGACGTCCGCGCCGATGATCTTCCGCGCGGCGTCGACCACGACATCGCTCTCGCACAGGTCGAGAAAGCTCCACGGATCGGTGAGGCCGATGACATGGCCCCACGGATTGTGGATCCCCGACAACCGCTCCTGGCGGATCGTCGCCTTGCGGGCAACGATGTTTGCCACCGCCTCGCGCACCGGCAGACGCGCCGGTATAAGCGAAACCCGGCCGGCCAGGTCCAGTTGATCGGGGGCCGAAGGTGTCATGCCGGCAGCGTCACGCAGCGGCCACGGCCGTAGTTGGTGTCGGCGACCACGCCGTTTTCGTAGACGACGTCACCGCGTGCCACCGTCATCACCGGCCAGCCCTTGAGCTTCCAGCCTTCATAGATGCAGGTGCCCTTGCCGGTGTGGGTGACGGTGCGCTCCTCGTCGAGGTCGACCAGCACCAGGTCGGCGTCGAAGCCGACATCGATGTGGCCCTTGCGCGGCCACAGGCCGAAACGACGCGCCGGATTGAACGAGTTGAGCTCGACCAGGCGGCTCAGCGGCATGCCGCGCTGATGGACGCCGAAATGCAGCATCAGCGACAGCTCCCACGGGAAGCTGACGACGCCGGGGAATTCGGTCCACAGGTCCTCGAGCTTCTTGGGCAGGAACGGCACGTGATCGGTACCGAGGCTGTAGACCGAGCCGTTGAGCATACCGGCCCACAGGCCTTCGAGTTCGTTGCGGTCGCGCAGTGGCGGCGAGATCTTGGCGCGCATGTCGAGATCGTCGTCGTAGCAGGTACGCGTCAGGTAATGCGGGCAGGTCTCGACGGTAACGTGCACGCCGCGCGCCTGCGCCTCGGCGGCCAGCACGGGGCCCATGCCGACCGAGGTATGGACAAGATGCAGCGAGCAGCCGGTCTTTTCGGCAAGGAAGATCATGCGGCGAATGGTTTCTACCTCGCAGAAGGCCGGACGCGATTCCGTATAGGCGCCGAGATCCTGGCGGCCGGTCGCGGCGATCTCCTTCTTGATCCACGAGGCGATCTGGGTGTTTTCGCAGTGGACGTTGATGACACCGCCGGGAACCTTGGCGAGGATGCGCATCGCCGCATAGACCCAGCCGTCGGTCGCCGGCACGATGCCGATCGGATTGTCGGGCTCGTAGCCGAAATAGCACTTGAACGACTTCACGCCGGTCTTGGCGACGATCTCGGGGATCTCGGCGATGTGCTCTTCGCGCTGGATGCCGAAGTGGAAGCCGAAGTCGATGACCGAGTTCTCCTCGCCCAGCGCCTTGCGCTCCTCGTAGAACGGCAAATAGGATTCCTTGAGGTTGCGGATGTAGAGCAGTGCGGTCGTCACGCCGCCGGAAGCCGCCGCCGCCGTCTCCGTGCGCATGTCCTCTGCGAAGGGGAACTTGACGCCGAGGTGGCAGTGCGGGTCGATCAGGCCCGGCATCAGCACGCGACCCTCGGCATCGATGGTGCGGGTTGCGTCGGGCAGCGACTCGTCCGATCCGGTCAGGACTATCTTGCCGTCCTTGACCGCCACGCCGCCGCGGAATTCGCCGTCGTGGCGAACCACCCGCGCATTCTTGATGACCAGATCCGCTTTCATGACTTCTGCTCCAAAATTCCTGCAATGCGCCTGACAATGCCGCTCCACTGGCTGCGGCCGACGGTGATCGGCGCGCGTGCGCCCATGCCGCGCGCCCAGACGGTCTTCAGTCCGAGTTCGCCAGCCGCATCCCTGTCGATCGTGCCGGGAGGGGCCGCGACATCGACCAGCAGCGCATGCTTGGGTAACAGCGCCAGCTGTTCACGCTCGAGCAGGCGCTTTGGCACGCTGCCGATGACGATGTCCATCTTTGGCAGGTATTCCGGCAATTGTTCGAGCGTCAGCGATTCCGCACCCGCCGCGTAAGCCGCAGCGCGCTGGACCGGGTTGCGCGCAGCGACGTGGACATGGGCGCCAAGGGCCAGGAGTGTGTTGGTCAAAAGCGAGCCGATGGTGCCCTGCCCGACCAGGCAGATGTTGGACTTGTGGATGGTGATCTGGGTGTTTTCGATGATCACCTTGAGCACGCCTTCGACGATCGCCGGGCCGCGCAGCAGCATCAGGTCGACGTCCCACTCATATTCGTGCAGCGTGATGCCGAGGGCTTCGCAATGGCCCTTCAGATTGGCGTCGCCCCAGCCGAGGATGATATGGCCAGGCTTGTTCATGCCGTCCAGCATCTCGCGCGTCGGGATGATCTTTTCCGGGCACTTCGGTGCAAACAGCGCGCCTTCGGCGGTGATGCCGGGGATCGGGAACAGCGCGATGTCGGCGCCCTTCAACGCATCGGCAGCGTCCTTTGCATGGTAGACACCCTCGATACCCTCATCCGGCCAAGGGAAACCATAGGCGCGGACGGTCGCTCCGGCACGGACCGCGCAACGGGCGATCTCCTGTTCGCGGGCGTCGCCGGCGACGACGGCGATGACTGTGTTGTTCCAGCTCATTGCGCCCTGACCTTCTGAATGACCTGATCCCTGGACATGCCGGCGATGCCCATCGCCTCGGCGGTGCGGCCGCCCTTGCGATAGTCGGTGCCGACGGCAATCTGCGCCAGGCTGTAGAGCGAATGCGCAACCGGCGTCTCGACGCCTGCGATCTTCGCGAATTCAAGGAAAGGCAGCAGGCCGTGGCCGAAGTCTTCCTTGTAGTAGCGGTATTCGAGCGAGTCCGGGCCTTTGATGCGCTTGTTGGCCTCGCCGCCCGCAATCGCAGCTCGGAAATCGCTGGTATCGACCACATCGGCCTCGACCGTGCCGAGCAACTTCATCTCTTCGACGAGGTTGGGCAGATCATGCCCGAAGGCCTTGGCGACCGCCAGCCGCTCGTCGTCGAGCTGCTTCATCACGCGGGCGACGCCCGGGGTCATGGCATCGACGTAGAAGGTGAAGTTGCCACCCGTCGCCTCGACCCAGGCCGCCGCCAAAACAGCCGCCGGCGGATGCAGGACCATGTTGACGTTGGAGAGATCGGAAGCGATCACGTCGGCAACCGGAGTGAGGCCCGGATAGAGCTTTCCTGCGATCTCCAGAACTTCCGAACCGCCCTTGAGCGCTGCCGCCTTGAGCTGCTTGGCACGGCCGGAGACGGTGACGCCGTCGGGGCGATACTTGCGCGCGACATAGGTCAGCGTCGAGAACTCGACCACCGGAGGTGCCGCACGGCCGGTGCGTGAAAACGTCTCGGCGAATTCGAGCGCGCCGCCAGTGTGGCCGGGGTTGAGCACGACAGGCTTGCTGGACGACCAGCCCGCCCCTGCCAGCGCCGAAGCGATGGCCGAGTGCGAGAAGGTCGGAAGGACAACTACTGCGACGTCGACACCGTCGATGGCCGCCTTGAGATCGGTGGTGATCAGCGCCGGCCTGGCGACGCCTTCCCCGAGCTTGCCCTCGTAAGCGACACCGCCGAGCTTGATATGCGGCTCGAGCGTTTCGGCCGAGCGCGCCCAGAAATGCACGTCATGACCGGCCTGGACCAATTCCGCGACCGATGCTGCACCGCCCGCGCCTGCGCCTAATACTGCAACCTTCATACTCTCCTCCGAGGATCGAAGCGCAGCGATTCTAGCCGCGCGCCCTCAAGCGCCATGGTGCTGCGGACTGGTTCCTCCCGAGCCCATGCGCTGAATTGATTTCGTCAATTAGTTTGATCACACTTTATGATCACAGATGGAATTGTCAAGCGGAAGAATGCCCTTCCGCCCGTCAGCCTGCGACTGCCGCGAAGCCTGCGGCTTCGATGCCCGATATGGCCGCCAGTTCGTCATTGTCGGAGGTGTCGCCGGTGATGCCTACAGCACCGAGCAAGGCGCCAGATGCGGTCCGGATCAGCACGCCGCCAGGCACGGGCACGATGCGGCCACCGGAGACGGCATTCAGGCCTTCCATGAAGTGCGGACGCTCTTTTGCGGTCGTGTCGAGCCAGCGCGAGCCCATGCCGACGGCGAGCGCGCCATAGGCCTTCCCGCTCGCGATTTCGAATCGCAGCATCGACGAGCCGTCCTGTTTCTGGAAGGCGATCAGATGGCCGCCGGCATCCAGCACCGCCACCGACAGCGGCTTCATCTTGGCGTCCTGGGCTTTGGCGAAGGCCGCCGCGATGATGGCATTGGCCTTGGCAAGGGTCAGTTCGGACATGTGGTGTTCCTATCGATTTCCAGAAAGGGCTTTTTTGGCCTTGAGCTCCAACCTGCGCTTGTGGAGGACCGGCTCGGTGTAGCCGTTGGGCTGGGCGCGGCCTTCGAAGACGAGGTCGCAGGCGGCGCGGAAGGCGGTCGACTGGTCGAACTCGGGCGCCATCGGCTTGTAGAGCGGATCGCCGACATTCTGCCGGTCGACGATCGCCGCCATGCGCTGGAGAGAGTCCATCACCTGGATATGCGAGCAGACGTCGTGGCGCAGCCAGTTGGCGATGTGCTGGGAGGAGATGCGCAGCGTCGCGCGGTCCTCCATCAGGCCGACATCGTTGATGTCGGGCACCTTCGAGCAGCCGACGCCCTGGTCGATCCAGCGCACGACGTAGCCCAGGATGCCCTGGGCGTTGTTGTCGAGCTCGCGCTGGATCTCGTCGGGCGTCCAGTTGGGACGGACCACCACCGGCACCGACAGGATGTCGTCGAGCCGCGCCTTGGGGCGGCTCTTCAGCTGGTCCTGAACCTGGTGCACGTCGACCTTGTGGTAGTGGGTGGCATGGAGGGTGGCTGCCGTCGGCGACGGCACCCAGGCGGTGTTGGCGCCGGCTTTCGGATGCGCGATCTTCTGCTCCAGCATCGCCGCCATCAGATCGGGCATCGCCCACATGCCCTTGCCGATCTGGGCATGGCCGGACAGGCCGCATTCCAACCCGGTGTCGACGTTCCAGGCCTCGTAGGCATTGATCCACGGCGCCTGCTTCATGTCGCCCTTGCGCACCATGGGGCCGGCTTCCATCGACGAGTGGATCTCGTCGCCGGTGCGGTCGAGGAAGCCGGTGTTGATGAACACCACGCGTTCCTTGGCGGCGCGGATGCACTCCTTGAGGTTGATGGTGGTGCGCCGCTCCTCGTCCATGATGCCCATCTTGATGGTCTTGCGGGGCATGCCGACGAGGCGCTCGACGCGGTCGAAGATCTCGACGGCAAAGGCGACTTCGTCGGGGCCGTGCATCTTCGGCTTGACGACATACATCGAACCGGCGCGGCTGTTCATGCGGCGGCCATTGGCGCCGACGTCGTGCAGGGCGATCAAGGCCGTGATCGCCGCATCCATGATGCCTTCGGGCACCTCGTGGCCGTCGCGGTCGCGGATTGCGGGGTTGGTCATCAGGTGCCCGACATTGCGCACCAGCATCAGCGAGCGGCCGGGCAGCGAGACCGAAGCGCCGTCCGGGCCGTTATACTCACGGTCGCCATTGAGCTTGCGGGTGACAGGCTTGCCGCCCTTGTCGAAGGTCTCCGACAGGTCGCCCCGCATCAGGCCGAGCCAGTTGCGGTAGACGACAACCTTGTCTTCGGCGTCGACGGCTGCGACCGAATCCTCGCAGTCCTGGATGGTGGTCAAAGCCGATTCCAGCACCATGTCCGAAATACCAGCCGGATCGGTCTTGCCGATCGCACTCTCCCGATTGACCACGACCTCGACATGCAGGCCGTTCTTCACAAGAACCACCGCGTCTGGATTGGTCGCAGCGCCACGATAGCCAGCGAACTGCTTTGGCTCGCGAAGCGAAACCGAGCCATCAGCTGTCGCCAGCTTCAACGCTTCGCCTTCGACCGAGAGCCCCGTCACGTCGCTCCAGCTGCCCGTCGCCAGCGGCGCCGACTGATCCAAAAACGCCTTGGCCCAGGCGATGACCTTTTGGCCGCGCTTCGGATTGTAGCCCTTGGTCTTCTCGGCGCCGTCGGCATCGGAAATCGCATCGGTGCCGTAGAGCGAATCGTAGAGCGAGCCCCAGCGCGCGTTCGCCGCGTTCAGCGCATAACGCGCGTTCATCACCGGCACCACCAGCTGCGGGCCGGCGACGGTGGCGATCTCGGGGTCGACATTTTCCGTCGTCACCGCAAAGGCCGGGCCCTCCGGCACGAGATAGCCGATCTCGGACAAGAACGCCTTGTAGGCCGCCATGTCGTGCGGCGCACCATGCTTGCGGTACCAGGCGTCCAACTTGAGCTGGAAGTCGTCGCGCTTTTCCAAAAGCGCCCGGTTCTTCGGCCCGAGATCGTGCACGATCGCGGCAAACCCCTCCCAGAACGCATCCGCCTCGACACCCGTCCCGA